>CAZYQM010000001.1:0-19015 GCA_964649965.1 uncultured Gemmatimonas sp.
GGGATAAGGTGCCCTGTGTTCCTTTTTCCCGGACTGCACTACATTCCACGGCGAATGCCCATCGTATTCCGGCGATGAGTGTGGCCGCGCGCGTCCGGGCGCCGCGTCCCCCGATCCCCCGCACGCGCGAACCGCTCGTGTGGGTGTTGGTGCCGCACCTCGACACGGACGACGAGAACCTCGCTTGGTACTGCGACTTCAAGCAGAGTCGCGCCGAGTTCCGCCGCGCCTTCGCGGTGTTGGGCATTCCGTGGCGCTGGCAGCGCATCACGCTCGCCGACCGCGAGGCGGTGGTGGCGCGGATCGCCCGCAGCGCCGAGCGGCGCGACGTCACCGTCTTCAATCTCTGCGACGGCGACGAGACGAACGGCGTGCCGGGCCTCTCGGTGATCCACGCGCTGGATCGCGCGGGGCTGCGTTACACGGGCGCCGACGCGGCCTTCTACGAAGGCACGACGTCGAAGATCGATATGAAGCGGGCCTTCGATCGCGCCGGCGTGCCGACCGCGCCGTGGGAAGTCGTGCCGCGGGACGGCAAGGGCGCCGCGCAACTGCTCGCGCGCCTCGGCGGCGGCCCCGTGATCGTGAAGCCGGCGATCTCGGCGGGCTCGATGGGCGTGACGACCAAGAGCGTCGTGCGCACGGCGAGCGAGCTGCGCGAACAGATGCAGCGTCTGCGGATGGGCTACCACGGCTGGGACCTCACGGGTGGCGGCGTGCTGGCCGAGCGCTTCGTGACCGGCCGTGAGTTCACGACGTTCATCGTCGGCAATCATGATGCGGCGTCGCGGCGCCTGGTGTATCCGCCGGTGGAGCGGCGCTTCAATGCGCGCTTGCCGATGGAGGAGCGCTTCCTCTCGTTCGACCGCCTGTGGGGGATGTACGAGAGCGAGGATCCGGTCGGCGGCTACGATCGTGACGAGGATCTGTGGCGCTACGCGCCGGTCGCGCGCAGCGAAACGGCGCGCATCCGCGAGGTGAGCTGGGCGGCCTACGAGGCCGTGGGCGGTCGCGGCTACGGGCGCGTGGACCTGCGGCAGGACGCCGCGACCGGCGAGCTCGCCGTGCTCGAGGTCAACGCGCAGTGCGGATTGTCGGAAGACGAGCTGTATACGAGCATCGGCGCGATCCTCAAGTTTGCGCGGCGGCCGTACGCGCACGCCGTCGCCGCGATCCTCGCCGCCGCGCGCCAACGGGTCCGCCTGGCCGCTCGCAAGGCCGCGTGAAGATCTGCGTGCTGCAGCCGGACTACTCCACCTCGACGGTGGACTACCGGCACTACGATCCGCCGCGGGACCTCGCGCCGCTGGCGCCGGGCCACACGGTGCATCACGAGTTCCTGCACAAGCTGACGACGTACAAGCAGCTGCAGGCTCTCAAGCCGCAGGGTTTCGACATCTACGTCAACCTCTGCGAAGGCTACCTCGAGTGGGACGTGCCGAGCGTGGACGTGATCCACGCACTGGAGCAGCTCGGGCTGCCGTACACCGGCCCGACGCCGCAGCTCTACGATCCGTCCAAGCCGCTGATGAAGTACGTCGCGCACTCGGCGGGCATCGCGACGCCGCGGCACGTGGTACTCGCACCGGGTGACGATGCGGTCGCGGCAGTCACGCGGGCGAAGCTCAAGTACCCGCTGTTCGTGAAGCCGGCGAAGGCCGGCGACTCGCTTGGCGTGGATGAATCCGCGCGGGTGGCCGATGCCGAGGCGCTGCGCGCGCAGGTGGCGCGCATCCAGCCGGAGTATCCCGACCTGCTGGTCGAGGAGTTCATCGAGGGGCGCGAGTTCACGGTGCTCGTGATTGGCGATCCGGACGGGCACGGGCGCAGCATTGCGTTGACGCCGGTGGAGTATCGAT
This sequence comes from uncultured Gemmatimonas sp., assembly GCA_964649965.1. GTDB lineage: Bacteria > Gemmatimonadota > Gemmatimonadetes > Gemmatimonadales > Gemmatimonadaceae > Pseudogemmatithrix. The sequence goes on from CAZYQM010000001.1 coordinate 1,860, forward strand.
TCCCCGAAGGGCGCAGCTACAAGAGCTATGCGCTGAAGACCAGCGAGCTGCATCCGGACGCGAACGTGCCGGTACGCGCGGAGCCCTTGGCCTCGCAGCTCAAGGATGCCGCGCGCACGGTGTTCCGCAGCTTCGACGCGACGGGCTACGCGCGGATGGACTTCCGGATGGACGCGGCGGGGACGCTGTACTTCCTCGAGATCAACTTCACCTGCAGCGTGTTCTATCCCGAGGGCTGGGAAGGCTCGGCGGACCACATCCTCAGGCTCGATGGCTTGGGGCAGGCGGGATTTCTCGAGCGCATCGTCGCCGAGGGGCGCGCGCGGCACGCGCGAAAGCGGAAGGCCTACGCGATGCGCGGTGACGCGATCGCCGGGTACGGCATCGTCGCCACGCGCGAGCTCGCGGCGGGCGAGGTGATCTTCCGTGGCGAGGAGCGTCCGTTCCGACTCGTGACGCGGCGGCACGTGGAGTCGCACTGGGGTCCGACGGAGCAAGAGCTGTTCCGTCGTTACGCGTATCCGCTGAGCGCCGAGGTGTACGCGATCTGGGACAGCGAGCCCACCGCCTGGGCGCCGCAGAATCATTCCTGCGAGCCGAACACGATGTACCTCGGGCTCGATGTCGTGGCGGCGCGGGCGATCGTGGCGGGTGAGGAGCTGACGTTGGACTACGCGCAGTTCCTCGACACGGCCGCCGAGCCCTTCGAGTGCGCGTGTGGTGCCGCGCGCTGCCGCGGGCTCGTGACGGGCACGGCCGGCAACTCGGTGACGGCGCGCGAGGCGGCGGCGCGCTCGCCGCTGTCGGCGTAGCGACGTATCGTACGGCGAGGCGCGCAACGTCGCGCGCCATCGCTCGGAGCTTCGATGCCGCGTGCCGCTGCGAAGGACCCCGCCCTCGCGCGCCTGCGCGAGATCTGCCTCGCGCTGCCCGGCGCGACGGAAGTCGCCGCGTGGGAGACGTCGACGTTTCGCGTCGGCAAGATCTTCGCGATGTACGCGCAGCCCAGCGACAGCAAACACAGCGGCGGCCGTCCGGGCGTGTGGCTCAAGGTCGGGCCCGGCGTGCAGCAGTTGATGCTCGCCGACCGTCCGGATCGCTTCTACTTCCCGCCGTACGTGGGGAAGGGCGGCTGGATCGGCGTGTGGCTCGACCAGCGCGTGAGTTGGAAGGAAGTCGCGTTGCTTGTCGAAGAGAGTTGGCGCTTGATGGCGCCGGCGAAACTGCGGAAGGCGCGCGAGACGTCGCCGCCGCGCCGAGCGCCCGCCACGCGCCGCGGCGCACGGGCCGCCACACGCACGAAGGGCCGCGCCAAGTAGCGCGGCCCTTCGTGTTTCCGGACTCCTGCGGTGCTCAGCGTCCCGCGTCGAGATCGTTCCAGTGCAGGATGGCGTTGAAGCCGAGGAAGAAGGTGCCGTGCGTCTGCCAGCGCCAGAAGGGGCGGATGCCGAACATCACGACGTGGCCGTCGCCGACGGGCGCATCCACGACCTGCGCGCGGTTGGCCAACGCCTGCCCGCCGGCGAGCGTGCCGGAGAGCAGCATCTCGGCGGGGTTCGACGGGAAGCTGAGCACCGCGCGCGGACGCGTATCCCGCGCGGCGTTGCGGTTTGCGTTGCCACCACCGGCCGCAGCCGCGCCAGCACCTGCGCCACGCTGGCCACCTGCCGCGCCACCGCGTGCGGCCGCCGCGGCGCCGCGTCCACCGGCGGCCGGACGCTCGGATTCCGCCGGCGCGGCGCTGCCTTCGACGGCGTTCCAATCCCACGCGGACACCGTCACGCGCGTGGCCATCGGCGTGGTGTTCTGCTGCTGGCTGTTGCCGCCGCCGCCGAACCCACCGAAGCCGCCACCGGCACCCTGCACGGCGAGCACGGGCGCCTGGCTGAAGTACACCGGCACCTGCGCGTTGAAGCCGTAGGCGATCGGGCTGCCCCGGTCGGTCACGACGCCGCGGTACACCGAGCCGCGCGCGAACAGCGAATCCGGCGTCTCGACCGTGATGCCGGTCGTGAGCTTGTACTCGGGGAAGATCGTGCTGGTCGCGCCCTCGACGATGAGCGTGCCGCCGGCCTTCACGAACTCATAGAGCGCCATCAGGCCTTCGATGCCCATCCCGCCGCGGATGTCGTCCGAGGCGTCGTTGGCGCCGAGGTTCGGCGTCTTGTCCGTCTTCCGGTACGGCAGGGGCATCGTGCCGGTCATCGCGATGCCGTTCACCTGCGCCTGCGCGCTGCCGCCGACGTGCGGGAAGATGATGACGTCGTACTTGCTGCGCAGGTTGCCCTCGCGCAGGCGCTGGTCGGCGAAGTACTCGTAGGGCACGCCGTAGGTGTCGAAGGCGGCGCGGACCCAGCCTTCGTCCTGCGTGCGCTGCCAGGAGTGCACGTAGCCGATGCGCGGGACATCGAGGTCGTGCGTGGCGACGCTCGGTGCCTGCGCGACGGCGTACCCCTGCAGGCCGAGCTCGCGGAGCACCGGGCCGACGCGCGCGGCGTCCGCGTCGGGGATGATGAACGCGCCGGCGCGGTAGCGACGGCCACCCGCCTCGAAGTCCGCCTCGGCGGCCTGCATCGGCACGTCCTTGAGACGGAAGCGCATCGTGACGAGCGCGTTGTCGGTCGTGTGGTCCACGATGACGACGCGGCCATTGCCGTTGATGCCGCCCGTGGCGCGGGCGGGCGTGGTGAGCCGCGTCATCCGGCGCGTGAGCACGCTGGAATCACTGACCGTCGTGACGACCACGTTGCGCATCAGCTGGAAGGTCCAGCCGGTGTCGTCATAGGGCCGCGGATTGGCGGGCGAGAAGTTCTGCACGCTGAAGTACATATCGGCGAGCGTGCGGTACGGCTGGTCGGCGCGGATGATCCAGTCGCCGCGCTGCACGCGCGTGCCGCCGAGCGTGTAGTCGGCGTCGGCGACGTGGATCTCGAGGCCCTGGCGCTGGAGCTCGTTGATGGCGTCCACCGCGTCCACGCGGCGGCGCTGGTTGGCCGGCACGTGCCAGGCGTAGGTCGGGCCGTTGCGGCCCTTCTCGACGGAGCGCTTGTTCTTGAGCCAGTAGTTCTCGAGGTAGAGCCGCCGGTTCGTGGCGAAGTGATCGAGCGAGAAGAGCAGCGCCGACTGGCCGATGTTCACCGAGTTGCGCGGGCCCCACTTGATCTCGGGCAGCGGCGGATTCGGGCGGAACCACTCGCGCGAGGTCGTCTGCGCGGGCACGCGCAGCGAGGCGACGTTGTCCGGGCCGTAGCGCTGGACCTCGTAGAAGCGGCCGATTGCGTTGTGCGCGTGCGCGGCGAAGAACAGGTAGTTGGGCGTCCAGCCGTCGTAGAAGCCGTAGGTCCACACGCCCGGCACGTCGCGCTTGGTCATCTCCATCACGTCCACCTGCGCCATCGTCCACCACTCGGTGACGGTGATGGGATCGAGCCACTCGTTGTACGGGCCCGTGCCGGTGGAGGTGTAGAGGTAGGAGACGGACTCGTGCAGGTCGTGCATCACCTGCGGCGTCCACTCGAGGAAGAACTTGTTGGTGTTGCGCGTGAGGGCGAGGAACTGCCCCATCCCGTCGCGGTTGTTGTCGTGCGCGACGTACTTGCCCCAGTACATCAGGGGCAGCTGGGCCTCGCCGCTGGGGCGGGACTTGTTGAAGTAGTAGGTGTCCACCTGGCGTTCGCGGCCGTCCACCTCGAGTACCGGCGTGATGAACGTGATGGCGTTCTCGCGGATGTTCTTGATGAGCGGCTGGTCGCTGACGGCGAGGCGGTAGGCCATCTCCATCAGCATCTCCGGCCCGCCGGTCTCGCCGGAGTGCAGGCCCGAGGTGACCCAGTAGATCGGCTTGGCGGTCTGGATGATCTCGCGGGCACGGGCCTCGCTGGTGCGGCGCGGGTCGGTGAGCTCGTTGAGATAGCCCTTGTAGCGATCGAGGTCGCGGATGGTGGCTTCGTCGGCGACGGCCAGCACGTACATCTCGCGGCCTTCTTCCGAGGTGCCGATCTTCCAGGCCTTCACGCGGTCGGAGGCGGCGTCGAGGGCCTGGTAGTAGCGATGGATGTCCGCGGCGTACGTGAGCTCGCCCGGCGTGCCGACGATGCGGCCGAAGAACTTCAGCGGCGTCGGAATCGTCGGGTGGGCGGGCAGGTGATCGACCAGTTCCGTCGTGATGCGCGGATCCTGGAGATACTCGCGGATCTTGGCGGTGTACTCCTGGTCGATCGGCTGCGTCTGCTGTGCGGCCAAGGGGGCCGCGACGAGCAGCAGGGCGAGGGCGCGCGCGGCTACGGACGTCAGTCGGCGCGGGTGGGCGGTGGGAGCCATCGGATCTCCATCGGTGCGAGAGGGGGTTCCGGAAGCTACGCGCCGCAGGCCGCCGACGCTGGAGTGGGGTATTGTGACGGAGGACTATCCTTGGGGGGCAGGCGGCGGTAGCTTCCGCGCGCCACACCCCACCACTCAGCGGAGACCAGCGATGTTCACCCGTTCGACGCGTCGTACCCTGCCGTTCCTGCTCGCCCTCCTCGTGCTGGGCGCGACGCCGCTGGCCGCGCGCGCGCAGTCGGTGATCGATCAGATGACCACTGCAGCGACTGAGATGATGACCCAGGCGGGTCTCACCAAGCGCAGCCAGCACGACGGATCGCTCGCCCAAGGGAACGCGACCGACCTCAGCGTCAACATCCCGGCGGGTTCGCAGGTGCTCATCGCCGGCGTCTGTGACGAGGACTGCTCGGACCTCGATATGCGCGTCTCGCGGAACGGCACGATGCTCGGCGAGGACATCCTGGACGACGACGCGCCGATGGTGACGCTGTCGAACTGGACCGGCGGCACGGTGACCGTGCGCGTGGAGATGCCGGCCTGCTCGGTGGCGCCCTGTGCCTTCCGCGTGCTGGTGTACACCAAGTGAGTTGATGGCGGCAGATGGATGCCGCAACGACGCGGGGGGACGGCATCGATGCCGTCCCCCCGCGTGTTTCTAGCATCCATCATCCGCCATCACACCGGGAACAGCATCTCCCGGTAACGCGGCAGCGGCCAGTGCGCGTCGCCGATGCTCACCTCGAGCTTGTCGGAGACCTCGCGGCAGGCGAGCATCGCGTTGGCGCCCGTGCTCGTGAGGAAGGCGGCGCACTTGCTGATGTCATCGTGCAAGCCGTGCGCCTTGGCGATCGCCGCGTGGAGCGCGGCGGTCTTCGCCTGCAACGCGGTGACGGTCTTGCCCACCGCGGCCAGCGCGGCCTTCTGCGGAATGCTCTTCATGCCCACGGCCTTTGCCTTCGCGGCGCCCTCGGCGAGCTCGCCGAGGTAGGCGTAACCGGCCGGGAGGATCATCGTGTCGAGCATCTCGGCCAGCGTCTCCATCTCGATGAGCATGTCCTTCACGTAGCGCTCGACGCGGATGTGGTAGCGGCTGTCGAGCTCGGCCTCCGTGAGGATGCCGGTGCCCTTGAAGAGCGCCTTCGCCTCCTTGGTGGTGAGCTGGGCCAGCGCCTCGGGTGCGCGGCGCAGGTTGAGCAGGCCGCGCTTCTTGGCTTCGCGCACCCACGCGTCGGAGTAGCCGTTGCCCTCGAAGCGGATCGGGCTGGTCTCCTTGAAGATCTTGCGCACCACCTTGAGGGCGGCGTCGTCCACCGAGCCGCCGGCGGCGAGCTCCTTCTTGAGCGCGGCCGTGATCTCGGTGAGGGCCTCGGCCACCACCGCGTTCACGATCATCACCGGGAAGGCGATCGACTGCGACGAGCCGACGGCGCGGAACTCGAACTTCGCGCCCGTGAACGCGAAGGGCGAGGTGCGGTTGCGGTCCGTGTTGTCCTGCTCGATCTCCGGGAGCTTGGCAACGCCGAGCTGCAGCATCGCCTGCTCGGCCTTGGTGCCCGCGCGGCCGGCGATGATGTCCTCGATCATCTTCGTGAGCGCGTTGCCCATGAACACGGAGATGATGGCCGGCGGCGCCTCGTTGGCGCCGAGGCGGTGTTCGTTGCCGCTGGTGCCGATGCCGGCGCGCAGCAGGCCCTGGTGCCGGTGCACGCCGCGCAGCACCGCGGCCAGGAACATCAGGAAGCGGATGTTCTGATGCGGCGTCTTGCCCGGCTTGAGCAGGTTGATGCCGTTGAGCTCGTTGTCCGAGGCGATCGACAGCGACCAATTGCAGTGCTTGCCCGAACCGTTGATGCCGGCGAAGGGCTTCTCGTTGAGCAGCACCTGCAGGCCGTGGCGCAGCGCGACATCCTTCAGCACCGACATCACGAGCTGGTTGTGGTCGGTGGCGATGTCGGTCTCCTCGAACATCGGCGCCATCTCGAACTGGCAGGGCGCGACTTCGTTGTGGCGCGTGACGATCGGCACGCCGAGCTTGTAGAGCTCGAACTCGACTTCGGCGAGGAAGGCCTGCACGCGCTCGGGGATGCCGCCGAAATAGTGGTCCTCGAGCTGCTGGCCGCGCGGCGGCGCCGCGCCGACGAGCGTGCGGCCGCCCATGACGAGGTCGGGGCGCATCGCGAAGTGCGTGCGGTCGATGACGAAGAACTCCTGCTCGGTGCCCATCGTGGTGTAGACGCGCAGCGCGCCCTTGTCGCCGATGAGGTCGAGCAACTCGCGCGCCGCTTTCGAGAGCACCTCGCTGGAGCGGAAGAGCGGGGCGACTTCGTCGAGGGCCTCGCCGTTGTAGCCGATGAACACCGACGGGATGCAGAGCGTCTTGGTGCTGGCCGCTTCCATGATGAAGAGCGGCGAGGCCGGGTTCCATGCGGTGTAGCCGCGCGCTTCCCAGGTCGCGCGCAGGCCGCCGGACGGGAACGACGAGGCGTCCGGCTCCGACTGGATCAGCTGTTCCGCCGTGAACTTCTCGATCGCGTTGCCGTTCGCGTCGAGCGTGAGGAACGCGTCGTGCTTCTCGGCCGTGAGGCCCGTCTGCGGCTGGAACCAGTGGCAGAAGTGCGTCACGCCCTGCGCGATCGCCCAATCCCTGACGGCGCTGGCGACGGCGGGCGCGATTGATGGATCGAGCTTCTTTCCGAGCCGAATCGCCTCGACGAGCTTCGCGTGCACGTCCTTCGGCAGCTTGTCGCGCATCTGCTTCACGCCGAAGGTGTGGCTACCGAAATACGCCGAGGTGGGCTTCGGCTCAGGTGCCATCGACGGCACGTTCGGAACGACGGGATCGCGCGTGGCGATGGCTCGGATGGCGGCAAGGCGCGGCGTGTCGAAGACGGACATATGATGATGGTGGTGTGTTAGAGATATTGCAGATTGTGCAAAATTTATCGGCCATTTTGCAGAAATAAAGGCCAGAAATGCAAAATTGTCCCGAAAATCTCGCGGAATCTGCAGAAAGTTGACGGTGCGGGGAGGCTTGACGAAAAGGGGCGGCGGGGAGACATCCCCGCCGCCCGTCGGTTAAGTCGTTGCCAGTGTTCGAGTTACTTCGCTGCGTGGACGCGGATCTGGCCGCGCATCCGCTGATGGATCGTGCAGCGGTACTCGATGGTCCCTGTGTCGGCAGGCACCCACGAATAGCTCTCGCCGCCGCGCAACTCGCCGGTATCGAACAGCCCGTCCTTCACGGCGTCGTGCCGGACGATGTCGCGATTGACCCACACGATGGTATCGCCGAGCGTGACGTCGGCGCGGCGCGGACGGAAGGAGTTGCCGCGCATCGCGATCTCCGTGCGGCGCGGCGCGGAATCCTCCGCCGTTGCCGCAACCGCGACGACGGCGAGGAGCCCGAGCGCGAGCAGTGCACGGACGCGCGGCATCAGCGGCGACCGACCTTGGCGGCGAGTTCGCGCGCGTGCGTGAGGTGCGCCGCGACCGCCGGGCGCACGGCCACGAGCAGCTCCCTCAACTCGGTGTTCTGCGCCGAGGGAATCAGCGCGGCGTCGATCGCGCCGAGCACGGTGGTGTGGTACGTGACTTCGTTCGCGGCGTAGGCGCTGTCGAAGGCACTGCCCTCGAAGTCACGCAGCGTGAGACGCTTCACCTCGGCGTCGTCGCGCAGGTCGAAGGCGACGTCGTTCATCTCCGGCGTCACGCCGAGCCGCGTCACGAGCGCCGTCGCGGCTTCGTTCACCGACTCATGGTCCTTCTTCACCATCTCGGCGAAGACGCGCACCTCGAGGTTCTGGCTCTTGGCCAGCGCCATCTCGGCGTACTGGATGTCGATCGTGTTCGCCGTGACGACGATGGCGGCGATGTTGGCGTCGGAGAGTGCCGGTGCTGGCGCCTCGGCCGCGCGGCGCGCGCAGGCGATGGTCGAGACGGCAACGACGAGGAGGGAAGCGGTACGGAGGGACATCGAGGCTCCAGGGGGACGAAGGGAATCTACGACGATTCGGACGTCCGTATCCAACGCCAGTGACGGGCGGGCGGTTCGCGCCGACGTTCGCCTAGTCGCCGTTGCGTTCGCGCAGGATGCGAGCGATGACGGCGAGGGCGACCGCGCCGACCAGGCAGACGGCGATCAACGTCGCAGTGTCGCGCTGCACGAAGCCGACGCCGAGCAGCACGGTGCCGATGGCGTAGGGCAATTCGGCAAGCATCAGTGCCGCGAGGTATCGCTGCAGCGGGTAGCGCGCGAGGCCGAGCAGGTAGCCGGGAATCTCCGACGGCAGCGCCAGCTGGAAGAGCAGCACCGACGTGAAGCGAGGGCGTTTGTCGAGCAGGTGTTGGTAGCGGCTGAGCGTGTCGCTGGCGACGATCCAACGCAGGACGGGGCGTCCGAAGAGCGCGGCGAGCGTCCACGCCGTCACGCCACCGATGGTCCAGCCGATCCAGAGCATGAGCATCGTGAGCCCGGCGCCCCAGGCATAGACCGCCGCCGGCACCAGCACGGCGCTGCTGACGAAGCCGAGCATGGCCGAGAGGGCGGAGAGGCCGATGAAGGCCAAGGGGCCGCCGACGGGGTGTGCGGCGATGACCGTCTTGGCGGCCTCGAGGACGACGAGCAACTGCTCGTGCAGCGCGTCGGAGCGGCCCAGCGCGATAAGGCCCGCGACCAGGAGTACGAGCAGGACCGCACGTGTCGCGAGAGGCCGGAGGCGCTCGACCGTCAGACGGAGTCGGAACACGCCCTGAAGGTACCCCGGGGGGCCGGGCCGGCGCACCTCGCCCGGTCACCCGGCGGGGTCGTGGTTCAGTTGAGGTCGGGGCTGCACCCCGCTAGCTTCCAAGGACTTCGGCGCCGTGGCCAAGTGGTAAGGCGGCAGACTGCAAATCTGCTATTCGCCGGTTCGATTCCGGCCGGCGCCTCTGAAGTAGACTTGAGGCGTGAGAGTTGAGACGTAGAGGGGCGCCGAGCTGAGCTCGGCGCCCCTCTCCCGTTCAGCAACGGCTACGTGGCGGCCGTCTCCAGCGGGCGCGATTCGGAAATCCCGATCACGTTCCCTTCGGGATCTCGGCAGAACGCCATCCACAGCTCGTGCGTGGCGGTCTTGCCGACGAGGTGCGGCTCGTCGTCGAAGGGTACGCCGCGTGCCTGGAGCGCTGCGAAGGCGGCCGGGCAATCCTCGACCTCGAAGTAGACGATCGAGTTCCGGTGATCGAACTCCGGGGAGCTGGGCTTCGTGAGCATCAGGCGCACGCCGCCGGCGTCGAAGAACGCCATGCCCGCCATCGCGAACTGCAGCGGGAGGCCGAGTCCGTCGCGATAGAAGGGGACGGCGCGCTCGACGTCGTGCTGGACGAGGGCGACCTGCTGGATCCTGCCTAAGCGGATGTCGGACACCGACCGCTCCAGTGAAGGACCCCGCAAACTTGCCAGCAGGCCTCGCTGAACGCCATGTGCCGTCTGCAGCCGGGCCGATTGCCCACGTCTCGCGGCGGCCGCAGATTCAGGCCATGAGTGAACGCCGGTACTCCGATGCCGAGGTGACCGAGATCCTGCGGCGGGCGACCGTCCCGCGGCCTGAAGGTCCGGATGCGCTCGTGCAACAGGACGGCATGACACTCGGCCAGCTCGAGACCATCGCACGCGAGGCGGGCATCGAGCCCGAACGGGTCACCGCCGCTGCCCGAGAGCTCGATATCCCGCGGGATACGCCCAAGCAGGCGGTCGGCGTCGCGGTGAGCGTGTCGCGCAGCGTGGAACTCTCGCGCAAGCTCAGCGACGCTGAGTGGGAGTTCCTCGTGACGCGGCTCCGAGAGACCTTCGACGCGCCGGGCAAGCTCGAATCGCACGGGACGCTGCGCCAGTGGGGCAACGGCAACCTTCGCGTGATGCTCGAACCCGGCCTCAACGGCCATCGCGTGCGGTTCACGTCGCTGAACGAGGGCGTTCGCATTCGCATCATCAGCGGTGCATTGGCCGCAGGCTTCGGCACGGTCGTCACGCTGGCCGCGACCCTTGCGGGCGGCGACGCCGTGGCGGCGGCATTCGGCACGTCGGGCATCTTCGGCATCATCGGGGCCATCGTGGCCGCCGACGCGGTCCGCCGATCGAAAGACTGGCGCGCCGAGCGACGCGCGCAGTTCGAATCGCTCGCCGCCGAGCTCGATCGCCTCACCCGCGAGCGATAACGCTCCCGCCGAACTCGCCCAACAGCCGCACCACGTCGCCAAGCCGCGCGAAGCGCTCGTCGTTGGTGAGTCCCTTGCCATGGCGCGCATAGATCTGCTGCGCGATCACGCTCACCTTGAACACGCCGAAGGCGTGATACCATGTGGCGGCGCGTGGCGCGCGGCCGCTCTTCTTGAGGTAGCGCTCCCAGAGCTGCGCGCGCGTGAGGTTGCCGGGCAGCGCGGTGATGCCGAGCCCGAGCGCCTTGAACGCCGGATGATCGTCGGCCTCGATCCAGTACGCGAGCGTCGTGCCGACGTCGAGTAGGGGATCGCCCAGCGTGGCCATCTCCCAATCGAGCACGGCGACGATCCTGCCCGGCTGCTTCGCGTCGAGCACGAGGTTGTCGTACTTGAAGTCGTTGTGGATCAGGCAGGCGCCGCTTTCGCCGGGTTGGTGCTGATCGAGCCAAGCCGCGAGCCGCTCGACGCTGGGCACGTCATCCGTGCGCGACTTCTGCCAGCGCTCCGTCCAACCTTCGACCTGCCGCGACACATAGCCGAGCGGGCGCCCGAGCCCGCCGACGACGGGATCCGACGGCGTCGCGCCGTGGATGGCGATGAGCGTGTCGAGAAACCGCTCGCTGAGCGTGGCGAAGGCCGCGGCATCGTAGCCGGCCGGTGCCGACGATCCGCGCAGGATGACGCCGTGCACGCGCTCCATCACAGAGAAGGGCGCGCCGATCACCGAAGCATCGTCGCAGCCGATGATGACCCGCGGCGCCGGAATGCCGCGCAGTTCGCAGACGGAGAGGATGCGCGCCTCGCGCCCCATGTCGTGCGCCGAGCCCGCAGCGACGCCGCGCGGTGGCCGCCGCAACACGAACTCGCCGGCGGACGTGCGCAACAGGTAGGTGAGATTCGAGAACCCACCCGGAAACTGCTCGACCGCCGTCACGCGCCCAACCTCCGGCGCCGCCTCAGCCAGCCACGCATTGAGCGCGTCGAGCGGCAGCTCCTCACCCGCCCGCACCGCCACCGTCTCAGTCACGCGCCCCCCTTCCGTCTTCCGTCTTCCGTCCCATCCCCGCCGCCTTGAGAATGCGCCGCGCGACCGAGCTCTTATGCACCTCATCCGGCCCATCATAAATTCGCGCCCCACGCTCATGCCGGTACCAGTACGCCAACGGCGTGTCGTCCGTCATGCCAAGCGCGCCGTGCACCTGGATGGCGCGATCCAACACGCGCTGCAGCACGCCCGCGACGTGGAACTTTATGAGCGAGATGCCATCGCGCGCCGCGTGCGAACCCTCGCGCTCGATGCGCCGCGCCACGTCCAGCACGAGCAGCTTCGCCGCATCGATCTCCGCGCGGCATTCGGCGATCCAATGCTGGATCACCTGCTGCTGCCCCAGCACCTCGCCCGGTGCGAGCTCACGCGTCGCGGCGCGCTCGACCATCATCCGGAACGCGCGTTCGCTGATGCCCAGCCAGCGCATGCAATGATGTATGCGCCCGGGACCAAGCCGCTCCTGCGCCAACGCGAAGCCCGCGCCCTCGGCGCCGATGCGGTTCGCTACCGGCACACGCACGTTGTCGAAGCGCAGCTCGGCGTGACTCGCGTAGTCGCTGCCCTGCTCACCCATGACGGGGATGTTGCGCACGAAGACCACGCCCGACGCATCCATCGGCACGATGATCTGGCTGGCGCGCTTGTGCGGCGGCGCGTCGGGATCCGTCACGGCCATCACGATCGTGAACGCCGCGCCCTCGGCGCTCGACGTGAACCACTTGTGGCCGTTGATCACGTAGTCGTCGCCGTCGCGCAGGGCGCGCGTGTCCATCCACACGGGATTCGAACCCGCGAACTCCGGCTCGGTCATCGCGAAGCAGCTGCGGATCTCCCCGCGCGCCAGCGGCGTGAACCACCGTTCCTTCTGCTCGACGCTGCCGTGCGCGAGCAACAGCTCCTGGTTGCCGATGTCCGGTGCGTTGCAGTTGAACAGGTAGTGGCCGATCGGCGACTCGCCGAGCACGGCGCTCACTTCGGCGAACTCCGGGAGGGAGAGGCCGAGTCCGCCGTGCTCGCGCGGGAGGTGCGGGGCCCAGAGGCCAAGGCGTTTGACCTCGGAGCGCATTTCGGCGAGTTCCGGCAGCAGGGCCTTGAAGGGAGTGCTCAGGAACTTTGGCTCGAGGGGGAGTGCGCGGCGCTCGAGGAAGTCGCGGATCGCTTGTATGGACACAGGACGGATGACGGATGACGGATGCTGCACGATGGGCGAGACTGCGTACGATCTACCCGCCGATCTGGCTCTTGTCCTTCGCGGTCGTGCCTCTGGCTGAGCGTTCGAGGGCGTCCCACTGTTCCTTGCTGAGCGAGCCCATCCAACTGAACTGGCCGCCGCCCTTGAGCTTCTCGCCACCGTCGATGGCGATGCACTCGCCGTTGATGTAGTCGGAGAGGTCGCTGACGAGGAAGGCCGCGAGGTTGGCGAGCTCGATCAACTCACCCGGGCGCCGCAGCGGAATGCGGTCGATGGCTTCGCCGAGCAGGGAAGGATCGGGCAGCAGGCGATCCCAGGCGCCCTTCGTGGGGAAGGGCCCCGGCGCGATGGCGTTGCAGATGATGCCGCGCGGGCCCCACTCGACGGCCAGCGACCGCGTCATCGCGAGCACGCCGGCCTTCGCAGCGGCGCTGGGCACCACAAAGGCGCTGCCGCCTTCGGCATAAGTGGTGACGATCGACAGCACCTTGCCCTTGCGCCCTTCGGCGAGCCAGCGCTTGCCGGCGGCGAGCGTGCAGTAGAACGAGCCGTGCAAGACGATGCCGAGCACGGCGTCGACGGCGCGGTGCGAGAGCCGCTCCGTGGGCGAGGCGATGTTGCCGGCGGCGTTGTTGACGAGGATGTCGATGCCGCCGCAGTCGCTCCAGGCGCGGTCCATCATCGCGTCCACGGCGGCGGGGTCTCGGATGTCGCAGGGGATCGCGACGACCCTTCCGCCGTGCGCGGCCATCATCTCGCGCGCGGCGTCCTCGAGCACCTGCTGTCGGCGACCGCAAATGATGATGGTGGCGCCTAGCTCGAGGAAACGCTCTGACATTGCCCTACCGAGGCCTGTTCCGCCGCCTGTAATGAGGACTGCTTTGCCGGACAGTAGCGACTTTGAGAAAGACATTCAGGAGGAGGAGTGGAGGATGAGGAGGAGCGAGGAGCGAAGGGAAGGAGCGAACGGGAGGCGGGAGGCGGGAGGCCGTGAGGAGCGAGGCCCCTCTCTCCTCAGAGCCTCCTTCCTCCTCTTCCTGCCTCAGGCCTCTCCCTCGCTCCTCGCTCCTCCTTCATCCTCCGTCCTCCATCTACCGTAGAAGAATATCTTCCCAAAGCTTCATCATACGCCGCTGAGAGTCGAGCCGCGCCCAGCGGCTGCTCCAGCCGTGCGCGTCAATGGGATAGGTGACGAACTCGAAGTCCTTGCCAAGCTCCATGAGGCGCTGGACGAGACGGGCGGCGTCCTGGTACTGGACGTTGCCGTCGACGAGGCCGTGCTGGAGGATCAGGCGGTCCTGCAGGCCCTCGGCGTGGTAGATCGGCGAGCTCACGCGGTACGCCGTGGTGTCGTCGACCGGCGCACCGTTGAGGATGCGCGCGGTGTAGCCGTGGTTGTAGTGCGCCCAATCGGTGACCGAGCACTGCGCGACGCCGCCCTGGAAGGTGCCCGGGTGCTGGAAGAGCGCCATCAGCGTGAAGAAGCCGCCGTAGGAGCAGCCGAAGAGGCCGATCTTCTGGCGGTTCACATTGTAGCGCTGCTCGAGCACCGGGATCGCGGCGATCGCGGACTTCACGTCGCGGTCGCCCATCGAGCGGTAGATGTCGGTACGCATGTCGCGGCCGTAGCCCGAGGAGCCGCGGTAGTCGAGCACCATGTACGTGACGCCGCGGGCGGCGAGGTACTGCGCCGTGAGCGAGCCGCCGTGCGCGCTGGAGCCGGCGAAGGTCTTGTGCACGCCCTGCGCGTAGCCGGCGCCGTGGATCTCCATCACCGCGGGCCGCGTGGCGACCGTCGTCAGCGGCTTGTAGACGCGCGCGAACACCGGCTTGCCGCGGTCGTCGGGGAACTGGATGAACTCGCTCTCCGGCCAGGCGATCCTATAGAACGCGTCCGTGCCCGAGCGCGTGATGCGCGTGGCCGGCGCTCCGGCGCGGCGCGGCATCAGGTAGAGATCCTGCAGCTCGGTCGGCGTGCTCCAGCGGTAGGCGAGCATGGTGCCGTCGGGTGACGGCGCGGGCTGGGCCTCGCCCTCGCCGGCCGGATTGATGCGCGTGAGCGTGCCGCCGCGCAGGGGCAGCTCGTAGAGGTGCAGCTCGTTGGGATGCTCCACGCCGGCCATGATCCACCAGCTGTTGCCGTCGTTGCTGCGCGTGATGTTGCGGATCTCCCACTCGCCGCGCGTCAACGCCTGCTTCGTGCCGTCCATCTTCACGAGGTAGAGATGCGCCCAGCCCGTCTCCTCGCTCGTGATGGCCAGCGTCTCGCCATCGGGCAGGAACTCGGCCCAGCTCGCATTCAGCCAACCCTGCGCGTTGCCCGCGCCACCGAACCAAGCATCGTCGTGGATGTGGTGCAGCACCCGCTCGTGCTTGCCGTCGGCGGGATTCACGAGCACGAACCAGCGGTCCTTATGGTCCAGCGACTGGAACTCCACCACGAAGCGCGTGCCCTGGTCGTTCCAGAGGGCCGAGGTCGCGGTGACGCGCTTGCCGCCGAACTTGCCGGTGTCGGCCTCGACGGCGATCGCCTTCACCGAGTCCGGCGTGGCCACGGGATCATGCGCGACGATCATCGCGCGGCGCACGGGCACTGCCGAGCCGACCTTCGGGCGCGCCGTGCGCTGCACGACTACGCCGGAATCGTTCACGTAGTCCGAGTAGGTGGTCTGCGTGGTCTGCACGCGCGGCGTGATGAGATACGTCGCGTACCTGCCGCCCGCCGGCACCTGCAGCCAGGAGATGGTCTCGCCTTCCTTGTACGGCACCGTGATCGGCTGCGCCCAACGCTCGGCGACCTGCCGGCGGTACATCGAATCGCGCGCCGCCTTGCGGGCCTCGGTGAAGTCGAAGATGTCCAACTGCTGCCGCACGAGCTCGGCGCGCTGGCGATCCGTGCGCGCGGTGTCGCGCTGCTGGTGCGCGCGGGTGAGCTGGCGCAGCGCGCCCGTCTCGGGGTCGAGCTCCCAGAGGTTGTTGCTCTCGATCCAGCGCACGGCCCGCTCATCGGGCGTCCACTGCGGATTGATGTTGTCGACGCGCTGCAGCAGCGTGCGTGCCGCCGCACCGCGCTTCCAGTACGTGAGCGTGCCGCGATGGAACCACACAGCCCGCCGTGCGTCGCGCGTGTGCCGCATCTGCGTGGGGATCTCCAGCGCTGCCTCGCGCGCCACCTGCTCCACGCGCCGCGCGTCGCGCGAGACGCGCCACCACGGGTCGTCCGGCTGCATGCCTTCCATCACCGGCGAGGGCGTGAGCGCGTACTGGAAGTACAGCCACTGGCCGTCGGGACTCCAGCGCGGGGCGCTGACGCCGCCGCCGAGCCAGCGGGAGTTGATGGTGGAGTCGAGGGGGACGGTGAAGCTGGCGTCACGAGCGCTGGCGTCGAGGGCGCTTTGGCGGAGCGGAAGCGACTGTGCGGCGGCCGTTGAGCTGAGTAGGGCGAGGGCGAGTAGTTGGGCGCGCATGTTGGTGGACGGAAGACGGAAGGTCACGGCAAGGGCAACTGCAACATCAACCGCAACTGCGCAACTACAACGGCAACTACCTACTCTTCGCGCTGTCCGCTGGCGCGGCGGGCGCGGGCTTGGTCGACGATCTCCTTCACTTCGCGCATCAGCGTGGGGCCGTGGTAGGGCATGCCGCCCTTGATCGTCCACTCGACGCCGAGGGTGGGTTGGCTTTCGCCGTTCACGATGCGCGTGGTGCCGCCGGGGTAGAGCACCTTGAAATCTTCGAGCGGGTTGCCGTCGACGATGATGAGATCCGCCTTCCAACCGGCGCGCACGCGGCCGAGTCGGTTCTCCTCGCCGAGCAGGCGGGCGGCGTTGCCGGTGCAGTGCTGGATCACCTTGAGCGGGTGGAAGCCCGCTTCTTGGTGCAGCTCCATCTCGCGGATGAGGCCGAAGCCGTAGAGCTGGTAGATGAAACCCGCGTCGTCGCCGCAGGCGATGGTGCCGCCGAGTTCCTCGTAGCGGCGCAGCGCGCGGAACCAGATCTGGTAGTTCTCCTTCCAGTACGTCTCGTCGGTGGAGCTCCAGCCGATGAAGTACGAGCCGTGGTTGCGGGGATCGGGCTTGAAGAACTCCTCGAGCGCCGGGTGCAGGTAGTCGCGGAACCATGGCTGCGTCTGCGCGCGCTGCAGGTCGCGCGAGGCCTCGTAGATGTCGAGCGTCGGCACCCAGCCCACGTTGGCCTTCACCATCTCCATCAACACCGTGTCGAGCAGCGCCGGATCGGCTTCGCGCCACAGGCGGCCGGCCCAGCGGAAGCGATCGGTCTCGTCGTTGTAGTTGTAATCCGAGGGAAAGTTCTGGCGCTTGCTGCGGATCGCCGCGTCGGGGATGCCGTACCAATGTTCGATCGTCGTCGTGCCGCCGGCGATGTCGTCCCAGGCGG
>CAZYQM010000001.1:19115-32810 GCA_964649965.1 uncultured Gemmatimonas sp.
ATGCCGTACCAATGTTCGATCGTCGTCGTGCCGCCGGCGATGTCGTCCCAGGCGGTGGTTTCCTCGACGCCCACGTGATGGGCGACGCGCAGCCCCTGCTTCTTCGCTTCGTCGAGGATGGCCATCAGGATGTCGCGATCGAGGCCGGCGAGCTTGAGGCCGTCGGCGCCTTGGGCCTTGGCTGCGCGTACGCGTTCGCGGGCCTGTTCCGGCGTGCGCGCGCTGCCCGGCCGCAGGTAGGCGTACACGCGCGGCGACATCGCGTTGCCCGCACGCTCGGCGGCGCGCAGCGAAAGCAATCCGCTGACCGAGTCCGAGCCCACCTCGCGGAAGGTCGTGATGCCCGAGGCCAACCAGAGCTTGAGCGTGTATTCGTAGGGCTGCGGGTAGCCCGCGCGGCCGCGCTGGAGATGCGCGTGCGCGTTGATGAGGCCCGGCAGCACGAACTTGCCCGTGGCGTCGATCTCCGCGTCGGCCTGCACGCGGCGCGCATTGCCGCCGCTCAGCGCGACCGGGTCGAGCCAGGCGATCTGGGCGATTGTGTCGCCGACGATGAGGATGTCGGCGGGACCGCGCGCGGGCGTGCCGTTGCCGTCGACGATCGTCGCGTTGCGGATGGCCAGCGTCCGGGTGCGGACGTTGTGCTGGGCGGGGGCGCTGCCCTGCGCATCGAGCGCGAGCGGGGCGGCGAGGAGGCCGGCGAGCAGCGCGGCGGCCAGGGGGCGAGCGAGGGAGCGGGTGGGTCGCACGTCGCGGGTTCTCCGAGGGAGTGGAGGGTCTCGGAAGGTTACGCGCGAGGGGGCGGGACCGCTACGCTATTGACCCGTCGAGCCGTCCGGGCTTGTGGTTACGAGACCTCGAAAGAAACATCTGCATCGGAATGGACGCCTTCTGTCATCGCCAAGGGCATCAGAACTCGCCGCGCTTCGGCGACGCGCAGTAACCCGAGTTGCTTACCTCGCGCTGATACTCGTGGTGCTGCTCAGTCGGCCATCCGAATCGGCTTTAGCTCGCCGATGCGTCGGCCTTGCGGGGAGCGCAGGGCGTGCCAGAGGTCCCAGTCGGTCTGCAGGTGCAGCCAGAAGTCGGCACTCATACCCAGCACCTGGGCGAGTCTCAGCGCAGTGTCTGCGGTTACGCCCCGTCTCCCCCGAACGATCTCGTTCAAGCGAGGAAAGGACACCCCCAGTCGCTGGGCGAAGGCCGACTGCGAGACTCCCATTGGCTCAAGGAACTCCTTAAGCAGCATTTCACCGGGATGGGTCGGCGGGCGATGTGTCGGGAGCACGCGACGCACGAGCGCTGCGCGCCCTCGCGGTGCCTTAGTGGTAGTCAGTGACTTCGACTTGCGTGGCATTGCCGTCCTCCCAGCGAAAGCAGATGCGGTATTGTCGGTTGATCCGGATGCTGTGCTGGCCGAACCGGTTGCCCTGCAGGCGTTCCAGCCGATTCCCTGGGGGAACCCTGAGGTCATCCAGTCGATCGACCCAATGCAGCTGGTCGAGCTTTCGCCGCGCGACCGGCCAAACCGCGGACGGACAGCGCCGACGTGCAGCCGCCGAGTCGCGGCCGTGGAAGATGTCTTCGGTGCCGGCATCCGCGAATGAATATATCACGGATACCGTTATAACACTATCCGTGATACCAGCAGCAACCCAAGGTTTGCGGGTATCGTCTGGGAATTGCCAGAGGGCCAGCCCGCCGAAGCGCACTGGCCCTCGAAGCAACCCGGTGGAGCGGGTGCGTGGTGCTTACGCCGCGACCTCAGCCGCCGCCACGGCCTGCGCCGAGACGCTGAGCTTCACCTCGTCGGAGACGAGGACGCCGCCCATCTCGAGGGCCTGGTTCCAGGTGAGGCCGAACTCGGAGCGCTTGAGCTTGCCGGCGACTTCAAGCGAGCGGCGCTGCAGGCCCCAGGGATCCTTCATCACGGGCGAGAGCTCGCCGGTGAGCGTGACGCTCTTGGTGACGTCGCGGATCGTGAGGTCGCCGACGATCGTCAGCTCGGCGGGCGTGCCGGTGATCTTCGTCGAGACGAAGGTGATCTTCGGGTACTTCTCCGTCTCGAAGAAGTCGGCCGACTTGAGGTGGCCGTCGCGCTGCTCGTTGTTGGTGTTCACCGAGGCGGCGTCGATCTCCATCGACAGCTTGGTGGGCATGCCGGTGGCGTCGTCGGTCTCGCCGCTGGCGGAGAAGAGGTCGAACGAGCCGCGGACGGTGCTGATCGCCATGTGCTTGACGGAGAAGTCAACGTTGGCGTGGGTGGTGTCGAGGTTCCAGATCATGGTGTTGAGGTCCTAGTGGGAGTTGTGTGTTGACTGGACGGATGACGGATGACGGATGCTAGAAACGCGCGTTGTTGTCGTAGCATCCGTCCTCCGTCATCCGTCCCCTATCTGAGCGGCCCGAGAGCTTCCGCGATCTGCGCTCTCTCGGCTTCCAGCCACGGCGGCAGCTTGAGCTCCGCGCCGAGTACTGCTTCATCCACCGCGAACCCCGGCCCATCCGTGGCGATCTCCAGCAACTGACCGTCGGGGGCCTGGAAGTAGATGCTCTTGAAGTACTGCCTATCCATCACGGGCGAGACCTGCAGCCCGATCGACATGAGGTGATCGCGCCAGGCGAGTTGTTCCGCGTCGTCCTTCGCGCGGAAGGCGACGTGGTGTGTCTGGCCGACGCCGGGGCGTGCATGCGGTGAACGCGGATTCCAGCCGAAGAGTGTCCACGAGCTGCCGGGCAGCACGCGCGTGCCATCGTAGTTGGCCCAGAACCAATGCGGCGTGTCCGGGTCATCCTGGTTGATGGTCTTCTTCACCAGCTTGAGGCCGAGTGCCTCTTCGTAAAAGTCGCTCGTGCGCTGGATGTCGTCCGTCATGCCCGTGATGTGGTGCAGGCCCGTGAGGGCCATGTCGGGCGTGATGGTCGGCACCGGTTCCGGATGCGTCGTCATCGCGATCGCGCGTTCGTCGCGCGTGCCGGGCAGCTGGTGCGGCTGCTGACCGAGCACGTGCTGGCCCAACTCGGCGATCGGTTCGTCGACGTCGTAGCCCGGGCCCGCGGTCGCGATCTCGAGGACCTGACCATCAGGGTCGCGGAAGTAGAGCGAGTTGAAGTAGCCGCGCGGCATCGGGCCGGAAACGGGCAGTCCCAGGTCCTGCAGGCGGCGCTTCCACTTGAGCAGCGTCTCGTACGTCGGCGTCGAAAAGGCCAGGTGATGCACGCCGCCGACGCCGAAGCGCCCGCGCGGCGCGGACGGCCATTCGAAGAAGGTGACCAGCGTGCCCGGCGCGCCCTCGGCGTTGCCGAAGTAGAGGTGGTACGACGACGGGTCGTCGAAGTTGACCGTCTGCTTCACCAGCTGGAGCCCGAGCACCTCGTGGTAGAACGCGAGCGTGCGGCGCGCGT
The DNA here is from genome assembly GCA_964649965.1 of uncultured Gemmatimonas sp. Lineage (GTDB taxonomy): Bacteria > Gemmatimonadota > Gemmatimonadetes > Gemmatimonadales > Gemmatimonadaceae > Pseudogemmatithrix. The sequence goes on from CAZYQM010000001.1 coordinate 22,521, forward strand.
CGGCGGCGACGAGCGTGATGTGGTGGAAGCCGAGTGTGGTGGGAGCGGAGCGGGCCATGGATACCTCTGCTGGTTAACTTCTCACAACTAAGACAATATGGTTTCCGGAGGTTCCCGGGGATTTGGGGCCGGTGTCAGTGGGGGCTTCTTCTATATGTATGGCCCAGGCCGGGTGGCTGGCTAGGCGGCGGGAGCGGCGGGCGGGCTAGCGGCCTGGCTTGGCGATGGTCGGTCCCGAGGGTTGTGGCTCGAGACTGGCGGCGTGGTGGCCGAGCTTCTTGAGGAGGTCGATCAGCGTTTGCTGTTCGGTGGCCGAGAGGCCGGAGACGGCGCGGCGGATGACGTCGGCGTGGCCGGGGAAGATGCGGGCGATCAGGGCCTGGCCGGCGTCGGTGAGCTCGGCGTAGCGGGCTCGGCGGTCGGTTTCGCAGGGGCGGCGGCGGACGAGGCCGCGTTTGACGAGCTTGTCGATGAGGAAGGTGATGCCGCCGCTGGAGACGAGGATCTTCTTTTGGACTTCGCCGAGGAGCATGGGGCCCTTGTGGTAGAGGGCTTCGAGGATGGCGAATTCCGTTTGGGTTAGGCCGTGGGATTCGATGTCGGATTTGGTGTGGGCGTGGAGGGACTCGGACGCCCGGGAGAGGACGACATAGAGGTGCAGGGGGCGGGAGTCAGCAGACATCTTAGTATTAAGATAATATTCCTCTAAGCACCTGTCCAGCCGCGATTCGGTGTTTCCTCGGTATTGATCGAAGGCCTATATTGAGCACTTCACCTGTGCTGCCGAGAGAGAGAATGCCCGCGAAGCCGAAAGCAAAGTCGAGCCGCAAGCAGATTCGCGTCGCAGAGTTGTTTGCCGGCGTGGGAGGGTTCCGTCTCGGGTTGGAGGCGGCGTCTCCGGATTTCGTGACGGTGTTCAGCAGCCAGTGGGAGCCGCCTGGAACGCCCTCGAAGCAGTTCGCGTCGCGATGCTATGTCGAGCGGTTCGGTCCTGAGGGCCACAGCAACGAGGATATCGCGAAGGTGCTCGATGCGGTTGAGCGCGGCGAGCGGAAGCTGCCGGACATCGACATGGTCGTCGGCGGGTTCCCTTGCCAAGACTATTCCGTCGCGAAGCCGCTGAACCAATCAGCGGGCCTACAGGGAAAGAAAGGCGTGCTGTGGTGGGAGATCCACCGTTTGCTGCGCATCCTCAAGGACAAAAAGAAGCCGGCGCAGTGGGTGTTTCTCGAGAACGTCGATCGGTTGATTAAGTCGCCGGCGACGCAGCGTGGACGCGATTTCGCAATCATGCTCGCGAGTCTTTGCGATCTTGGCTACGAGGTCGAGTGGCGCGTGGTGAACGCGGCGGACTATGGATTCCCGCAACGTCGTCGGCGTGTGTTCATCGTCGCGCAGCTCGCGGGGAAGGCCAAGTCGAAGAAGAGCGGCGCTGATGTCGTCTTCGAGAGCGGCGTGTTCGCCAGCTCGCTCCCGGTGCACTCAGACAATCGACTCGATCTTCAAGAAACGGAGCACTTTGAGCTTACTGGTGAGCTGCACGAGCTTTCCGCTGAGTTTGGACGCGGTGTCGAACGCACGAAGTTTGGGCAGGCGGGCTACGTTCGCGCGGTCGGGGTCGGTGCGACGCGGAGGCGGATTGTATGGACTTACAATCCGAAGCCGAACTTCACTGGGCGTCAGATGGTGTTGCGCGATGTGCTTGAGCGGGGTGCGGTGCCCGAACAGTTCTTCGTGAACGACGCGGCGTTGCCGAAGTGGATTCGGGCCAAGGGGTCAAAGGCGGAAGAGCGAGTGCACAAGGCGAGTGGATTCACCTACTTCTACAAAGAAGGAGCGCTGCCGTTTCCGGATCCGGTGGATCGGCCTTCGCGGACGATTCTGACTTCAGAAGGTGGTGCGTCGCCGAGTCGGTCGAAGCACATTGTGTCCGCCAAGGGTGGTGAATACAGGAGACTGACCCCTATTGAGCTTGAGCGCCTCAACGGTTTTCCGGACAATCACACTGCCGCGGGAATGACCGAGACCCAGCGAGCGTTCTGCATGGGGAATGCGCTCGTCGTGGGCGTCGTGAGGCTGCTGGCACACGAAATCGCAACGCGGACAGGGCTTCGCATCCTTGGGAGCGCTCGTGCTCTTGCTGGGTGATTCGCATCCCAGCGGCGCCTCATGGGAATCGCTCGACGAGCCCCGCAGTTCTTCCGTCCCGCTTCTCGTGAACGATCCGAAAGGTCTCCGGTGCCTCAAGTCCGACGAGCATTATCGGCACCGAAAGCGGATTCTGTAGTGGAATCAGGTAGCGCGAGAACTTCTCGAAAGTCCCGACGGCACTGTCGAATCCCCCAGCTGACTTTAGTGCCTCGGTGGCGCAGACTACGACGCCGACGCGAGTCTGAATGGCCTTCTTGATGTGATTGTACTCGCTCGCCAATACTGGCTTGAGCAGATTCCAGGCGATTGCTTCGCCATGATTAAAGGCGATTTCGACGGATACCAATCCCTTTGCGAAATCAAGGCGCCAACGCTTATCCGTATACTCCGCGTCCTGGAAGATCGGTGCTTCTTGAAGCCACCCGCGCTGGACGAGCCGCTCCCTGAGCAGGACGTTAATTGCCTCTGAAATGCTCTTGGCCCGTCTTCTCTGCTCACTGAAGTGCTTGATGATGGCAGCGTCCGAGATCTCCATCAGAGCATCGGTCAGCTCCTTCCACTCATGAGGAGCCTCCGCCGGAACAATCTTGTCCGCGTGTCGATGAGGGTGCAGTCTAAACTTCATCGGAACCTCAGTAGGGAGAGCTGATTGTGGCTGGTTACCTAATGCTACTAGGTAAGGACGCTGACGTGGGCTCAGTCTTCGAGGCTGGGGTCTACTCGACGTTCGTCTCGGAGGCGAGTGGCTCTGGTGAGAATCGGCGCTGGGGACAACATCACGAGGCAACGCTCGCTGATTTTCTGACGATGCGTGAAGGAGACTACATCTTCTTCTTTCAGGATCGAAGGATTTTCGGTGCGGGCCAGCTGACCCGTGTTGGAGAGAACTTCGTCTACCAGGTGTATCCTGGCGCAAGTGACCCCAGGGCTTCGGTGCCAACGTCGACTTCTAGCGTTCTCTGGTATCCGGCCAAGAAATCTGACTTGAAGCACCACCGGTGGCTCTGTTGCTTCAAACCGGCGCCTCAAATGTTGCTAACGCCCGTTGATATGGACGATGCGCTGGCCTCCCACCCTACGGCATTTCGCAGTCTTCGGGTCATCCAGAAGCGATCCTTCATCAAGATGGACGATGCAGAAACGTTCGCGTTGCTCGACATCCTTGCAAGGCGCAACGGGGACTCAACCAAGGTCGGCAGGGGGCCTCGCCGTCGACCGCTAGCTCACGCTCGAATCGCGAATCTGGCCACTTCTGCACACGCCCTCAGTGCGTCGGAAGCGTTGGCGGCGAGTGCTGACGCTGATGGGTTGGTCCGCCATGAAATGGCAATCGAAGCTGGTCTGCTTCACGACTTGAACGTCAACTCAAAGGGCGCGGTTCGGATATTCGGCTCCTGGGACTATCTCAGCCACCAAGTCCACGCGTCTCCATTCAAGCCGGTTGACTACATGGACAAGATCGATGTCTTCGGCTACCGACGCCAGCGACCGTTCAACACCATTGGTCGATACCTCGTTGCTGAGATCAAGAAAGATGATGCAAACGAGGATGACGTTCGCCAGTTGCTCAAGTACGTGGATTGGGTTTCGCAGACGTACTGCAGCGGGGACTACTCGATGATTGAGGCGTTCCTGATCGCGAATAGGTTCGATAGCGATGCATTGGAAGCTGCAGCGTCAGAAGCAGTTCGGTGGTATACGGTCTGGTCTCGACCAGTTCAATCTCGAAAGTGGAGGCAGTGGAAGCTTGTTTCCTACAAGTACGTCTCGGAGGAAAACAGGCTCGCGTACTCACTAGAGAAGGCTGGGAACTAGAGAAGTTCTGAGGTTCATGAATGTGCAGCGCAAGGCGGGCTCGCCGGCGATACGCGTGGCGGTAATCCACGGCCGGGGTATGGAGTGACGTTCGGAGTCTGCCGCCCTCATCGCTTCGCGAGAGGCGCTCCAGCAGACGATGTTCGATTCGGGGAGGTGGAGGGGGAGTGCGCCGCTTTCGGGGCTGCTCAACTGACCGTGGAGCCGCATTGCATCCTCGCACAGCGCGTCATACATCGAACCAACACTCCGCATTCCAAGGCGCTGCATCGCCACCCAAACCTTCAATGCATCCGCCCTTCGCGAACACTGAAGACTCCGCTTCCCCAGATCAGGACTGAGCTCGATTTCAGAATCAGATCCGTGAAATAGGTAAGGAGCCGACTGCGCAAACGCCCGCTCCAAATCCTTCCCCCGCTGAACCAGCACCATCCCCGCGCTCAACGGCATCAGCATCATTTTGTGCGGATCCCAAGCCAGCGACCGCGCCCGGTGGATCCCCTTCACCCGCCACCTGTGCTTCTCGCTGAGCAGCGCCGACGCCCCATGCGCGCCGTCTACGTGCAGCCAGTGCCCATAGCGATCGCAGAGATCCGCAATCGCCTCGAGATCATCGAACGCCCCGACGGCCGTGCAACCGGCGGTTGCAACGACAGCGAGGACATCGCGCCCATCTCGATGTAGTTGTTCAAGCACTGCCGCGAGCTGAACCGGATCCATCTTGAACTCCGGCGTGCTCCCCACCGCGATGCAGTTGTCCGTGCCGAGTCCCATCACGCCGGCGGCGCGCTGCACGGCATAGTGCGCATGCTCCCCGTGCACGAGCACGGGCGGCTGCTTCCCGAACCATCCCGTGCGCCAAGCATCGGGATACTTCTCCGCCCGCGCCGCGAGCAGCGCGGTGAGCGTGGCCTCGGTGCCGCCGCTCGTGAACGTCCCCGCGGCGCCGGGGCCGTAGCCGGCGAGCTGGCACATCCAGCCGATCACGCGCTCCTCGATCACCGTGGTCACGGGGCTCATCTCCCACACGGCCTGCGACTGGTTGATGGCACTGATCACGACATCGGTCCACACGGCGGCGGCGAGCGGGGCCGAGACCTGATGACCCATGTACTTGGGATGCATCAGTTGGATGATGTCGGGCATGACATCGGTCTCGATGCGCTTGGCGACGTCGGCGAGGGGCGTCATCCTCATGGGGATGGGCTCATCGAAGCGCGCGGCGATCGTGCGCTTGTCGAGCTTGGTCGAGACGGGGCCTTCGCCGCTGCGCGTCCGCTCGAAGTAGTCGGCGGCAATCTTCAAAAACTGCGCGCCGGCGTCGAAGCTGGTGTCGGATTCGAGGGCGGCGAGGAGCTCGGCGGTCTTGGGGTCGGTCATTCCATGAACCTACTCAGGTAGGATATCCGACTTTACCATGTCGTCGAGACTGCACCCATGGTAAAGTCAGCTCTACTATGGGCAACAAAAGTGATGCGATTGCGATGATTTGACATCATTCAGTTGATGCGCTAGCATCATAGTATGCGCACGACCGTGGATATCAGTCCAGACCTCCTCGCACGCGTCCGCAAGCTGGCGGACAAAGAAGGCGTCTCCTTCAAGGAGGCGCTGGGGCGGGTGATTGCGCGCGGGCTGGACACGCCGCCGAGTCAGCCGGTTCCGAGTCTGGACCTCCCGACGTTCAACGTCGGCTTCGCGCAGTATTTCGACGTCGACAAGGTGGGGAAGCTGATTAGTCAGCTCGACGATGAGCGCATCCTTCGCTCGATGGGACTCCTGCCGCGCGACGATGAAGATTCTTGACGTCAACGTCCTCATTTACCTCAGCGACCCGACCGACGAGCGGCACATTCGGGTTCGCGAGTACATCGATCGCGCCCTCAAGTCCTCTGATCGGCTAGGGATTCCGTGGCTCACCATCGTTGGCTACCTCCGCATCGTGACGAGGCGAATAGCGGGGCGGACCCTCGTCAGTCGGGAACTCGCGGAACGGTTTGTCGCAGAGCTCCTGGCGCATCCGAGCGTTGAGATCGTCGAACCCGGACCGAAACACTGGAGCATCCTGCGCGAGCTTTCCGTGGCCGGGGATGTGCGGGGTGACCTGTATCCTGACGCCCATCTCGCGACACTGGCAGTCGAGTACGAGGCGGAGGTTCTCTCGAGCGACACCGACTTCGCCCGCTTCCCCCGCCTCAAGTGGACGGATCCGACGCGGGCGCAGTAGGGCGCGACAGGCAGCCCGCCGCCGCCGCGCGGGCTGAAGCGTAAGAACGTGCTAGGCCGTTTTCACTGACTGTCAGAGGGTCACCGCAGGTTGGAGCGCCGGACCACTCCAACCCATGAGGACCCATGCGTCGCACCATCCTTCTCGCCCTTGCCCCGCTCGCGCTACTGACGGCTGGCTGTGCCTCGATCATGCACGGCACCAAGCAGGACATCGGCATCTCCAGCACGCCGACCAACGCCCGCGTCACGGTCAACAACATGCCGCTCGGCCAGACGCCGCTGGTGGCCAAGCTGGCCCGCGGAGATAACCACATCGTGAAGATCGAGCTCGACGGCTATCAGCCGTTCGAGGCGACGCTGACGAAGAAGGTGTCCGGCTGGGTCTGGGGCAACATCGTGTTTGGCGGAATCATCGGCCTCGCGGTCGACGCGATGAGCGGCGGGCTCTACGTGCTGACGCCGGAGCAGTTGAGTGCCCAGCTCGCGCGCCAGGGTGACGACAGCGCCCTGCTTCAGGACGGCATCTATGTGGTGCTGGTCCCGCAGGTGGATCCGGAGTGGGTGCGCGTGGCGATGTTCGCGCGCTGAGCGCGAACTCGCGCGCGGCATAGGCAGTCGCGCCCGTCAGTCCCCCGTGCCATCTTCTGCCTATGCCGCGCCACACGCTTTCGAAATCCGACTTCAAGACCGCCCGCAGCTGCGGCACCAAACTCTACTACCGCGAGCTGAAGTACCCGGACAACAAGCAGGAGAACGAGTACCTGCAGCTGTTGGCCGAAGGCGGCTACATGGTGGAGCTGCTGGCCAAGCAGATGTTCCCGGGCGGCATCACGCTCGAGTACGGGCGCAAGCCGATCGAGGAGGCGGCGCGGGAGTCGGCGGAACACCTGGCGCGTGGCGAGCGCGAGGAGGTCGTGCTCTTCGAGGCGACGCTGTTCGACGGCGTGCGGCAGGCGCGCGTGGACGTGCTGCGCCGTCGTCCGGATGGCTTCGACCTCTACGAAGTGAAGTCCTCGTCGCTCGACACCGAGGACGCGGCGAAGCGCCAGGAGAAGACGGGGTCGCCCTTCCGCTCGATGCGCTCGCCGTACGACATCGCGAGCGATTGGCGCGAGTACCTCGAGGACGTGACGTTCCAGGTGGCGCTGCTGCGGGACCTGTACCCCGGCGTGCCGATCCGCGCGCACCTGATGCTGATGGACAAGCGCCAGCCGGTGCCGCACGACGGGATGCCGCAGTGGTTTCGCATCATCCGGGCCGATGACGGCCGGTTAGCAACGGCGGAGTTCATCGGCGATTCCGAGTTGGCGCGACACTCGCGGCTGACGATCGCCGTGGATTGCACGACGGAAGTCGAGGAGCTGGAGCCCAAGGTGCGCGAGGCCGCCGAGGAGTTCGCGGCGAGCATCGTGCCGGAGCTGACGCGCATCCCGCCGGTGCTGACGCGGGAGTGCCGCAACTGCGAGTTCCGCGTGGACCCGGCGGAGGGCCCGAGCGGCTTCCTCGAGTGCTGGGGCGAGCGAGGCACCGCGCATCCGCACGTACTGCAGCTGTTCCGCGGCGGCGCGCTGATCGACGAGATGATCGAGCAGGGGATTGACCGCGTCACGGAGATCCCCGATGCGCACGTCGCCTCGCTGAAGGGTATCTACGGCGACCGGCAGCGCGTGCAGATCGAGCAGACGCGCGTCAACAAGGAGTGGCACGATCCGGCGCTGGGGCACGAACTCGCGGCGGCGCGCTATCCGCTGCACTTCATCGACTTCGAGGCGGCGCGCATCGCGATCCCGCACCACAAGGGGATGACGCCCTACGGCCTGCTCGCCTTCCAGTGGAGCTGCCACACGCAGCGCGAGCCGGGTGCGCCACTCGAACATCGGGCCTTCCTCAACACGGATCCGGTGTGGCCCAACGAGCTCTTCGCCCGTGGGCTGCGCGAAGCGGTGGGGGACGACGGCACGCTGCTGGTATGGTCGGCCTTCGAGAAGAGCATCCTCTCGGCGGTGGCCGAGGAGATGTCGTCGCTGGGGTCGGGCGATGCCGAGCTGGCGAACTGGCTGCGCGCGGCGGCGCTGCCGCTGGGGCCAGAGGGCGGGCGGCAGCTCGACCTCCTGAAGGTCTGCCGCAAGCGCTACTACCATCCCGGCATGCAGGGCAGCAACTCGATCAAGTGGGTGCTCGACGCGGTGTGGAAGGAATCACCGCTGGTGCGCGAACGCTTCGCCGCGTTGTCGGGACGCGAGGGACATCCGGAGACCGGGCCCTACGCGGCGCTGGAGCCGCTGGTGATCAACGGTGTGCTGCAGGAAGTGGCCGAGGGCACGGGCGCGGTGCGTGCGTACTTCGCGATGGCCTACGGTCTCGAGCGCGAGGACGTCGCGGCGCGGGAACAGTGGTCGCGGCTCTTGCTCGAGTACTGCAAGCTCGACACGCTGGCGATGGTGCTCATCTGGGAGCACTGGCAGCGCATCGCGGGCGGCACGCGCTAGAGCACGCCTGCGACAGGCAACGCCGCGCCGCACCCCTTGCAGTACTTCGCATCCAGGTCATGCCCATCCCGCCCGCACCCCGGGCAGGTCACCGCGCGCGGGACCCGCGCATGCGCACGCTGCAGCTCCATCGTCACGATGCCGGTCGGCACGGCGATGATGCCGTACCCGAGGATCATCAGCGCGCTGGCGAGGAACCGGCCGAGCGTGGTGGCCGGCGAGATGTCGCCGTAGCCGACGGTGGTCATCGTCACGATGGCCCAGTACATCGCCGTGGGGATGCTGGTGAAGCCGTGCTCGGGCCCTTCGACGAGGTACATCAGCGATCCGATCACGCTCACCGCGGTGAGGATCGTGAACATGAACACGACGATCTTGTAGCGCGCGGCGGCGAGGGCCTGCGTGAGCACGCTGGCCTCGGAGACGTACTGCGTGAGCTTGAGGATGCGGAAGATGCGCAGCACGCGCAGCACGCGGATGATGCCGAGGAAGCGGCCTTCGGGGAGGACGAGGCCGATCCAGGTGGGCAGCAGCGCGAGCAGGTCGATGACGCCGTAGAAGCTGCGCGCGTAGCGCAGGCGGTCGGCGGCGCACCAGAGCCGGGCGGCGTACTCGATGGTGAAGAGGACGGTGAAGGTCCACTCGAGCACGTACAGCGCGTGGTGCGCCCGCGGCGACAGACTGGGGAGACTGTCGAGCAGCATCGTCGCGACGCTGCCGATGATGGCGACGATAAGCGCGATGTCGAAGGCCTTGCCGGCCTTGGTGTCGTGATCGAAGATCACGCGGCGCCAGTAGCTGCGGGCGGTCATGGGACGATCACCTCGAAGCCCATGGCGTGGGCGGCGGTGGCGAGACGGCGGTCGTACGTGGCGAGGGGCATCGTGCGGCCCGTTCGATGAAGCTGCTCCAACGTCGCCAAATGAATCGCGTCGAGAGTGCGAACGCCAGCAGGTGGCTTCGTGTAGAGCAGGCTCAGCGCCGCCACGCTCATCTCGACGAACTGCATCTGCGCAAGCACCGCCTCTACGTCCTCGGCAGATCGCTGATTAGCTCGGCCCGCGGCTCGTACGCGGACCTCGAGGTCCGCGAGCCGACTCGCGAATCGCGGACCGAGCCAGAATCGGTCGTCCGGTCGTCGGGATTCCGCGAACACCGTGGCGAGCACCACGGAAGAATCCACGTACATCTAGAAGCGATCCTCACGGCTCTCGTCGAGGTCGCGCAGGATCTCCTCAAGAGGGAGCAGCGGATAGTCGCGCTTCAACTCGAGCGGTGTCCCCGGAGGCACCTTCGAGGGCGTGATGTGCCCCAGGCGCACTTGCTCGGCGAACCAAGGATCGTCCATCAGCGGATGTTCGACGTTCCTCGGCGCACGGAGCTCAGCGACCACCTGTCCCCGATCGGTGATCGCGATGACCTCGCCCGCCTTCACGAGTCTGATGTACTCGCTCAGCTTGTTCTTGAGGGTCTTGATTCCGACAGTCTTCATGGCATTAAAGTAGCTACCAGTAGCTACTTTAGCCAATTCACCGGTGCTTCCCTCGGCGCGATCGATCATTCGTCACTCTAGGGCGCGCGGCGGCACCTCCCGCAATCATTACAT
>CAZYQM010000001.1:32820-38805 GCA_964649965.1 uncultured Gemmatimonas sp.
TTCTGCCAATGCGCCGATTCCTTGCCCTGCTGCTCCTGCCGACGGCCCTCGCCGCGCAGGCACCCGCGACGCCCGCCGCCGCGCCCGCCACAAGCGGCGCCCCGCGGCTGCTCCCCGCGCCCCGCGAACTGGTCCGCCACGACGGCTCCGCGCTCTTTCGCGCGCAGATCTCCATCGCGCCGGGCACGGAGCGCGAGGACGTGCAGGCCGCTGAGGACTTCGCCGCCGACATGCGCGAGCGCGGCTTCCAGGCCGCCGTGCACGCGACCTCGCGCGGTTGGCACGTGACGATGCTGCGCAACGGATCGGAGGCGGCGCGCCGCGTGCTCGAGCAACACGCATTGCGCTTCGACGCGGCGATGCGCGACGAGGGCTACGTCCTCGTCACCGACACGAGCGGCGCGACGATCGTCGCGCATACGGCGGCGGGTGGCTACTACGCGCTGCAGACGCTCAAGCAGCTGTTCACGGGCGCGGGCAACGCGGCCCGGCTGCACCGCGTGACGATCCGCGACTGGCCGGCGATGCGCTGGCGCGGCGCGCAGGACGACGTCTCGCGCGGCCCGATGCCGACACTCGAGTACCAGAAGCGGCAGGTGCGCCTGCTCGCGAGCTACAAGGTGAACACCTTCACGCTGTACTTCGAGCACACGCTGCAGTTCGCGTCGCAGCCGGTGATCGCGCCGCCGGGCGGCTCCATGTCGCGCGAGGACGTGGCCGAGCTCGTGGCCTACGGGCGGCGGCACCACGTGACGATCATCCCGCAGCAGCAGACCTTCGGGCACCTGCACCACGCCCTCAAGCTCGAGCTCTACGCGGACCTCGCCGAGACGCCGCACGGGCACGTGCTCGCGCCGGGCCAGCCGGGCACGCTGGAGTTCACGCGCGGCATCTTCGCCGAGATCGACTCGATGTTCCCGTCGCCGTTCGTGCACCTCGGAGCCGACGAGACCTTCGAGCTCGGCGCCGGCCGCACGAAGCCGATGGTCGCCGACTCCGGACTCGGCGCGGTCTACATCAACTACCTGAAGGACATCGTCGAGACGGTGCGCCAGCCGAACAAGCGCTACCTGTTCTGGGGCGACATCGCGATGAACTCGCCGGAGCTGGTGAACCGGCTGCCGAAGGATCTCATCGCGGTGGGCTGGGACTACTGGTCGCGCAACAACTTCGACCGCTATCTCAAGCCGTTCCGTGATGCGGGCATGGAGACGTGGGTGGCGCCGGGCGTGAGCAACTGGAACGGCGTGTATCCCAACAGCAACACGGCGCTGCCGAACATCCAGGGCTTCATCCGCGACGGGCAGCGCGCCGGCGCGACGGGCGTGATCAACACGACCTGGGACGACTGGGGCGACGCGATCTTCGAGCAGAACTGGTACGGGCTGGTGTTCGGCGCGGCGGCGGCGTGGCAGCCGGGCGAGTCGAGCATCCCGAACTTCCAGGCGGCCTACGGGCTCACCTTCCACGGGGACACGCTGGGCGCGATCGACCGTGCGCAGCAGCACCTGATGGCGGCGCACGCGGCGATGGTGCGCAGCCGCGCGGGCGAGGCGCAGAGCTACCTGTTCTTCCTCGATCCGTGGAGCGAGGAAGGCGTGATCGAGACGCTGCGCCTGCGGCCGTTCATCGCCGAGGTGCGGCTGCATGCGGAACGCGCGCTGGTCGAGATCGCGCGGGCGCGCGGGCAGCGGCACCTGCGCGAGCTGAGCGCGGTGGACGCGATGGAACTGGGCGCACGGCGCATCGACTGGATGGGCATGAAGTTCCAGATCGCCGACGAGGTCGCGCAGGGCGTGTACGCGCTGGCGACGCTCGACACGGTGACGTGGAAGGAGCTGGCCGAGTTCACGGGGATCAACGGCAAGCTGCAGGACATGCGCGACGGCTGGGTGCTGACGCGGGAGCTGTTCGAGCGCAGCTGGATGTACGAGAACCGCCCGTACTGGCTGGGCAACAACCTCGCGCGCTACGACGTCGAGACGCAGCGCTGGGTGCAGCGCATCAACGACATGGACGCCGCGCGGCGCAAGTTCACGCGGGAGCGGACGCTGCCGGACCCGCAGGCGCTGGGTGTGCCGCCTGCGTTGGCCCGGCCGGCGTCGTCTCCGTAGGGGCGCTTAGCGCCGGCGGGCCTTGGACTTGGGCTTCTCGAGGGCGCGCTTGACGGCGCGCTCGACGGAGTCGATGCACTTGTCGAAGGCGGCGCGCGGCTCGTGCTCGACGACCTCGACCATCACGCTCTCGTGGCGCGAGATGACGACCTTGATGGCGCAGCGGTCGGCGGGGGCGCCCTTCTTGGGGCCGTTGAGGTCCTCGAAGCGCACGGTGATGCGCTCGATGGCGTTGGCGAACTTGCCGAGCTTGAAGCCGGCGCGCTTGGCGACGTACTCGCGGAGCTCGGCGTCGACCTCGACGTCCTTGGCGCGGACGGCCAGCGGGGTCTCGGGGGCGGCGGTGCGACCGCGCTCGGCGCGGGGCTTGGCGTTGGCGGCGACGCCGATGGGCGCGCGGCGGGTGCTGCGGTTGGAGCGGGACATCACGGCGTCCTTGCAGGAGTGCGTGTGAGGGCGATCCCCTGAAATCTCGCCAAATGCACGGCGCAATCCAACGCCTCCGCGCGGTGCGCCGTATGTTATACGCCCCACAAGGGGCGGACCCCACAACCCACCATTTCCCATGCGTGTGACACGGTTCCTTTCCGCGCTCGGCGCGACGGCGGCCCTGGCCGCGACGTCGCTCCCGGCGCAGTCGATCGACCAGTCGGTGATCGACGGCCTGCGGTGGCGGAACATCGGCCCGGCGAACATGTCCGGCCGCATCGCCGACATCGAGGGCATTCCCTCGCCCAGCAAGACCTTCTTCGTGGCTGCGGCCGCGGGCGGTGTGTGGAAGACCACGAACGGCGGCGTGACCTTCCGTCCGGTCTTCGACAACTACGGAATCGCTTCGCTTGGCGACCTCGCGATATCCCCGAGCGATACGAATGTCATCTACCTCGGGACGGGCGAGCCCAACTCGCGCAACTCGATCTCGCCGGGCGGCGGCGTGTTCAAGTCCACGGACGGCGGCCTGACGTGGACGTACATGGGTCTGAAGGAAACGGAGCACATCGGGCGCATCGTGGTGCATCCGACGAATCCGAACGTGGCGTGGGTCGCCGCGCTGGGTGCCGCGTGGCGCACCAACCGCGAGCGCGGCCTCTATAAGACGACCGACGGCGGCCAGACCTGGCAGCTGAAGAAGTTCATCAATGACACGACGGGCTTCGTCGACGTGGACATCCACCCGACGAACCCGAACATCCTCTTCGCGACGAGCTATCACCGGCTGCGCCAGCCGTACTACCTGCAGTCGGGCGGCCGCGGCTCGGCGCTGTGGCGTTCCGAGGACGGCGGCGAGACCTGGACGGAAGTGACGGGCGGCGGCTTCCCGGCGACGATGAAGGGCCGCATGGAAATCGCGATCGCGCCGAGTGACGCGAACGTGATGTATGTGATGGTCGAGGCGGACACCGCGGCGAACCCGCGTCCGCGCGCCGGCGCGCCGGCGCAGCCGAAGGTGAGCGGCCTGTACCGCTCGGCCGACGGCGGCCGGAGCTGGGAGAAGACGGCGGACGACAACGTGCGCCCCTTCTATTACAGCCAGGTGCGCGTGCATCCGACGAACCCGAACCGCGTGTGGTTCAGCTCGACGCCGGTGAAGGTGTCGGACGAGGGCGGCAAGAACGCCCGCAACGCGACGGTCGGCCTGCACGTGGACCATCACGCGCAGTGGATCGACCCCAAGGATCCGGACCGCCACATCGTCGGCAACGACGGCGGCATCGGCATCACGTTCGACAACGGCGGCAACTACATCTTCCCGAACACGTTCGCGATCGGGCAGTTCTACAACATCTCGTTCGACATGGCCGTGCCGTACAACGTCTGCGGCGGCCTGCAGGACAACGGCTCGTGGTGCGGCCCGTCGCGGCGTCGCTCGGGGCCGATCACGAACGCGATGTGGTACACGTTCAACGGCGGTGACGGCTTCGTGACGGCGCAGGACCCGACGAACCCGGACATCATCTACGGCGAGTCGCAGGGCGGCAACATCGCCCGGTTCATCGTCTCGACGGGCACGAGCTCGCGCCTGCAGAAGCCGAACTACCGCGAGCGCTACATGCGGTGGGAGGACTCGATCCTGGTCGTGCGCGGCGACACGACGCGCCCGATGAGCGCCTCGCTGCGCCGCACGATCGAGGGGCTGCGCGCGCAGCAGAAGGCGGACTCGATCGGCGACAGCCCGCGCTGGAACTGGAACACGCCGTTCTTCCTCTCGCCGCACAACCCGAGCATCGTGTACATCGGCGCGAACCGCGTGTACAAGTCGCTGCAGCGCGGCGATAACATGTTCCCGATTTCGGGCGACCTGTCGTACGCGGACACGATGAAGCTGCGGATCTCGACGCAGACGACGGGTGGCATCACGATCGACGCGACGGGCGCCGAGACCTTCGGCACGATCGTCTCGCTGAACGAGTCGCCGCTGAAGGCCGGCAAGCTCTACGCCGGTACGGATGACGGCCGCCTGTGGATGACGGAGAACGACGGCGGCGCGTGGACGGAACTGACGTCGCGCGTGCCGGGCGTGCCGGCCGGCACCTATGTGTCGCGCATCGAGCCGTCGAAGCACGACGTGAACCGCGTGTACGTGACGTACGACAACCACCGCCGCGGCGACTTCACGCCGTACGTGTACGTGTCGGACGACAACGGCCGCACGTTCCGCTCGATCGCCGGCGGCCTGCCGCGCGGCGGCGTCGACTTCGTGCACGTGATCCGCGAGGATGTGAAGAACGCGCAGCTGCTGTTCGTGGGCACGGACGTGGGCCTCTACGCCTCGGGCGACCGCGGCGCGAGCTGGCAGAAGTTCATGACGGGCCTGCCGAACGTGCCGGTGCACGACCTGGCGATCCACCCGCGCGACGCCGAGCTGATCGCCGGCACGCACGGGCGTTCGATCTGGATCGTCGACATCGCGCCGCTGCAGCAGATGGCCGGGGCGATGACGCAGACGGCGCATCTCTACGCGCCGCGCACGGCGTTCCAGTACGGCGAGCGCCGCATGGAAGGCCACTCGACGGGCAACATGCTGTTCCAGGCGCCGAGCCCGCAGTACGGCGCGGACATCTGGTACCGCGTGTCGAAGAACGTCGGCCCGGTGCGCATCGCGGTGATGGACGTGAACGGCGACACGCTGCAGACGCTCGCCGGCCAGGGCCAGGCGGGCGTGCACAAGGTGACGTGGAGCTTCAACGGACGGCCGGCGCCTGCGCCGGCGCTGACCGGTGCGGCGCTGCGCGACTCGATCCTGCAGGCGCGCCGCGTGGCCTTCGTGCTCGACTCCGTCGAGGCCGAGGGCAAGATCCCGGCGGCGGCGATCGGCCAGCTACGTCGTGCGCTCTCGCAGGGCGCGACGGGCATGCAGGCGATCGCCCGTCAGTTCGGCTTCGGCGGTGGCGGCGGCGGTGGTGGCGGCGCCCAGCCGGGCGTGTGGCAGGAGCGTCCGGCGGAGAGCGCGCCGCCGGCGCCGCGTCCGCAGGGCGGAGCCGCGGGCGGCCGTCCGGGCGCCGGTGGCCAGGGTGGCGCCGCGCAGGGCATGGGCGCGATCTCGCAGGAAGATCTCTTCGCGATCATCCGCGCCGCCGGCATCATGGGCGGTGGCGGCCGTGGCTTCGGCGTCGCGATGACGATCGAAGGCCAGACCTACACGCAGACGCTGCGCGTGGAGCGGATGGCCGGCGGGGCGTCGAGCGGCTTCCCCTTCGAGGTGGAAGAGATGGAGAAGGCGTTCAACCGTTGGATGCGCACGCAGCGCTGATGCGCCACCGCCTGCGCTAGGCGACTAGCGCAGGCGCAGCACGACCGGCGGGCCCTCGACTGCAGCATGGTCGAGGGCCCGCACTGTTATTCCTTCTTCGAGGGCAATGCGAAGTTCGCG
>CAZYQM010000001.1:38815-43014 GCA_964649965.1 uncultured Gemmatimonas sp.
GGACGGTGATCTCGCGCGCGGCGCCGCGCAGCACGGTGGATTCCCAAGTGCCGTCGCCGCGGCGGGTCTGCACGAGCCACCAGCGTGGCGTCACGGGCTGCGCGGGCGCGGCGGCGCTGTCGGACGGCGCGGCGGGCGCCACCGGCGTGAGCCGCGCGGTGAGCGCACCGTTGGCGGCGCGGCGCAGCTCGACGAGCGGTTCGCCCTGGCGCGGCACGCGCATCCACGGCGAGGCCGGCACGAGCGCGCGCGTGTCGTAGACGTGGCGCGAGAGCCGCGTGGCCAGCGAGTCGCGGTCCTCGAGGAACACCTTCGCGCTGAAGTGCACGTTGCCGCTGGCGCCGGACTCGGCGCGCGTGACGCGGATCTGGTGTTCGATCTCGTTCGCGCGCCAGGCCGTGCGCGAGGCCTCGCCGACCTTGCTCGTGTAGTTGCCCGGCCAGAGATGGCGGCCGAAGGCATTCTGCTCGCTCCACCAACGCAGCAGCACCGGATACTCCTGGCCGCGCTGTTGCACGGGCCAGTAGAGCTGCGGCGAGAAGTAGTCGAGCCAACCCTCCTGCAGCCAGAGCCGCGCGTCGGCGTAGAGCTCGCTGTAGGCGTCGAAGCCGACGACCTGCTCGGGGAAGCCCGGGCGCCAGATGCCGAACGGCGAGACGCCGAACTTCACCCACGGCTTCTCGGCGTGGATGCGCGTGTACAGCTCCTTCACGAGCTGGTTCACGTTGTCGCGGCGCCAGTCGTCGCGGTTCATCGTGCCGCCGCTGCGCTGGTAGCGCTGGAAGCTGCGGTCGTCGGGGAAGTCGATCGTCTGCCCGCGGCGATCGCGTTCCTTGTACGGATAGAAGTAGTCGTCGATGTGCACGCCGTCGATGTCGTAGCGCTTGACGACGTCGAGGATGACGCGGATCGTGTGCGCGCGCACAGCGGGCTCGCCGGGATCCATCCATTCCTGACGCCCGTACTGGCGCACGAGTGCCGGGCGGGCGAGCCGCATGTGGCCGCGCGAATGCTGGCCCTTGGCGCTGGTGTGGCGCGCGCGGTAGGGATTGAACCAGGCGTGCAGCTCGAGGCCGCGCTTGTGGGCCTCGTCGACGGCAAAGCGCAGCGGATCCCACCAGGGGCGCGGCGCGACGCCTTCCTGCCCGGTGAGGAACTCCGACCAGGGTTCGATCTCGCTGGCGTAGAGCGCGTCGCCCTGCGGACGCACCTGGAAGATGATGGCGTTGAGTCCGCTGGCCTGCGCGCGGTCGAGCAGGCGGATCAGCTCGCGGCGTGCGGAGTCCGGCGGCAGGCCGGGGCGCGAGGGCCAGTCGATGTTGGCGACGGAGGCGATCCACAGGCCGCGGAACTCGCGCGCGACCGGCGGCGGGACGCAGCTGGCGTCATCGGCCGGGCAGGGCTCCGGCGTGAGCGGCTGCGCGGTGGCGGCGGACGGTGCAGTCGTGCCGGCCCCGCCCTCGCTCAGTCCCTGCGCACGCAGCTCCATCGCGGTGAGCGCGACGACGGCGAAGAGGGCGAGGGACCGGAGATTCATTGCACGACGTAGACGAGGTTGCCGCTGGGATGGGTGGAGCAGACGCCGCCGTAGGTGCCCGGGTAGTTGATCGTGAAGTCCTTCGTCTCCCCGGCGGCGGCGCCGAAGAGCGCCAGTTGGTGCCGCGTGGAGTCGCCGTTCACGACCCGGACGACGGTGCTGCGTCCGCGTGCCTTGATATACAGCGTCTCGGGCAGGATGACGCCGTTCACCGTGGCGACGCCCCCCGGCGCGATCTGGATCGTCACCGCAGGGCGCGGCCACGTCCACCACGTGAGCGCGGCCATCACAAGGACGACCAAGCCCAGCGTGAGGCTACGGCTGGCGGACATTCGCCTTGACCTCGACCGTACGGCCGGACTGGAAGCTGAGCGAGACGGCGACCGTATCGCCCGGCACGAGCGGACGCCGCAGGTTCATGAGCATCACGTGCGCGCCGAGCGGGCGGAACGAGACGGAGTCGTCGGCGGGCACGGGCAGCGAGGTCACCTGCGACATGTGCATGGTGCGGCCGTGCTGCGTGGAGACGTGCATCTCCGTGCGTTCGGCCGCCGTGCTGGCGACGCCGACGAGCGTATCGGACACGCTCCCGGCGTTGCCGAGCGTGAAGTAGACGGCGGACATCGCGCCGCTGTCGGCGGGGCGCGCCCAGGCCTCGCGGGCCTCGAGCCGGGTGAGGTCGGGCGCGGCGTCCTTGGGGGCGCAGGCCGCGCCAAGCAGGGCCGCGACGATCAGGCTAGAGCAGCTTGCGAAGATCCTTCGCGAGTTCTTCACCACGGACTCCAGGTTCGAATAGCACGCGCAGCCGGCCCTGCCGGTCCACGACGAAGGTGTGGGCGGGGTGCGCGACGGTGTAGAAGCCGTCGCGCGGATCGCCTTCGGGATACGCCGCGATGCTCCAGCGCTTCTTGAGCTCCTCGAGCTCGGTCGTGCTGCCGGTGACGCCGACGAAGGACGGATCGAACTGCCGCGCATACGTGAGCGCGAGTTCGGGGGTGTCGCGATCCGGATCCATGCTCACGAAGAGGAAGCGGATGTTCGTCGTGTCGGCGCCGAGGGCGCGCTTGGCGCGGGCCCAGTCGGACAGCGTGGTCGGGCAGACGTCGGGACAGTGCGTGTAGCCGAAGTACAGCAGCACGACCTTGCCCTTCTCGGCGGCGAGGTCGAAGCGCGTGCCCTCGGCGTCGGTGAAGGCCAGTGCCGGTGCGGGGTCTGCGTCCTCGATGACGATGCCACGCTCGAGCTTGCCCGAGCAGGCGGCGAGCAGCAGGGCGGCTGCGAAGTGAATGGGGGCTCGCATATATCAATCTACCCCGTTCGACGGCGAATCTCTCCCGTGGCCGATCGCGGCGGCGGCGCGCTCCGCTCAGGGCGCGTGGCGCGGCGGCAGCGGGATGAACGCGCTCACCTCGCGCTGGTAGCGAGCGTAGGCCTCGCCGCGCGAGCGCAGCGCGTGCGCCTCGGTAGCGGCGATGCCGGTGACGCGGGTGAGGAAGTAGAGCATGAGCGCGGGGCCGAGGAGTCCGGTCCAACCCCAGGGCGAGGCGATGCCGAGCAGCGCGAAGCCGCACCACACGAGCCAATCGAAGAAGTAGTTCGGGTGGCGCGACCAGCCCCAGAGTCCGACGCGGCAGACCTGCCCGCGGTTCGCGGGCTCGGCCTTGAAGGCGCGCAGCTGTGCATCGGCGGTGGCTTCGCCGAGCATGCCCAGCGCAGCGAGGGCGGCGCCGAACCATGCGACGGGATGGATCTGCGGCGCGGGATCGACTGCCGCGAAGAGGAAGGGCAGGGCGAGGAGCACGTCGAGCAGGCCCTGGCCGAGGAAGAGCGTGAAGAACTTGAGGCCGAGGTTGCCGCCCCAGCGTGCGCGCATGTTGCCGTAGCGCGGATCCTCGGCTGCGCCGACGGTGCGCGCGACGAGGTGCAGCGTGAGCCGTGCACACCACACGCCGACGACGGTGGCGACGAGGATGCGGCGCGGCAGGTGGCCCGGCGCGACGATGGCGTAGGCGATCGCGAGCAGGCCGAGGTTGGCGGCCCAGCCGACGTCGACCCACGAAGCGTTGCGCGTGCGCAGGTGCAGGGCCCAGAGCGCGAGCATCACCGGGGTGGTGATGAGCAGGCCGAGGACGAGCAGGTGCGCGGTGATGACGGCGAGGCCGGCGCTGGCGGGGATCATACGCGTTGAAAGATGGGTGAACGGCGACTTCATCACCACGAAGACACAAAGACACGAAGGAAGCGGCTTTGGACGGCCTCGAGCTTCGGATCGACGTGGAGAAGGCTCCGGGCGGTCGAGATGATGTCCTTCGTGTCCTCGTGACTTCGTGGTGGATGCCGTTGTCTCGGTCCCGCTTGCGGAACCAGCCACTGAATATTACTATTTGGTTATATATGACGCTCGTTGCTGCGGCTGGGGCCCTGTTGGTCGGTCTGACGCTCGGATTGCTGGGCGGCGGCGGGGCGATCGTGACCGTGCCGGTGCTGGTGTACGCGATGGGGCTCGACGCGAAGCTGGCGGTGGTGATGGCCCTGTCGGCGCGTACGCGCCGCGTGGTGATGCCCAGCGTCGAGATCGAGCTTGACGTGTTCGGGCCCGACGGCACCCGTGCCGTTCGCCTGCAACTGGGTCAATAATCCCGACTTCAGACCGATGGATGAC
>CAZYQM010000001.1:43024-48475 GCA_964649965.1 uncultured Gemmatimonas sp.
GCGTGTCGGCGGTGGGCGTGGTGCAGCATTGGCGCCAAGGCAACGTGGACTTCCGCACGGCGGGCATCTTCGGGCTCGCGGCGATGGTCGGCGCCTTCGGCGGGGCGAAGCTGGCGCGCTTCGTGAGCGGCTCCGCGCAACTGCTGCTGCTCGCCCTGCTCATGCTCGGCGCGGCAATCTCGATGCTGCGCAGCAAGCGCATCGCGGGCGGCGAGGAAAGCGCGACGCGCAACCTCGGTGCGACGGTGCTCGCCGTGGGCCTGGGCGTCGGCGTGCTGACGGGATTGCTCGGCATCGGCGGTGGATTCCTGCTGGTGCCGGCGCTGGTGCTGCTGGCCCAAGTGCCGATGCGCCAGGCCGTGGGCACCTCGCTCACCGTGATCGCGATGAACACGGCGGCGGGATACCTCGGCTACGTGGGCCAGGTGCAGCTGCCGTGGATGCTGGTGCTGCAGTTCGGCGCGGTGGCGGCGGTGGGCATCATCGCCGGATCGACACTGGTGCCGCGCATCCCGCAGGCGGGCCTCAAGAAGACCTTCGGCGTGCTGCTGATCCTGCTCAGCGCGCTCATCATCGGGCAACAACTCTGAGACCGGAGTCTCTCCATGTTCTTCAAGCGCTTCTACGATGACGGACTCGCCCAGGCCTCGTACCTGATCGGGTGCCAGGCCACGGGCGACGCGCTGGTGATCGACGCGAACCGCGACATCCAGCAGTACCTCGACGCGGCGGCGGCGGAGAAGCTGCGCATCACGCACGTGAGCGAGACGCACATCCACGCGGACTACGTCTCGGGCTCGCGCGAATTGGCGAAGCGCGCCGGCGCGCAGCTCTATCTCTCGGCCGAGGGCGGCAGGGATTGGCAGTACGCCTTCGCCAAGTCCGATGGCGCGACGCTGGTGAAGGACGGCGACGTCATCAAGGTCGGCAACATCCGCATCGAGGTGATGCACACGCCGGGCCATACGCCGGAGCACATCTCGTTCCTCGTCACGGACACGGCGGGGGCCAGCGAGCCGATGGGTATCGTGACCGGCGACTTCGTGTTCGTCGGCGACGTGGGCCGTCCGGACCTGCTGGAGAAGGCGGCGAAGGTGGCGAACACGATGGAAGACGGTGCGCGCACGCTGTTCCGCTCGCTCGAGCGTTTCCGTGCGTTGCCCGACTATCTCCAGCTGTGGCCGGGTCACGGCGCGGGCTCTGCCTGCGGCAAGGCGCTCGGCGCGGTGCCGATGAGCACGGTGGGCTACGAGAAGCGCTTCAACTGGGGCGTGGGCACGACCGACGAGGCGCAGTTCGTCGAGATGGTGCTCGCCGGCCAGCCGGAGCCGCCGCTGTACTTCGCGGAGATGAAGCGCATCAATCGCGACGGGCCGCCGATGCTCGGCGGCTTCACGCTGCCGCCGCAGGGCGCGCGCGAGTCGCTCGGCGTCGCGCTCGGCGGCAACGCCGCGGTGCTCGACCTGCGTCCGGCGACGGAGTTCGCCAAGGGCCACATCCCCGGCACAATCAACATCCCGCTGAACAAGAGCTTCAGCACCTGGGCGGGCTGGCTGGTGAAGTACGACCAGCCGATCCACCTGATCGTCGACGCGGCCGACGCGCCGAAGGCGGTGCGTGAGCTGGCGATGATCGGGCTCGACCACGCCGCCGCGTGGTACGCGCCGAGCATCGTGGGCGAGTGGGAGAAGTCGGGACAGGCGCTGGGGACGGTGAAGAAGACGGACGTCGCGCACCTCGCGCCGAAGCTCGCCGCCGGCGACGTGACGGTGCTCGACGTGCGCAACCGTTCGGAGTTCGAGGCGGGGCACCTGCCGGGCTCGCTGCACATCCCGGTGGGCTATCTCGCCGAGCGGCTCGCGGAGATCCCGCGCGACAAGCCGATCGTCGTGCAGTGCCAGAGCGGTGCGCGGTCGGCGATCGCGACGTCGGTGCTGCAGAAACTCGGCGTCGGTGACGCGACGGATCTCGTGGGCGGCTTCGTGGCTTGGAAGAGTGCGGGCCACGAAGTGGTGGTGGAGCCGACGACGGCGGGGGTGTGAGATGGCACACCGCACGATGACCCCGGCGCTGCTCGCCGAGGTGGCCGAGCGCTTCAAGGCGCTCGGCGAGCCGGTGCGGCTGTCGCTCCTGCAGACGTTGCGGAAGAAGGAGATGTCCGTAGGCGAACTGGTCGCGGCGACGGGCCTGGGGCAGGCGAACGTGTCGAAGCACCTGCATCAGTTGCTGGACTGCGGGTATGTGACGCGGCGCAAGGAAGGGACGTTCGTGTACTATCGCATCGCGAGCGACGACGTGTTCATGCTCTGCGACGTGATGTGCAATCGCATCGACGAAGACGTGCGCGCGCGGCGGGAGCGCATCGGGCGCTAGCGTCGGGGCGGCACGGCCGCTCAGCCCTCGTAGTGGTCGCGCGCGAGGAGCAGCTGGATGTGCTCGGTGCTTTCGCTCTCGATGGCCTGCACGGACAGCGGTGGCCGGCCATCAGGGCGGACCATGCCCTTCACCTCGTCGTAGAGCGCCGCGACGAAGTCGAGGACGTCGTCGCGATTCCCGGCGACGCGCACCTGCGTCTGGTAGGCGGTGCGGATGGGCGGGTTCGAGAGCGAGATGTGCAGGCGCGCCGCCGGACGCGGTGTGCGGGCGCGGATCTCGGCTTCGAGCTGGTCGAGTTTCTCGGCGCGGGTCATCGCGAGCGACCGCTGCGTGCGGTCAGCGGCACTCATCGGCTCGGTCATGGATGAAAGTTACTGTTTCCGTGGCGAAAAAGCCCCCACCCGACTGGGTGGGGGCTTTCCGTCATGGCATCCGGGCCGCTGCGCCGCGCACTACCGCGCCGCGACCTCGAACACGCCGGCGGCGCCCATGCCACCGCCGATGCACATGGTGACCATGCCGAGCCCGCCACCGCGGCGGCCGAGCTCATGCACGAGCTGCACGGTGAGCTTGGCACCCGTCGCGCCGAGCGGGTGCCCGAGCGCGATGGCGCCGCCGTTCACGTTGATGCGCGTGGTGTCCATCTCGAGATCCTTGATCACCGCCAGCGCCTGCGCGGCGAAGGCCTCGTTGAACTCGATGAGCTTGATGTCGCCGAGCGCGAGGCCGGCGCGCGCGAGCGCCTTGGGCACGGCCTTCACGGGACCGATGCCCATGACGTCGGGGTCGACGCCGGCGGTGGCAAACGTGACGAACGTGGCGAGTGGCTTGAGGCCGAGCTGCTTGGCCTTCTCGGCGCTCATCAGGAGCACCGCGGCCGCGCCGTCGCTGAGCGGCGAGGCATTGCCCGCGGTGACGCTGCCGCCGGGCTTGAACGCCGGTGGCAGCTTGGCGAGGCCCTCGAGCGTGGTGCCGCCGCGCACGAGTTCGTCGGTGGCGAACATCACGGTCTCGCGCTCGGCCTTCGCGCCATGCCACTTCACGCGTTCCGTCGCCACGGGCACGATCTCGTCGGCGAAGACGCCGCGCTTCCAGGCATCGGCGGCCTTCTGCTGCGACGAGAGCGCGAACTGGTCCTGCATCTCGCGCGTGATGCCCCAGCGCTTCGCGACGCGCTCGGCGGTGAAGCCCATGCCGATGTTCTCTTCCGTGAGTTCGGGATGCAGGCGCGTGTGGAAGCCGCTCATCGGCAC
Source organism: uncultured Gemmatimonas sp. (assembly GCA_964649965.1). Lineage (GTDB taxonomy): Bacteria > Gemmatimonadota > Gemmatimonadetes > Gemmatimonadales > Gemmatimonadaceae > Pseudogemmatithrix. The sequence goes on from CAZYQM010000001.1 coordinate 46,654, forward strand.
GGCGCTCATCATCTCGACGCCGCCGGCGATGATGACGTCGTTCATGCCGCTCAGGATGGCCTGCGCGCCGAGCGCGATGCTCTGCAGGCCGCTGGAGCAGAAGCGGTTGATGGTCATCGCGCTGACGTCGACGGGGAAGCCCGCGCGCAGCACGGCAAGGCGCGCGACGTTGAGGCCCTGGCCGGCCTCGGGCATCGCGCAGCCCCAGATCACGTCGTCTACATGCTTCGCGTCGAGCTTCACCTTCTCGACGACGGCCTTGAGCACGGTGGCCGAGAGGTCGATCGGGTGCATGGCGGCGAGCGCGCCATCCTTCTTGCCACGAGCGACCGCGGTCCGCACGGCGCTCACGATCACGACTTCGTTCTTCATCTGATCTCCGAGTGAGCGCCGCTCAGTTGCGCAGCGGCTTGCCGGTGGTGAGGGTATGCGCGATGCGCTCCTGCGTCTCCTTGGTGCCGAGGAGGCGGAGGAAGGCGTCGCGCTCGAGGTCGAGGAGGTCCTGCTCGGTGACTTCGCGCGGCGGACCGTCGCCGCCGGCGAGGATCACGGCGACCTCGTGGCCGATGCGCAGGTCGTGGTCGCTGGCCTGGCCGGCTTCCTTGAACGACCACAGCGCGTAGTCGAGGTTGGCGATCGCCGCGCGGCCCATCGACGCCATCCGGCGCATCGTCGGGGCGACGTAATCGGGCGCGAGGTCGAGCACGCGGGCCTTGGCGTCGGCGAGGAGCACGTCACGGTTCATCGTGATGCGGTCGGCCATCGGGCGCAGGAAGCCCATGCTGCGCGCTTCGTGCGCGCTGGTGCTGGTCTGCGCGAGCGCGATGAGCTTGAAGGCGCGCTTCAGGCCTTCGAAGGGATCGGCCTCTTCATACGGCGCGAGTGCGTTCGTGAAGCGGAACGCGAGCTCCTTGGTGCCGCCGCCGCCGGGAATCAAGCCGACGCCGACTTCGACGAGACCCATGTACAGCTCGGCGTGCGCCTGGATGCGATCGCAGTGCAGCGAGATCTCGCAGCCGCCGCCGAGCGTGAGGCCGAAGGGTGCGGCGACGACGGGAAACGGCGCGAAGCGGAACGACATGACGGTGTCCTGGAAGCGCTTGGTGAGCGCCTCGAGGGACTTCCAGTCGCCCTGCTCGAGCAGCTGCCGCGGACCGGCGAGGTTGGCGCCGGCGGTGAAGGTGCGCGGATCGTCGTTGCCGATGACGAGGCCGGCGACGTCGTGCTTGGCGACGTAATCGAGCGACCAGGCGGCGAGATCCATCACGCCGAGGCCGAGCGTGTTCATCTTGCCGCAGAACTCGAGGCAGACGACGCCGTCGCCGAGGTCGACGAGGCGGGCCTCGGCGTTCTCGCGAATCACCTTGCCGCCGCGGCGCAGTTCGGCGAGCGCGATCTGGCCGGGGATGGCCGGCACGGTGATGCGTGCGTTGTCGCCGAGCGACGGGATGGTCGTGCCGCCGTTGGATTCGGCGTAGAAGCCGCGGCCGGCGCGGGCGAGCAGGTCGGGCACGGACTTGCCGCTCTGCTGGATCTCGCTGCGCAGCCAGTCGAGGCCGAAGGCATCCATCGCCTTGAACGGACCGACTTCCCAGCCGTAGCCCCATTCCATCGCGCGGTCGATCGCGGCGATGTCGTAGGCGAGCTCGGGCGCGAGCGTGCAGGCGTAGTGGAACTGCTCGACGAACAGTTCGCGCAGGAACTCGCCGTCCTTGCCGGGCAGGTCGCGCGCGGCGCGCAGGCGCTCGGCGAGCGGCTTCCTGGCGATCGCCTCGATGGCGTCGCTGGTGTAGCGGCCGACGTTCGCGTACTCGAGCGTCTT
>CAZYQM010000001.1:48485-55533 GCA_964649965.1 uncultured Gemmatimonas sp.
GCGTCTTCCAGTCGAGGGCGAGGATGTCCTTGCCGTCCTTCTTGTAGAAGCCCTGCTTGGTCTTGTCGCCGAGTTTGCCTTGCTTGACGAGCTCGTGCACGAAGGGCACGAGGGCGAGGTCTTCGCCGGTGGTCTCGGAGAGGCCGGCGGTGACGTGCACGAGGACGTCGAGACCGGAGAGGTCACCGGTGCGGAAGGTCGCGGTCTTGGCGCGTCCGATGAGCGCGCCGGTGAGCGTGTCCACCGCGGGGATCGTGAGGTCGTGTTTCACCATCAAGCGGCCGGCGACGACCATCCCGTGCACGCCGAGCCGGTTGGCGACGAAGCCGGGCACGTCCTTGGCGAGGACGATGCCCTTGCCGAGGATGCGTTCCTGGAAGTGGCGGATGGACTGCAGCACCTCGTCGTGCGTCTCGGGCGTGGGGATCAGCTCGAGGAGGTGCATATACCGCGGCGGATTGAAATAGTGCGTGCCGAGGAAGCGTTCGCGGAAGCGTGGGCTGCGGCCCTCGAGCAAGTTCGCCATCGGGATCCCCGAGGTGTTCGAGGTCACGATGGCGTCGGGGGCGATCTGTTCGAGCTTGGCGAAGAGTTCCTGCTTGGGCGCGGGCTTCTCGATGATCGCTTCGCAGATCCACGAGCAGTCGCTGAGCAGCGCGAGATGGTCGGCGGTGTTGCCGACGGTGATGCGGCTCGCGGCCGCGGCGTCGAGGAAGGCCGCCGGCTTGGCCTTGCGGACGCGGTCGAGGCCGTCGCGAGCGGGCTTCGAGCGATCGGGATGTGTGGGGTCGTCGTGGCCCGGGATGTCGAGCAGGACGACGGGGAGTCCGGCGGAGGCCGCGAGGGCGGCGATCCCGGCTCCCATCGCGCCGGCGCCAACGACGCCGACTCTGGTGATCCGCATTGCTGCTCCGATGAGGAATGGTCTGCGGTGTGCGACGGGGGGACGTCGCGTCGGCCGTCGCAGGGCTCGGGCCGATGCGTGGAATCTAGCGGGCGTGACTGGCTGGCGTCGGGGACGCGCCCTACTTTGGGCGGGTGATCAAGTCCCTCGGTTCCAAACGGCGGCTCGTCCCACGTATCGTTGCATTGGCGCAGGCGATTCCCGGGGCGCGGACGGCGCTGGACCTGTTCACCGGGACGACGCGCGTCGCGCAGGGGCTCAAGCGGGCCGGCTTCGCGGTGACGGCGAACGACCTGGCGAGCTACAGCGCCGTGTTGGCCGAGGCGTACATCGCGACCGATGCGCGCCGGGTGGACGCTGCGGCGCTGCAGGCGATGCTCGACGAGCTCGACGCGTTGCCGGGGGAGCGCGGATACTTCACGCGGACGTTCTGCGAGGAGGCGCGCTACGTGCAGCCGGCCAACGGGATGCGCGTGGACGCGATCCGGGCGCGGCTTGAGACGATCACGCGCGACGCGACGGAGCGGGCGATCCTGCTGGCGTCGTTGCTCGAGGCGACGGACCGCGTGGATTCGACGACGGGCCTGCAGATGGCGTACCTGAAGCAGTGGTCGGCGCGCAGCCAGCGTCCGTTGCGGCTGCGGATGCCGACACTGCTGGAAGGGGCGGGTCGCGCGATGCAGCTGGATGCGCGCGAGGCCGTCCGGACGCTCGGCGACTACGACGTGGCGTATCTGGATCCGCCGTACAACCAGCATTCGTACTACCGGAACTACCACGTGTGGGAGACGTTGGTGCGCGGCGACGCTCCGCCGACGTATGGGGTGGCGCGCAAGCGCGAGGATTGCCGCAGGACGCGCAGCGTGTTCAACGCGCGCGGCGGGGCGGCGGAGGCGGCGCTGGGCGAGGTGCTGTCTGCGGTGCGGGCGCGGCACGTGATCCTGTCGTTCTCGGACGAGGGATTCATCTCGCTGTCGGCGCTGCAGGGGATGTTGGCGTCGCGGTTCGGTGCGGTGGCTGCCGTGCCGGTGGTGTCGCGGCGCTATGTGGGGGCGAAGATCGGCATCTATGCGCCGGACGGCTCGTTGGTCGGCGCGCCGGGGCACCTGACGAACACCGAGTGGCTGTTCGTGGCAGGACCGGATGCTTCGGGAATCGTGATGCGCGCCGAGGAAGCGGCGCTGGCGGAGGTGGCGTGAGCGGCGTGGGACGATCGGCGTTTACGGCGGCGCAATGGCATCCGGTGTACGAGGCCTTGGTGCAGGGTTTGGTGCACGCCTGCAATAATCGCGTGGCGGCGCTCAGCGGCATCGCGCAGCTGCACGAGGCGCAGCTCTCGACCAGCGACGAGGGGATGCAGCAGTTGGCCGGCGAGGTGGAACGCCTGCGTCAGTTGATGGGATCGTTCCGGCTGGCGGTGTCATCCGGAGGCACGCGGCGCGAGCCGGCGCGGATGTGCGAGGCGCTGCGTGCGGCGGCGTCGCTGCTCGCGTATCACCTCGAGGCGCGCCAGGCGCAGTACACGGCTCCCGAGGAATCGCCGGAGGTGGAGCCGGTGTACCTGCTCACCGGCGATCCGTTGCGCTTCGCGTTGCTGGCGTACTTGGCGGCGTCGGCCGGCGCGGGCAAGGGCGCTGGGGTGACGGCGTCGGTAGCGCGAATGCTCGACGAGACCTTGGTGACGGTGACCGCGCCCGGCCGTGAGGCGGAGCTGCGCGAACGACCGGAATACGTGGCGTTGGCCGAGGCGGCCGAACGCGAAGGTGGGTCGCTGCGCTGCGCGGCCGGTCCCGAGGGATCGGTGCTACTGATGCTCGCGTTGCCTGGGCTGCAAAAGGCGACGGCGCGGGGTTAGCCGCGCCGTCGGGAGTGTTGCAGTGCCGCGGAGCGCCCGCGGTTCCTGATCAGAACTGCCGCTGCGCCTCGATGCGCAGGGCCTGCTGCCAGCCGTCGGCGGTGCCGTCAGCGACGCGCACGCGCACGAGGACCGTGGCGTTGTTGGTGGGCTGCCCGAGCCCGATGGTGGCGTTCTCCGCCGTCCAGTTGCCGTTCTGGTCGAGCACCGTGGTGCCGACCGGGAGCGTGGTCGCATCGAGCGTCCAGCGGACGTTGCCGCGCACCGTGTAGGTGGCGAGGAACTCGGTGAAGCCGTTGCCCTTGTGGGTCTGGGTGAGGACCGCGGTCTCGGTGGCCTGGAGATACGCGGGGATCGTGGTGGTGGCGGTCATTCGGACAGCGGCGCGGGTCCCGCGGCCGACGGCCATCGCCGAGGTCTGCGCCGCGAGCGGTGCAGCCATCAGTAGGCCGGCGATGAGGAGGAGAGTGCGGGTGCGCATAGTGGGCTCGGTTGGGTTCTGCCCACTTCTACATTCACGTTTTGTGCCGCACTGTATTCTTTGTTAAGTCAATATTTGATAATGACTTACAGAATAATGCCCTAGGTCATCCAACTAGGCAACTTTCGCCGAGCGGCACATTTTGCCGAGTAAGGTGGGATGTTTACGCCACCCGCGTCGGGGTCGAGAGGCGAGCGCGGAGTAGGCGGAGGGCGCGGCTGCGGATTCGGCTGACGCCGGACTCGGTGACGCCAATCCGAGGGGCGATCTCCCGCAGCGTCTGATTCTCGAAGAAGGACAGGACGAGGACCTCGAGGGCGTCACGGTCGAGGCTGTGGAGAGCCTCTCGCAGGCGTTCGCGTTCGCGCTCGCGATCGAGTTCGATATCGAGATCCGGATCGATGGAGGGCACGCGATCCTCGCGGGTCGGGGCGTCGGGGCGCGGACCGGAACTCGCTTCGAGGCTGACTGGTGTGCGGTCGAGCGTCTCCCGCTCCCAGGCGAAGAGACTTGCGAGGTCGGTGTCGAGGGCGTTGGCGAGTTCTCGCGAGGTCGGGGGGCGATGCAGCGCCTGCGAAAGTGCGTCGCGAACGTGCTCGAGTCGGCGTGCGCGGGCGCGGGCGCTGCGCGTCAGCGAATCGAGGCGCCGCAGTTCGTCGAGCATCGCGCCGCGGATGCGCGTCGCGGCGTACGTCGAGAACGCGAGGCCGCGCGCGGCATCGAAGCCCTCGGCGGCAGCGAGCAGGCCGCCGAGCCCGGCACTGACGAGCTCATCGAGATCGGCGTCGTCGGCGAGCGTGGCGTGGAGACGACGGGCGAGATAGTGCACCAAACCGATGTGGCGCTGCACGAGCTCGTCGCGAGAAAAGGGCATCCTGAGACTCCAGGGCGTGATGGTCCGCCGATAAGGAGTTCAGGAATCGTGCCGATTGTCTGTCCAGTTAAGTCATTGGAAGACAATATCTTAAAGAATTCACAGGGCGAACAGACGGTCGGCAAATCCTGCCGCTAGGCAAAATTCGCCGAGTGTTCTTCGGGCTATGCGTCGGGCGAGTTCAAACGGCTGCGCAGGGTGCGAATCGAGATTCCCAGCAGCTCGGCGGCCTTGGTGCGATTGCCGTTCGTGCGCGCGAGGGCCGCCTCGATCAACCGCTGCTCGGCGGCGGCGATGTCGAGGGAGTCGAGGACGATCGCGCCATCCGGCAGCGCGCTCACGGATGTCGGCGTCGGCGCGGACGGAGTGGCGCGGCGATCGGAGCCGGTGAAGGCGCTGCTGCCGAGGACAGGCTCGCGCGAGAGGACGACGGCGCGTTCGACGAGGTGCTGCAACTCGCGCACGTTGCCTGGCCACTCCTGCGCGCGCAGCCATTCCATCGCGTCGGGCGTGATGCCCTGGATCTCTTTTTTGTATTCCTGCGCGGCGCGCATCGCGAAGCGCATCGCGAGCAGCGGGATGTCGCTGCGGCGCTCGCGCAGCGGCGGGATGTGCACGGGGATGACGCTGAGCCGGAAGTAGAGATCCTGGCGGAACTGGCCTTCGGCCGCGTAGGCCGCGAGTTCGCGGTTGGAGGTGGCGATGATGCGCACGTCCACCTTGATTGGTGTCTCGCCGCCGACGCGTTCGAACTCGCCTTCCTGCAGCACGCGCAGGAGCTTGGCCTGCAGGTCGAGGCGCATCTCGCTGATCTCGTCGAGCAGCAGCGTGCCGCGGTTGGCACGCTCGAAGGCGCCTTCGACGCGCTTGATGGCGCCGGTGAAAGCGCCCTTCTCGTGGCCGAAAAGCGCGCTCTCGATGAGGCTTTCGGGGATGGCCGCGCAGTTGATCTTGATGAACGGCTGGCTGCGGCGGTCGCTCTGTTCGTGGATGGCGCGCGCGAAGAGTTCCTTGCCCGTGCCGCTCTCGCCGAGCAGGAGCACGGAGGCACGGGTTGGGGCGGCCATCGCGACTTCGCTGAGCGCCTTGTGGATGGCGGGCGAGTCGCCGAGGATCTGCTGGTGCTGGCGAAGCTGCATCACCTCGTCGCGCAGCGCGGCGTTCTCGCGCTTGAGGCCCGCGAGCTTGAGCGCCTGGTCGACGGCGATCTCCAACTGCTGGCCATCCACCGGCTTGGTGAGGTAGTCCACCGCGCCGGCCTTGATGGCGGCGACCGCGTGCTCGATGCTCGCGTAACCCGTGAGGATGATCACCGGGATGTCGTGGCCTTCGGACTTCAGGAGCTCGATCAGGTCGAGGCCCGTGAGTCCCGGCATCTGGTGGTCGGAGACGATCAGGTCCACGCGTTCGCGGGCGAGGGCCTGCAGCGCCTCGTGCACCGAGGCGGCACCGACGGCGTGGTGGCCGGCGCGCTCGATCAAATGGCCGAGCAGCTGCCCGACTGCCGGTTCGTCGTCGACGTAGAGGATGGTCGCCATCGCTCGGACGAAGGTAACTTCCGCGTATGCCTCCACGCCACGCGAAAGCCATCGCGCACCTCACGGTCAGCGACCCGGTGCTCGGGCGCTGGATCGCGCAGGCCGGTCCGTGTTCGCTCACGCGCGAGCGCAGCGGGACCCATTTCGCCGCCGTCGCGCGTTCCATCATCTACCAGCAGTTGAGCGGCAAGGCGGCGGGGACAATCCACGCGCGCTTCGAGGCGCTGTTCGGCGGCGAGACGCCGGAGCCGCGCACGGTGCTGAAGGTGAAGCACGCGGCGCTGCGCGGCATCGGGCTGTCGGAGCGCAAGGCCGAGTATGTGCGCGGTCTGGCCGAGGACGTGCATCGGGGGCGCATCCCGTTGGAGCAGGTGGACGAGATGCCGGATGCCGAGGTGATCGAGACGCTCACGCAGGTGCGCGGGGTGGGCGAGTGGACCGCGCAGATGTTCCTGATGTTCCGGCTGGGGCGGCCCGACGTGCTACCGACGCTGGACTTGGGGATCCAGACGGCGATCAAGCGGCTCTACGGCTTGCGGACGCATCCCAAGCCGGAGCGCGTGGCGAAACTCGGCGCCAAGTGGGCGCCATACCGGACGGTGGCTTCGTGGTATCTGTGGAGAGTGGTGGACGATCCGCCGCAGTAGCGGCGACTGGCGCGGCGCTGCCGCGCGGCACGGTGGTGCAGCTGCGCTCGGCGATGCCGGTGAGCGCCGAGGCGCTCTTTGCCTGGCACGAGCGGCCGGGCGCCTTCGAACGGCTGACGCCGGGGTTTATGCCGGCGCGCGTGCTCGCACGCAGCGGCGGCATCACGGACGGATCGCGCGTGACCTTGGGAATTCCCGTGGGTCCGGTGACGACGCGCTGGGAGATGGAGCACGTCGGCTACGTGGCGGGCCGCGAGTTCCGCGACGTGCAGCGGAAGGGTCCGTTCGCGTATTGGGAGCACATCCATCGGATGGAGCCGCAGCCCGACGGCACGAGCGTGCTCGACGACCGCATAACCTACGCGTTGCCGCTGCCGCCGTTCGGGGATGCGGTCGCGGGCTGGTTCACGCGCGAGCGGCTCGAGCGCTTGCTCCAATGGCGACACGCGCTGACGCAACTCGACCTTGAGCGGCACGCCGCATTCGCGACGCAGCCGCGGCTGCGCGTCGCGGTCACGGGCGCGAGCGGATTCCTCGGCAGCTCGTTGTGCGCGTTCCTGACCACCGGCGGGCACAGCGTCGTGCGCATCGGGCGCGGTCGCGGGAACGACCTGCAGTGGGATCCGGCGCGGGGCGAACTCGATGCGACTGCGCTCGAAGGCGTGGACGCAGTGATCCACCTCGCGGGCTCGAGCGTGGCCGAGCGATGGACGGCCGAACACCGGAAGCGCATCCGCGAGAGCCGCGTG
>CAZYQM010000002.1:0-308 GCA_964649965.1 uncultured Gemmatimonas sp.
GGTCCGAGCACGCGCGCGACGGCGTCGCGCAGCGTGGGCGCGAGTTCCGCCTCGCGTCCGGCGCGTTCGCGGTCGTCCTCGGGCGTGTCCACGCCGGGCACGAGGATGCCGCGTCCACCGAGGGCCAGGGCCGGCGCCACGTCGCGGAAGCGATCGCCGATGTACAGCGAGCGCGCGACGTCGAGACCGAGGTCACGCGCGGCCGTGCGATGGAGCAGCGTGCCCGGCTTGCGGCATTCGCAGGGGCCGCTGCGTTCGGGCTCGTGCGGGCAATGGTAGCTCGCGTCGAGCGTGACGCCGTCCGCCGC
>CAZYQM010000002.1:323-3815 GCA_964649965.1 uncultured Gemmatimonas sp.
TCAGCTTCATCCCGCCGAGCTTCGGGACGATGAACGCCTCGACGCTGCGGCCGTTGAGACCGCGCGCGTCGCGGATGCGGAACAGATACGTACCCGGCGCGAGCGGGGCGGCGAGCGGCGCGGTCCACTGCGTGACGGGCACCGTGCGACGGAACACGGGGCGCGTCAGCGTGTCGGTCGTCGCGGTGTCCGCCGCGGCGGTATCCGCTTCGGTACGCGCTGCCGCATCGCGTGGGGCAGGGCGGGTGTTCTCCACGCGAGTGGTGTCGCCTTGCGTCGTATCAGCGGCGGCGGAGTCCGCCGCCGCGGCCGCCGCCGAGTCGCGCGCGGCCTGCGCGCGCACGCGTGCCAGCGAGTCGTACACGGCGCTCGGCACGAACGGCCCGCCGAGCGCGATCACCGCCGAGTCCGCACCGAGGAGCTCGGCGCTGCGGCCGTCCCAGTCGGCGACGATGCCGCGGTCCACGCGGAAGCGCACGGCGGTGGAATCGAGCACTTCGACGAGTTCGAGGCGCGCCGGCACCGTGTCGCGGACGAATGCGTAGAGTTCGCGCGAGGCCGTGTCGGTGAGCGCGACCTGCGCGTCGTCGGAGATCTCGCGGAACGAGATGCGCCGGTCGCTGTTGGCGTCCACCCAGGCACGCAGCTCGTAGTTGCCGGGCATCAGCTCGGTCACGCGGAAGCGGCCGAGCGAGTCGGCGCGCGCAGTCCAGCGGAAGCTGCTGTCCGGCGCGACGAAGACGTCCACACGCGCGTTCGCCGCGGGCTTGCCGGTGGTCCAGTCGAAGACCACGCCGGAGATTGCGCCCTCGGGGAGGGCGCCGCCGGTGGAGAACACGAAGCTGAACGGCTCCGCGATGCGGTTGCCGCGCAGATCCGCGAGGCCCGGCATCAGCGTGACGCGATAGGCCGTGTTCGGACGGAAGCCGCGGCGCGGGCGGAGTTCGAGCGCCTCGCGACGCCAGATGACTTCGTCGCGGCCGTCGCTGGGCGAGATCACGAGCAGGCCGGCGAGCCCCGCCGCCGATGGCGCGCCGCCGCCGACGGGCGACCCTGGCCGCGCGCCACCGGCCGGAGCCGTCGCCGAACTGCGTTCGTTGACGACTTCGTCGAAGCGCAGCACCACGGCGGGGACGCGCACGTTGACGGCGTTGGAGTCGGGCAGGATCTGCGTCAGCGCGGGAGTCGCCGTATCCGGCGGACCGCCCGGCGGCATTCCCGGCGATGCGCAGGCGACGAGCGCCGCTACGGCGAGAATGGCGCCGCGCCTCCGCATCATCTGCTGCATCAGCCGCCGAGCTCCGCGAGCTTCTGCGTCATCTGCGCCACGCGCTCCGACCACTCGCGTTCCTTGGCGCGCTCGGCTTCGACGACCGCCGCCGGGGCCTTGGCGGTGAACTTCTCGTTCGCCAAGCGCCCGCGCAGCGCGTCCAACTGCTTGCTCAGGCTTTCGAGCTCGCCGCTCAGGCGCGCGCGCTCCTTGGCGAGGTCCACCATTCCGGCGAGCGGCAGCGTGAGTTCGAGCTTGCTGGCGAGCACCGCGTGGGCGGCGGCGCCGGCGGGTGCGGCGTCAGCCGAGAGTTCGCAGCGCGCAAGCCGCTGCAGCAGCACCGCGCTCGCGAGCAGGGCGTCGTATGCCTCGGCGCTGCCGCTGCCCCGCGCGACGAAAGCCTTGATCGGTGTACCCGGCTGCACGCCGTACTCGCTGCGCAGGCCGCGGATGGCGTCAATCGCCTCACGCACCGCGTCGAAGGCCACACCGGCATCGCTGCCGCCTGCGCGCGCGGTCGGCCACGGCGCCACGGCAAGGAACGCGCCCGGCGTGCGCGAGGGCAGGCGCTGCCAGAGCGCTTCCGTCACGAACGGCATAATCGGGTGCAGGAGTCGCAGGCCTTGGTCGAACACGTGCACCAATACCCGGCGCGCCGTCTCGCGGTCCGCGCCCGGCTGGGCGAGCCGCGGCTTGACGGCTTCCACGTACCAGTCGGCGAGTTCGTTCCAGACGAAGCGACGCGCCGCCTCGGCGTAGGCGTCGAGACGCATTCCCTGCTGACGCTGGTTCTCCGGCCACTGCGCGGAGGTCGGACGCGCCGGCCCCAGCGCCGCGTCGCACTCGGCGATCGCCGCATCGAGGCGGCCGAGGATCCAGCGGTCTTCCAGCCGAAGCGCGGAGGCGTCGAGCTCCTCGAAGCGGCCGATCGGCTCGTCGCCGACCTGCAGCAGGAGGAAACGGCCGATGTTCCAGAGCTTGGTCGCAAAGTTGCGGCCCGGCGCGAAGGACTTGTCGAGGTCGTTCGGGTCGAGCATCACGTCCACGCCGAGGCCCATCCCCTGGATGAGCGTCCAGCGCAGCGCGTCGGCGCCGTAGCGCTCCACGACGTCGAGCGGGTCAATCCCGTTGCCGAGCGACTTCGACATCTTGCGATGCTGCATATCGCGCACGGTGCCGTGCAGGTACACCGTGTGGAACGGCGGCTTGCCCTGGAAGGCGTAGCCGCTCATCACCATTCGCGCGACCCAGAAGAAGAGGATCTCCGGCGCGGTGACGAGCACGTCGCTGGGGAAGAAGGCCTTCAAGTCCTTCGCGTCTTCGTTCGGCCAGCCCATCGTGGAGATGGGCCAGAGCCAGGAGGAGAACCAGGTGTCGAAGACGTCCTCGTCCTGCGAGACGATCTTCGCGCCGCACTGGCGGCAGGCCGTGGGATCCTCGCGGTACGCGTCGGCGTGGCCGTTGGCGCAGGTGAACACCGGCACGCGGTGTCCCCACCAGAGCTGCCGCGAGATGTTCCAGTCGCGGATGCCCTCGAGCCAGTTGATGTACACCTTCTCCCACTTCTCGGGGAGCAGGCGGATCGTCCCGTCCTTCACGGCCTCGAGCGCGGGCGCGGCCAGCGGCGCCATCTTCACGAACCACTGGTCGCTCAGGCGCGGCTCGACGACCGTGTCGCAGCGGTAGCAGCGGCGGATCGAGTTGGCGTGCTTCTCGATCTTCACGAGGTGGCCCGAGGCCTCGAGCGCCTTCACGATCTTCTTGCGCGCCTCGAAGCGGTCGAGGCCGGCGTATTCGGCCGGCACGCGACCCGCGGCGTCGGCGACCTCGGCCATCTTGCCGTGCTGGTCAATGACCACCGGCTGGCCGAGGTTGTGGCGCTTGCCGACTTCGAAGTCGTTGGCGTCGTGGGCCGGCGTGATCTTGAGCGCGCCGGTGCCGAAGTCCTTCTCGACGTAGCTGTCGGCGATGACCGGCATCCGGATGCCGGTGAGCGGCAGCAGCACGTCCTTGCCCACGAAGGGCGCGTAGCGCTCGTCCTCCGGGTGCACCGCGATGGCGACGTCGGCGAGGATGGTCTCGGGCCGCGTGGTCGCGATGGTGATGCCGTTGGACGGGTCGTCGGCGAAGGCGTAGCGCACGTGGTGCAGCGCGCCCTCGCTGTCGTGGAACTCGGCTTCTTCGTCGGAGAGCGACGTGAGGCAGCGCGGGCACCAGTGGAT
>CAZYQM010000002.1:3825-14164 GCA_964649965.1 uncultured Gemmatimonas sp.
TACGCGGTGGCCGCGGTACACGAGGCCCTGCTCGTAGAGCCGCACGAAGGCCTCGCGCACGGCGCGCGAGAGTTCGGGGCTGAAGGTGTAGGCCGTGCGCGAGAAGTCCGCCGACGCGCCGATGTTGCGCAGCTGCTTGAGGATGATGCCGCCCGTCTCCTCGACGAACTGCTCGGTGCGCTGCACGAAGGCGTCGCGGCCCAAGTCGAAGCGCGTCTGGCCGTCCTTGGCGATGAGCTTCTCGACGACGTTCTGCGTCGCGATGCCCGCGTGGTCGGTGCCGGGCAGCCAGAGCGCCTCGTCGCCGGCCATCCGGCGCCAGCGGATCAGCACGTCCTGCACGGTGTTGTTGAGGCCGTGGCCCACGTGCAGCACCGCCGTCACGTTGGGCGGCGGGATGAGAACGGTGAACGGGTCACGGTCGCCGCCGAGGCGCGTGGTACGGTCGGCGTCGGCGCGGAAGAGGCCGGCCTCGTCCCAGGCGCGGCTCAGCGCGGGTTCGGTGGCGGCGAAATCGAAGTGGGTGGGGAACTCGGCGGACTGGTCGGGCGTCTCGGGCATCTATGAAAGATAGCCCGGGCCCGCACGCCGCCCAACGCCCGGCGGCTCAGCGGCGCGGGCGCACCTGCAACTGCTGCCGCACCCGTGAGACGCCCGGAACGCCGCGGGCGAGCGTCACCGCCCGGGCGACCTCGCGCGCCGCCCGCACCCGCCCGTAGAGGATCACGTCGCCGTCATCGTCGGCTTCGATCTCGATGGCCCGCTCGGCGAGGATCGGATCGTTGGCGAAGGCCTCCAGCACGCGCTCGCCAATGTGGTCCTCGTCGCCTTCGTCGAGCTCCTCGTCGGGGAAGTCGTCGCCGAAATCCTCGTCGAGGGCGTCCTCCGCCTCTTCGTACTCGTCGGCGTCCTCGAGGTCGTCGTAGTCCTCGTCCTCGTGTGCGACGTCGGCCGGGGTCGGCCGGGCGGCGCGGCGCTCGTCCCACTGGTCCTTGAGCTCGAGCGCGAGGTCCACCAGCGGGCCCCATTGCTTGCCGGCGAGCGTGGCGAGGCCGCGCAGCCGTCCGCGCAGCGCCTTGAGCGAGGGCTTGCGGCCGCTGTACTTCTCGGCGGCGAGCACGCCGGCGGTAACGCCGATCGCCGTGCCGGCGAGGAGCCAGAGCAGCCAGCGGTCGCTCTTGGATTCGTGTTCGACTTCGATGACGCGCATAGCCGGGGCACGTGAAGGTGATTGCGTGGCGACGCCACAACGCCCCAGCTAAGTTGCACATATGCACACCCCAACGTCCACTCCCGCCGTTTCCGAGGCGCCGGCGCTGTCCTGGCGCGCACTCCTCCTTTGGCTCGCGTTCGCCGCGACGCTGACGACGGGATTGGTGCTGGCGGTGCGGTTCGGGGCGTCGGTGCCGGCCCTCGTGGACGGGGCCCTGCGATGAGCGCCGTCGCCGAACAGCTGGTCCTCACCCTGCCGGACGGCAAGACCCGCGAGGTCGCCCCGGGCACGCTCGGTCGCGAGGTCGTCGCGAGCATCGGACCCGGCCTGCTCAAGGCCGCCATCGCCATCGCGATTGACGGCGAGGTGCAGGACCTGATGACGCCCATCCGCAAGGGCGGGGCGTTCGTCGTCATCACCGAGAAGGACCCGCGCGCGCTGGCCGTGCTGCGCCACTCCGGCGCGCACATCCTCGCGACGGCGGTGCGCCGCCTGCGGCCCGACGCCAAGATCGGTTTCGGCCCGGCCATCGACGACGGCTTCTACTATGACTTCGAGGTCAGCAAGCCGTTCACGCCGGAAGACCTCGCGGCCTTCGAGGCCGAGATGCACAAGGTCATCGCGGAGAAGTACGCGTTCGTGCGGGCCGAGGTCTCACAGGAAGAGGCGCGGAAGGTCTTCGCCGACGATCCGCTCAAGCTCGAGCGCCTCGACGACTTCAGCGATCCGTCGGAAATCATCTCGACCTACACGGACGGCCCGTTCACGGACCTCTGCCGCGGCCCGCACGTCCCGGACACCTCGTACCTCAAGCACTTCAAGCTGCTGAGTGCCGCCGGCGCCTACTGGCGCGGCGACGAGAAGCGGCAGATGCTGCAGCGCATCTACGCCACGGCCTTCTTCAAGAAGGACGAGCTCGAGTCGCACCTGCACAACCTCGAGGAGGCCAAGAAGCGCGACCATCGCGTGCTCGGCCGCCAGCTCGACCTGTTCCAGTTCTTCCCGCACGCTCCGGGCGCGGCCTTCTGGACGCCTCGCGGCACCGCGCTGTGGAACACGCTGGAGCAGTTCGTGCGCGAGCGCCAGCGCGAGGACTTCCTCGAGATCAAGACGCCGCTGCTCTACACCAAGAAGCTGTGGGAGCAGTCGGGGCACTGGGGCAAGTACCGCGAGAATATGTTCCTCGTGCACGACAAGGAG
The DNA here is from genome assembly GCA_964649965.1 of uncultured Gemmatimonas sp. Taxonomy (GTDB): domain Bacteria; phylum Gemmatimonadota; class Gemmatimonadetes; order Gemmatimonadales; family Gemmatimonadaceae; genus Pseudogemmatithrix. The sequence continues at coordinate 6,239 of CAZYQM010000002.1, forward strand.
GCGGCCGAGGCGGGCGCCAGCGCCGAGGACGCGCTGTCGATGTCGCTCAAGCCTATGAACTGCCCCTCGCACCACCTGTACTTCGGCGCGAGCAAGCATTCGTACCGGGAGCTGCCCAAGCGCTACGTCACGTTCGACGTGCTGCACCGCAACGAGCTGTCGGGCGCGCTCAGCGGCCTCACGCGCGTGCGGCAGTTCGCGCAGGACGACTGCCACGTGTACCTGCGCGAGGACCAGATCGCCAGCGAGGTGCAGTTCCTGCTGGACTTCATCCTCGGGCACTACGAGACCTTCGGGCTCACGGCGACGCTCAAGTTCGCGACGCGGCCGGAGCAGCGGATCGGCTCGGACGAGCTCTGGGACCGCGCGGAGTCGGCGCTGAAGGCGGCGCTGGAGGCCTCGGGCCGTCCCTATCAATTGAAGGAGGGCGACGGTGCCTTCTATGGACCCAAGATCGACTTCGATGTGACGGATTCGATCGGCCGCGCCTGGCAGTTGGGCACGATCCAGCTCGACTACAACGCGCCCGAACGCTTCGACCTCTCCTACACGGGCGACGACAACGCCGCGCACCGGCCGGTGGTCATCCACCGCGCGGTCTGCGGCAGCTTCGAGCGCTTCCTCGCCATCCTCATCGAGCACTTCGCCGGCGCCTTCCCGCTGTGGCTCTCGCCGGAGCAGGTGCGGGTGCTGCCGATCTCCGACGAGGTTGCGGGGTATGCCGAGGAGGTGACGGCGAAACTCAAGGCGGCCGGCATCCGTGCGGTGTGTGACACCCGCAGCGACACGCTCAACTACCGCATCCGGGATGGCGAGCTGATGAAGGTTCCGTATATGGCGGTGTGCGGCAAGCGCGAGGCGGAGGCGGGGCAGGTGGCCGTCCGCGTGCGCGGGGCCGGCAAGAAGCAGGAGATCGTGAGCGTCGAGGCCTTCGCGGCGCGGTTGCTCGACGAGATTCGCACGCGCGCCCTCACTCCTTCCGTTGCAGCCGAGGCCTGATGCGCATCCTCGCGCTGGTCCTGTTCCTCGCGTCGGCGCTGCCGCTCTCGGCGCAGCGGGCGCGTCCGCCGCTCGCCGCCGGCCGCATCGCGGGTGAGCTGGTGGCCGGTACCTACGTCGGCATCGGCGGTTTCCTCGTCGGCCGCTTCGCCGGCGAGCGGATGGCGGAGATCCTCGGCGCCGAGACCGACGCGACGATCCGCCGGGTCGGCGTGACGAGCGGCGTACTCGTCGCGGGGCTCGCCACGGCTGGCACGGTGTACGGCATCGGCAACATCGACGACCAGACCGGCGACTTCAGCGCCACCTACCTCGGCACCGGTGTGGGCTTCGTCGCCGGGTGGGCGCTGGCCCGCGTGTTCCTCGGGCCGGAGGAGCGCCCGCGCGAAGGAATGAGCACCGCCGCACGCTGGGCGGCGGCGAACGTGATCGCCCTGCTGCCGAGCATCGGCGCGACGGTGGGGTTCAACTCCAGCCGTCGCTTCAAGTAGCCGCACTTCCCATCTCACACTCAAGTCTCGATTCCACATATGTCGTCTGATCGCACTCCCGTCATCGTCAGTGCCGCGCGCACGCCCATCGGCCGCTTCCTCGGCGGACTCTCGCCGCTGACCGCGCCCGAGCTCGGCGCCATCGCCATCCGCGAGGCCGTGAAGCGCGCCGGCATCGATGCCGCGCAGATCGGCGAAGTCATTATGGGCAACGTGCTGCAGGGCGGCGTGGGCCAGGCGCCCGCGCGCCAGGCGATGATCAAGGCCGGCATTCCCGGCACGGTGCCCGCCGTGACGATCAACAAGGTCTGCGGCTCCGGCCTGCAGGCGGTGATGCAGGCCGCGCAGGCGATTCGCGCGGGTGACGAGCAGTTGCTCGTGGCCGGCGGGATGGAGTCGATGAGCAACGCGCCGCATCTCGTGCGCGGGATGCGCAACGGCGTGAAGTTCGGTGCGCAGACGATGCAGGACCTGCTGATCAACGACGGCCTGTGGTGCTCGTTCTACGACCGGCATATGGGCGGCCACGCCGAGTACACGGCCAAGAAGGCTGGCATCACGCGCTCGCGGCAGGACGAGTTCTCCCTGCAGTCGCACCAGAAGGCCGTGGCGGCCATCGAAGCCGGCAAGTTCAAGGCCGAGATCGTGCCGGTGGAGATCGCCGGCAAGAAGCCGGTCGTGATTGACACCGACGAATCGCCGCGCAAGGACACGTCGCTCGAGGCGCTGGCCAAGCTGCGGCCGGCATTCCCGAAGGACGCGCCGAAGGATATGAAGCCGGAGGAGCTCACCGTGACGGCGGGCAACGCGCCGGGCTTGAACGACGGTGCGGCCGCCGTGGTCGTGGCGAGCGAGGCCTACGCGAAGGCGCACGGCCTGCCGATCCTCGCGCGCATCACGGGCTACGCGTCGGGCGGCGGCGATCCGCAGGACCTGTTCTTCGCGCCGATCGTCGCGGTCAACAACCTGATGGCCAAGACCGGCGCCAAGATCGGCGATTACGACCTCATCGAGGCCAACGAGGCCTTCGCGTCGCAGTCGCTGGCGGATGGCGACGGGCTGGGCTGGGACTGGAGCCGCGTGAACGTGAACGGCGGGGCGATCGCGCTCGGGCATCCGATCGGTGCGTCGGGCACGCGGGTGCTGGTGACGCTGCTGCACGCGTTGGAGGCGAACGGGAAGCGGACGGGGCTGGCGACGCTTTGCTTGGGTGGGGGGAACGCGGTGGCGTTGTCCGTTGAGAAGCCCTAGAACTGCAGATGTGAGATGTAAGATGTGAGATGTAAGGGAACGGCGGGGGCTTCGGCTTCCGCCGTTCGTCTTTACGGTGCACCGGCTTCCACCTGTCAAGTCTTGGCGGACGCTGTCTGGAATGGGACGCTGCCCCAATGGGGCGGTGAATCCGCTATTTTTCCCTGATGGCTAAGACCTCTCCCGAAAAGTTCGCCGTCATCGGCGCCGGACAGATGGGCAATGGCATCGCCCACGTCTGCGCGACCAGCGGCTTCGATGTGGTGATGATTGACGTCTCCGCCGAGGCCCTCGCGAAGGGCAAGGCGACGATCGAGAAGAACCTCGACCGCCAGGTGAAGAAGGGCGCGTTGGACGCCGAGGCCGCGAAGGCGGCGCTGGCCCGCATCGCGACGAGCACCTCGCTGGATGCCGTGAAGGACGCGACGATCTGCGTCGAGGCGGCGACCGAGCGCAAGGACCTCAAGTTCCAGATCTTCCGCGACTTGGACCGCCTGGCCCCGGCCGGTGCGATCCTCGCGACGAACACGAGCTCGATCTCCATCACGGAAATCGCCGCCGTGACCAAGCGGCCGGAGCTGGTGATCGGGATGCACTTTATGAATCCCGTGCCGGTGATGCAGCTCGTGGAAGTCATTCGCGGGCTCGCGACGTCCGACGCGACGAATGCCAAGACCATCGAGCTGTCGAAGGCGCTGGGCAAGGTGCCGGTGGAGGCCAACGACTTCCCGGGCTTCATCGCCAACCGCATCCTGATGCCGATGATCAACGAGGCCTGCTACGCCGTGATGGAGGGCGTGGGCACGCCCGAGGCGGTGGACCAGGTGATGAAGCTGGGGATGAACCACCCGATGGGTCCGCTGACGCTGGCCGACTTCATCGGCCTCGACACCTGCGTGGCGATCCTCGAGGTGCTGCACGAAGGGCTCGGCGATCCGAAGTACCGGCCCTGCCCGCTGCTCAAGAAGTACGTCGCCGCCGGCTGGTACGGCCGCAAGAGCGGACGCGGCTTCTACAGCTACGCGAGCTGAGCGGTGGAGACGATGACCGCCGACGCGCTCACCTTCCGCGGGATCACCGCGCTGACGGAAGAGCAGCAGGCCATCGTGGACACCGCGAAGGCCTTCGCCGACGAGCACGTGCGCCCGTTCGCCGCGCAGTGGGACCGCGACTCGCACTTCGAGCCGTCGCTGGTGGGCAAGCTCGGCGAGTTGGGCTTCCTCGGGATGCTGCTGCCGGAGGAGTACGGCGGCCTCGGGCTCGACCCGAAGAGCTACCTGCTGGCGCTCGAGGAGATCGCCGCCGCCGACGCCAGCGTGGCCGTGATGATGTCGGTGCACAACTCGCTGCCGACGCAGATGCTCAACACGCACGGCACGGACGCGCAGAAGCGGCGCTTCCTCGAGCCGCTGGCGAAGGGTGAGCTGCTCGGCGCCTTCGCGCTCTCCGAAGCCGACGCCGGCTCGGACGCCTCGGCGATCCGCTGCCAGGCGGTGCGCGACGGCAACGACTGGATCGTGAGCGGCTCGAAGGCCTGGATCACCAGCGGTACGCACGCCGGGGTGATCATCGCGATGATCCGCACGGACACGCCGGAGGACCGTCGCCGCTCGAAGGGCATCTCGGCGTTCATCCTCACGCCAGACCTGCCGGGCTTCCACGTCGGCAAGAAGGAAGACAAGCTCGGGATGCGCGCCTCGCCGACGGTGACGCTGACCTTCGACAATATGCGGGTGCCCGGCGACCGGATGCTCGGCGCCGAGGGGATGGGCTTCATCTACGCGATGCAGTCGCTTGTGCACGGGCGGCTTGGCATCGCGGCGCAGGCGATCGGCATCGCGCGCGCGGCCTTCGAGGCGGCGGCGGCGTACGCCAACGAGCGCAAGCAGTTCGGCAAGCCGATCGCGGAGTTCCAGGGCGTGCAGTTCAAGCTGGCCGATATGGCCACGCGCATCACGGCGGCGCGGGCGATGCTCCACGAGACGGCATCGGCGAAGGCTTCCGGCGCGGACGTGGACGCACAGGCGTCGATGTGCAAGTTGTTCGCATCCGAGATGGCGATGTGGGTGACGACGCAGGCCATCCAGGTCTTCGGCGGCTATGGGTACGTGAAGGAGTATCCGGTGGAGAAGTATTTCCGGGATGCGAAGGTCACGGAGATCTATGAGGGGACGTCGGAAGTGCAGCGGATCGTGATTGGCAGGGCGGTGTCGGCGGGGGCGTAATCACCGCAACCGCAGATGTGAGATGTAAGATGTGAGATGTAAGTGGGTGAACGACTCACAACTCTTGTCTCGCGTTTGCCGTGTGCAGTTGCAGTAGTCTTACATCTCATATCTCACATCTTACATCTGCTTTTATGAAGATTTTCGATACGATCGCGAAGCTCGGCCACGAGCAGCTCGTCCTCTGCGCCGACGAATCCGCCGGCTACCGCGGCATCATCGCCATCCACGACACCACGCTCGGCCCCGCGTTGGGCGGCACGCGCTTCTGGAACTACGCGTCCGACGAGGAGGCGATCATCGACGCGCTGCGCCTCGCGCGCGGGATGACCTACAAGAACGCGGTCGCCGGCCTCAACCTCGGCGGCGGCAAGTCGGTCATCATCGGCGACAACCGCACGACGAACCGCGAGATGATCTTCCGCGCCCACGGGCGCTTCGTGGAGTCGCTGGGCGGTCGCTACGTGACGGCCGAGGACGTGGGCACGAGCACCAGCGATATGGACTTCGTGCATATGGAGACGGAGTACGTCGCGGGCCTGGCGAACAAGTCGGGCGACCCGTCGCCGGTGACGGCGCGCGGCGTGTTCCGTGCCATCGAGGCCTCGGCCAAGCAGCGCTGGGGCTCGTCGTCGCTGGACGGCAAGACTGTGCTGGTGCAGGGCCTCGGCAACGTCGGCAGCTACCTCTGCCGCGAGCTGCACAACGTCGGCGCCAAGCTGGTCGTGACGGACATCCGGCCGGAGCGCGTCAAGAAGATCGTCGAGGAGTTCGGCGCCAAGGCCGTCGAGGGGGACGCCATCTACGCCGAGAAGGCCGACATCTTCGCGCCCTGCGCGCTCGGCGCGATCCTCAACGACGACACGATCGGCAAGCTCAAGGTCGAGGTCGTCTGCGGCGGCGCCAACAACCAGCTGCTCGAGCCGGAGAAGCACGGCGAGGCGCTGGAGAAGCGCGGCATTTTCTACACGCCGGACTTCGTCGCCAACGCCGGCGGCGTGATCAACGTGTACAGCGAGGTCGCGGGCTGGTCGCGCGAGCGTGCGCTGCGCAAGGCCGACGAGATCTTCGACACCGTGCTCGGCGTGTACAAGATCGCCAAGGACCACGGGATGCTGACGTATCTCGCGGCCGACAAGCTCGCCGAGCAGCGCATCGCCGCCGTGCACGGGATGATGCGCACCTGGCCGCAGTGGCCGCGGAAGGCCTGATGGCGGAGCGCATCCCGATCGCCTCGGACCACGCCGGGTACGAGCTCAAGCAGCACCTGAGCCGTGCCCTGCGGGACCTCGGATACGAGGTGGAGGACCTCGGCACCGATTCGCCGACCTCCACGGACTATCCGGACTATGCGCATCCGCTGGCCGAGAAGGTCGAACGCGGGGAAGTGAAGCGCGGCGTGCTGCTCTGCGGCACGGGGCTCGGGATGAGCTACGCGGCGAACCGCCACCACGGCGTGCGCGCCGCGGTGGCGTGGTCGCCGGAGATCGCCGCGCTGGCGCGGCAGCACAACGACGCGAACGTCCTCGTCCTGCCCGCGCGCTTCGTGAGCGAGGCAGATGGCGTGCTGATCCTCAAGACCTGGCTGGAGACGCCGTTCGAGGGCGGTCGCCACCAGAAGCGCGTGGACAAGATCGACGCCACGGGCCACGAACACTCGGGGGACAAGTGAAGCCGGGCTGGAACACCTGGGACCGTCGCCTGCCGGGGCAGCAGCTGCTCGGCACCGATCCGGAGATCGCCGCGCTCATCGCCGAGGAGACCAAGCGGCAGAGCGACCATCTCGAATTGATCGCCAGCGAGAACTTCGTGTCGCCGGCGGTGCTCGAGGCGATGGGCTCGTCGCTGACGAACAAGTACGCCGAGGGCCTGCCGGGCAAGCGCTACTACGGCGGCTGCGAGGTCGTGGACAAGGTGGAGCAGCTGGCGATCGACCGCGCCAAGAAGCTCTTCGCTGCGGACCACGCCAACGTGCAGCCGCACTCCGGCGCGACGGCGAACGCGGCGGTGTACCTCGCGTTCCTCAAGCCCGGCGACACCGTGATGGGCCTCGACCTCTCGCAGGGCGGGCATCTCACGCACGGCTCCCCGGTGAATTTTTCCGGCCTCAACTACCGCGCCGTGCACTACGGCGTGGATGACAACGGGCTGATCGACTACGCGCAGATGCGCGAGATCGCGCGCAAGGAGAAGCCGAAGCTCATCATCGCCGGCTACTCGGCGTACTCGCGCGTGCTCGACTACGCGCAGTTCGCCGAGGCGGCCAAGGAAGTCGGCGCGGTCTTTATGGTGGATATGGCGCACTTCGCCGGCCTCGCCGCGGCGGGCGTGTATCCGAGCCCCGTGCCGCACGCCGACGTCGTCACGACGACGACGCACAAGACGCTGCGCGGCCCGCGCGGCGGCCTGATCCTCTGCAAGGCCGAGCACGCGAAGGCGATCGACAAGGCGATGTTCCCTGGCACGCAGGGCGGACCGCTGGAGCACGTGATCGCCGCGAAGGCGGTGGCCTTCCACGAGGCGCTGCGGCCGGAGTTCAAGGACTACTGCGTGCAGGTGGTGAAGAACGCGCAGGCGATGGCCGCGCAGCTGGTGCTGCACGGCGTGCACGTGGTGTCGGGCGGTACGGACAACCACCTGATGCTCTGCGACCTGCGCACGAAGGGCGCGACGCTCACCGGCAAGCTGGCGGAGAACGCGCTCGACAAGGCCGGCATCACGGTGAACAAGAACACCGTGCCGAAGGAGACGCAGTCGCCGTTCGTGACCAGCGGCGTCCGCATCGGCACGCCGGCGGTGACCACGCGCGGGATGCGCGAGCCGGAGATGGTGCGCATCGCGGGGCTCATCGACCGCGTGCTGGCCGCGCCGGAAGACGAGGCCGTGCTCAGCGCGGTGAAGCGCGAGGTGCACGCGATGACGGCCGATGCTGACGAGCAACTGAAGATCGCCAAGCTTCA
>CAZYQM010000002.1:14174-16688 GCA_964649965.1 uncultured Gemmatimonas sp.
CCGAGTTCCCGCTCTACCTCTGACGTGGCGATGCCCGAACTCGCGTTCCGTGACGGGGTCTTCGACCGCATTCGCCTGCGCGAATCGCGGTACGACGAACGCGCGTACCTGTTCGTGCTCGCGGCGCTGGAACTGGTGCAGCAGAAGCTGCCCGAGCGCCGGCACCTGAGCGGGCGCGAGCTGGCGCAGGGCTGCCGCGAGCTGGCCATCCAGCGTTACGGCGTGCTCGCGCGCACGGTGCTCGATCACTGGGGCATCCGCAACACGATGGACATCGGCGAGATCGTCTTCGCGCTGGTGGACACCGGGCTGCTGATGAGCCAGCCGCAGGACAGCAAGGACGACTTCGCCGACGTGTTCGACTTCCACGAGGCCTTCGATCGCGCCTATCCGTGGATCACCCCGGCCGACGCCTGAGGCGTCGCCGCCGCCAGCGATGCCTGCACCCCTGAGTGCCGTGCCCGCGATGCCCGTGCGCGTGACGACCGCGGGCCAGGCGGCGGCGCGCGATGCGGCGGCCATCGCGGCGGGCGTCGAGAGCTACGCGCTGATGCATCGGGCGGGGACGGCGGCCGCGCAGGCGATCCTGGCGCAGTTCCCGGACGTGCGCACGGCGGGTGCCGTGATCTACTGCGGGGGCGGCAACAACGGTGGCGATGGCTGGGTGATCGCGGGCGAACTCGCGCGCACCGGCTGCCCGGTGCAGGTCGTCGAGGCCCTGCCGGCGGGCACGGACGACGCGCGCCGCGCCTGCCGCGAGGCACGGGAGGTGCTCGCGTCGTCGAGCGAGCCGCCGCATCCCGCGGTAGTGGTGGATGCGCTGCTCGGTACCGGCGCGACGGGTCCGCTGCGCGAACCGCTGCAGCCGCACGTGCAGGCCATCGCCGCGGCACGGGCCGCGGGCGCCACGGTGGTCGCGCTGGACCTGCCGAGCGGCATTGACGCCACCACGGGCGCCGGCGGCGAGACCGTACGCGCGGATATCACCCTCGCCTTCGGCACGCTCAAGCGCGGCCATCTGCTGCGTCGCGATGAATGCGGCGCGATCGTCTGCCTCGACATCGGACTCGGCGAGCACGCCGCGCTCGCGGACGGCGCGCCGACGCTGGTGGACGCGGCCTTCGTGCGCGGCGCGATCCCGCCGATTCCCGCCGACGCCCACAAGGGCGTGCGCCGCCGGCTGGGCATCGTCGGTGGTGGCGAGGGAATGGCCGGTGCGCCGATGCTCGCCGCGCGCGGCGCGATGCGCTCGGGCATCGGGATGGTGCAGTTGCTGGTCGCGCCGACGAACGTGCCGGTGGTGCAGGCCGCGCTGCCGGAGACGATGGCAGGCCGCTGGCCGGTGACCGCCGAAGATCAGGACCGCGTGCTGCATTGGACGCACTGCCTGCTGCTCGGCCCCGGACTCGGTCGCACGGCGATGACGCGCGCACTGGTCGAGCGGCTGCTCGTCGAGTGGAAGGGGCCCGTGGTGCTCGATGCCGACGCGCTCAATGTGTTCGAGGGCGAGCCGCGGATGCTCGGCTCGCTGCTCGGCGCGCGGCCGGCGATCGTCACGCCGCATCCGGTGGAGACGGGACGGCTGCTGCGCCGCGACGGCGCGAGCGTGAGCGCCGAGCGCTTCACGGTCGGCGTCGAGCTGGCCAAGCAGTTAGGCGCGACGGTGGTGCTCAAGGGCGTGCCGACAGTGATCTCCGCGCCCGACGGGCGCGTGGCGGTGAGTGCGAGCGGCAGCCCGGTGCTCGGCACCGCGGGCAGCGGCGACGTGCTCGCTGGCATCGTCGCGACCTTGCTGGCGCAGACGGGCGATCCGTTCGCGGCGGCCTGCGCGGCCTGCTGGGTACACGGGCGCGCGGGCGAGATCGCCGCCGAGCGCGGCTCGGTGCGCGGTACCTCGCTGGAAGATGTCGTCGAGGCGCTGCGCTTCGCCTGGCGGTTGGATGAACCTGCGCGTCACGCCGCCGTGTTGACGGCGCTGCCGTCGGTGGGGTCGGCGTTGTGAGCGATCACGTCGCGATGGGGCCGGGCAAGGAGTTCGACGCGGTGCGTGCCTTGCTCGACCAGTGGGGCTCGGCGGCGCGCGGCGTCGGCGACGATGGGGCGCTGCTCGACGTGCCGGCGGGCGAGAAGCTCGTCGTGAGCACGGATACGACCGTCGAGGACGTGCATTTCCGTCGCGCGTGGCTCACGCCGGAAGAGATCGGCTGGCGGGCGACGCAGGCCGCGCTGAGCGACCTCGCGGCGATGGGTGCGCAGCCGATGGGCGTGCTGCTCGCACTCACCGTCCCGCGCGACTGGCGCGCTGAGTTGCCGGCGCTCGCGGAGGGCATCGCGGCGGCGACGCGCGCTGCGCAGGCGCCGATCGTCGGCGGTGACGTGACGGCGGGCGATCGCCTCGCGCTGGCCATCACGGTGCTCGGTCACGCGGCGAGGCCGCTCGTGCGTGCGGGTGCGCGGCCTGGCGACAGGCTCTACGTGACGGGGCGCATCGGCGGACCTGGGGCGGCGCTCGCC
>CAZYQM010000002.1:16698-21706 GCA_964649965.1 uncultured Gemmatimonas sp.
GCGCGCTTCGCGCGGCCCGAGGCGCGGTTGGCGGCCGGCACCTGGCTCGCTGCGCAGGGTGCCACCGCGGCGATCGATTTGTCGGATGGACTCGCGGGTGACGTCGCGCATCTCGCGGCGGCGAGCGGGGTGAGCTGCGTGCTCGACCTCGATGCGATTCCCTGCGTGGACGGCGTCGGCGTGGATGAGGCTTTGCGGAGCGGAGAAGAGTACGAGCTGCTCGTCGCGGGGCCGTCGCTCGACGTGCAGGCCTTCGCGGCCGCGCACGGGGGACTGCCGCTGACGGCGATCGGGCGCGTGGAGGCCAGCGGTGCCGCGGCCGTGCGGGCCGAACGCGAGGGGCGGCAGGTCGCGCTGCCCGGCGCCCACGACCACTTCGCGCGGTGATGCGTCCGCGCCGTCAGCCGGTAGCCGGCGCCGAGGCTCTCGCGTGATCCGCGCCACGTTCGTCCTCATCGGCACCATCCTGAGCACGCTGGTCTTCGGCAGTTGGGTGCTGCTCGCCGCGCTGTTCCGCGTGCGCGACCGCGTCGGCTCGCCCTACGACCTCGCGCCGCGGCTGTGGTCGCGCAGCATCCTCTGGATGAGCGGCGTGCGGCTCGTGGAGCACGGCACCGAACACAAGACCGGCGAGCGCCACATCTTCGCGGTGAACCACGTCGCCAACTACGACGTGCTCGCCGTCGCCGCCACGCTGCGCTGGATCAAGTTCGTGGCGAAGGTCGAGCTGTTCAAGATTCCGCTGTTCGGCAAGGCGATGCTCGCCGCGGGGATGATCCCGATCGAGCGCGCGAACCGGAAGGCGGCCTTCGGCTCGTACTCGTTGGCGACGAAGCGTATCCAGGCCGGCGCGTCGGTGGCGGTGTACCCCGAGGGCACGCGCGGCGACGCGTATCCGCTGCGCCCGTTCAAGAAGGGCCCCTTCGTGCTGGCCATCCAGGCACAGGCGCCGATCGTGCCGGTGGTGGTCTATGGCCAGCAAGCGGTGAATCCCAAGGGCAAGTTCCTCGTGCGGCCGGGCACGATCCACCTGCATTTCCTGCCGCCGATCGCATCGGCGGGGATGAGCTATGACGACCGCGACCGGCTCGCCGAGCTGACGCACGAGGCGATGCAGGCCTGCCTCGCACGCGAGTACGGCGTGCCGGCGCTCGCGGCGGGACGCGCCGCAGAGAGTCCGACACCGGCCGACTCGCAGTAGATTCCAGCAGTTCCTCCTGATTCCACGATCCGATCCCATACGCATATGTCCACGATCATCGCCGTCCAGGCCCGCGAAATCCTCGACTCGCGCGGCAATCCCACTGTCGAAGCCGAAGTCGTCCTCGAGGACGGCACCTACGGCCGTGCGGCGGCGCCGAGCGGCGCGTCCACGGGTGAGCACGAGGCCAACGAGCTGCGCGACGGCGACGCCAAGCGCTACCTCGGCAAGGGCGTGCGCAAGGCCGTGCAGAACGTCGGCAAGTTCATCGAGCCCGAGCTGATCGGGATGGACGTGGTGGACCAGATGGGCATCGACCGCGCGATGCTCGCGCTGGACGGCACGAAGAACAAGGCCAAGCTCGGCGCGAACGCGATGCTCGCCGTCTCGATGGCGGCGGCCCGTGCCGCCGCGGCGAGCGTGGACCTGCCGCTGCACCGTTACCTCGGCGGCCCGCTCTCCCGCACGATGCCCGTGCCGCTGATGAACATCCTCAACGGCGGCGCGCACGCCACCAACACGGTGGACTTCCAGGAGTATATGATCGTGCCCGTCGGCGCGGCGTCGTTCAGCGAGGCGCTGCGGATGGGCACGGAAGTGTTCCACTCGCTCAAGAAGGTGCTGGTCAAGCGCAAGCTCTCGACCGGCGTGGGCGACGAAGGCGGCTTCGCGCCGGACCTGAAGAGCGACGAGGCCGCGCTCGACGTCGTGATGGAAGCCATCGAGGCCGCGGGCTACCAGCCGGGCACGGAGATCGCGCTCGCGCTCGACTGCGCCGCCAGCGAGCTCTACGCGAAGGGCAAGTACACGTTCAAGAAGAGCGGCGCCGGTACCAAGACGGCCGACGAAATGGTCGAGCTCTACGCGAAGTGGCTGCGGAAGTATCCGATCGTGTCCATCGAGGACGGCATGGCCGAAGGCGACTGGGAAGGCTGGGGCCGCCTCACCGAGGCGCTCGGCGACCGCGTGCAGCTCGTCGGCGACGACCTCTTCGTGACGAACGTCGAGTTCCTCGCGCGCGGCATCGAGGAGGACGTCGCGAACGCGATCCTCGTGAAGGTCAATCAGATCGGCACGCTGACCGAGACGCTGGAGACCATCGAGATGGCCGACCGCAACGGCTACCGCTCGATCATCTCGCACCGTTCGGGCGAGACCGAGGACACGTTCATCGCCGACCTCGCGGTCGCGACGAACGCCGGCCAGATCAAGACGGGCTCGGCCAGCCGCACGGACCGCGTGGCGAAGTACAACCAGCTGCTGCGCATCGAGCAGGAGCTGGGCCTGCACGCCGAGTATCCGGGCGGCGGCATCTACGGGATCGAGTGAGCGGACGCGGGGCGGGGGCGCTGCTGCCTCCCGCCCCGCTGACGCCGTCACGCACTGCAATGGCCACGCGCAAGCGCTCCCGTCCCGCGTCATCCGGTTCCACGGCGCCCCGCACGCCGGGTTGGATCGCGGCGCGCGTGGCCGTGGGCGCGTTGGCCATCGCTGCGCTGAGCTTCGCGCTGCAGGGCGGGGAGTACGGCACCACGGACCTCTTCAGCCAGAAGCGGCGGTTGGCCCGCGCAGTGGCCGAGGTGGACTCGCTGCAGCGGCGCGTGGATTCGCTGGCGGCGTACAAGCGCTTGGTCGAGACGGACCCCGCGACGCAGGAGCGCATCGCGCGCGAGGAGTTCGGGATGGTGAAGCCCGGCGAGGTGCTGTACCGGTACGCCGATCCGGACTGAACGACGAACTGCGTTCACCACGAAGGCACGAAGGGCCCCTGCAAACCGTCGGCCCCGCGACCCCGAGAAGCATCGCTTCGTCAGGGTTGCGGGGCCGAGAGATTGTTGCGGCTCCCTTCGTGCCTTCGTGGTGACTGAAGTTCTCTAGACCGCCGCGAAGATCCGCTGCGCCGCCGCGAGCTTGCCGAAGGGATCGCCCGTGGGGATGAACTCGTGCGCGACGAAGCCGCTGAAGCCCGTGCCGGCGATGGCCCTCGCGATGCGGGGATAGTAGAGCTCCTGCGTCTCGTCGAGCTCGTGCCGGCCGGGATTGCCCGCCGTGTGGTAGTGCGCGATGAACGGCGCGAAGCGCTCGATGGTCCGCACGACGTCGCCTTCCATTATCTGCATATGGTAGATGTCGTAGAGCAGCTTGAAGCGCTCCGACTGCAGGCCGCGTGCCACCTCGACGGCCCACTCCGTGCGGTCGGCGTGGTAGTCGCGGTGGTCCACCTTGCTGTTGAGCATCTCCATCACGAGCGTGACGCCGAGGCGTTCGGCGAGCGGGATGATGCGCTTGAGGCCCGCGACGCAGTTGGCGATGCCCTCGGCGTCGGACAACCCGCGGCGATTGCCGGAGAAGACGATCATCTGCGCGATGCCCGCGCGCGCGACCAGCGGCAGCAGGCGTTCGCTCTCGGCGACGAGGCGGTCGTGCAGGTCGGGGCGGTTCCAGCCGTCGGCGATCGGGCCCGGCCCGTTGGCGACCGTGCAGACGAGGCCGTGCTGCTTGGGGACGTCCCACTCGTTCTCGCTGAGCAGGTCAATGCCGTCGAGTCCGATGCGCTTCGCCTGCGCGCAGAGTTCGGGCAGCGGTACGTTGCCGAAGCACCAGCGCGCGACGCTCTGCCGGTACGGCGCGGCGCTGCGCACGCTCGGCGCCGACGGACTCTCGTGCGCGCGGTTGCCGTCGTCGTGCGCGAGCGCGCCGGCCGCGGCGATCGCCGGCGCTGAGGCCATCGCCGCCGCGGCCCCGAGCCCCTTCTTGATGGCACTGCGTCGCGTCACGCTCACAGTTCTCTCCGGTCGAGCTTCTCGACCGCGGCGGCCGCGGCACGCGCCGTGATCGCCATATAGGTGATGCTGGGATTCTGGCAGGCGCTGCTCGCCATACACGCGCCATCGGTGACGAAGACGTTCGGCACGTCCCAGACCTGGTTGTCGCGGTTGAGCACGCCCTCGCCGGGCGTGCGGGACATCCGCGCGCCGCCCATCTCGTGGATGCACAGCCCGGGCGGTACGTCGGGGCGGTTCTGCCAGATGTCGCGCGCGCCGGCCGCCTCGAGCATCTCGACGGCGCTCGTCGTCATATCGCGCATCATCGCGCGTTCGTTGTCGCCCCACTTGCAGCTGATGCGCAGGGCGGGGATGCCCCACTTGTCCTTCACGTTCGGATCGAGCGCGAGGTGATTGGCCGCGTCCGGCAGCGTCTCGCCCCAGCCGTTGATCGACAGCGTCCACGGCCCGAGTTCGTTGAGCAGGCGCTGCTTGTACTCGGCGCCGCTGCCCGCGCCGCGAAAGGCCGAGCGGCCCGAGCCACCCTGCATCCCATACCCGCGCAGGAAGTCCGGGCTCTGCGCCGACTGCTTGGTGTTGCGGAAGCGCGCGACGTAGATGCCGTTGGGCCGCCGTCCCGCGGTGACGCGGTCCTCGAAGCCGGGCATTACGCCGCCCGCGCCCCAGAGCATATGGTGGTCCATTATGTACTTGCCGAGCGTGCCGCTGGCGTTGCCCATCCCCTGCGGGTGCGCGGAACTCGTCGAGTTCATCAGGATGCGCACCGACTCGAAGGCCGAGGCGCAGAGGAAGACGACGCGCGCCTCGTAGAGCGTCTCCTCCATCGTCTGCGCGTCGATCACGCGCACGCCGCGCGCGCGGCCCGTGCGCGGATCGTGCACCACCTCGGCCACCACGCTGTGCGGACGCAGCGTGAGGCGTCCGGTGGCGGCCGCGGCCGGCAGCGTCGAGCCGTTGGAGGAGAAGTACGAATGCGTGATGCAGCCGCGTTCGCAGGGACCGCAGTAGTGGCAAGCGGCGC
>CAZYQM010000002.1:21716-24630 GCA_964649965.1 uncultured Gemmatimonas sp.
GGCGCGGCCGTTGTGGTTGCGCGTGAGCACGGCGGCGCGGCCGATCGTCATCACGCGCTGGCCGCCGAAGGCGCCGAGGATCTTCTCGCGCGCGACCTGTTCGACGCAGGTCATCTGCATCGGCGGGAGGAAGTCGCCGTCGGGCAGTTGCGCGAGGCCTTCCGTGGCGCCGCTCACACCGATGAAGCGTTCGACGTGCGAGTACCAGGGCGCGATGTCGGCGTAGCGGATCGGCCAGTCGTTGCCGTGGCCGTCCTTGGCGTTGGCCTCGAAGTCGAGGTCGCTCCAGCGGTACACCTGGCGGCCCCACATAATCGAGCGTCCGCCGACGTGCCGCCCGCGGATCCAACGGAAGGGCGCGTCGTCGGGCGTGGTGTACGGATTCTCGTTGTCGTTCACGAAGAACTTCGAGCCCGCTTCGTCGCAGGCATAGCACTCGCGCTGGATGGGCTGGTCGCGCTCGAGCTTCTTGCGGTCACCGTAGCCCTTGAAGCGCAGTTGGTACGACTGCACGTGCTCGGTGTAGTCGGTCGCGGGATCGATCGGACCGCCGGCTTCGAGCACCAGCGTGTGCAGGCCGCGTTCGGTGAGCTCCTTGGCCGCCCAGCCGCCGGCGATGCCGGAGCCGACGACGATGGCGTCGAAGCGACGTCGCTGTTGCGTCATCTCAGCGCCCCCCGCCGATCGGCGCGGGCCGCGTCACGCAGCCCTCGTACTTGCCCGGCGTGATGTTCGTGCGGATGACCTGCTTCTGCACGGTCTCGCTGCTGATCCAGGCGTGTACGGTCCAGCCCTTGATGCGTCGCAGCGCGCGCTGCGCGTCGCTGGGCTCGGGCGTACTGGCCTCCGCCCAGGCAATCTCCGCGGTCGCGCTCTCGCTCGCGAGCGCCGGCCAGGCCGCGCCGTGTCGCTCTCGGGCGCGCGCGTCGAGCGCGCTGACACCCGCGCGAAACGCGGTCACCTCGGCTGCCGGCAGCCACTCGGCGAGCAGGAGCTCGATGAAATCGGGCGCGCCCACGTCGAGCGCACCCGGCATCTCGCTGCGCGGGATTATCGCATCGGCGATCGCGCTGATCGTCGCGCGCTCGTCGGCGGCGAGGATGCGTGGCCGTTCGGCGAGGCGGGTGAGCGCGTCGGCGGTCCACTCGGCGTCGGGGATGGCGGCGTGCAGGGCGTCGGGGAGTGCCGCGGGGACGGCGGCGACAGCGGCGACCCGCAGGAGGTCGCGACGGCTGAGGGACATTCCGAAGCTCGGGCAGGGGGGTGGGCCTACGCGCGGAAGCTGGTGCGCAGGGCGCGACGCCGCCAGAGGGCGGCGCCCGCCTTGAACTTTGGGGGTGAGCCGAGTATTCTTCCTTCACTACCGCGGGGTGGAGCAGCCTGGTAGCTCGTCGGGCTCATAACCCGAAGGTCGCGGGTTCAAATCCCGCCCCCGCTACTCGTAGGACCCGAGGCACCCTCTCCGGAGGGTGCCTCGTTGTTTCGAGGTCTTGGAGACGTGGGACCGCTGCTGTTATCTTGCATTGCTCCAGGAAATGGCTGGGTAGCTCAGCTGGTTAGAGCACGGCACTCATAATGCCGGGGTCGCGGGTTCGAGTCCCGCCCCAGCTACTGTCGGACCATCGCGCGGCGGGCATCGCCGGATGTCCGCCGCGCGTGCGTTCTGGGGGCGTGTCGGGTCTCGACCGCCTCCTGCGCAGTCCAGTTGAACCCTCAACAGGACTCAGCGCGATGCAACCTGACCGGCGACAGTTCATTGGCAGTCTCACCACCGGCGCGATGGCCCTCGGCGGCCTCGGGCTCGGTCTGGCCGCCCTGCCCGAGGCGCTGGCGGCGGCGCCGCTGCCCAGCACCACCGGCCCCCAGGGGGCTGCGTGGGAGACGGCGTGGACGCGCCGGCTCACCGGGCGTATCCGGACCGTGTTCGACGTACCGGAAGTCGAGAGCGGCTACGGCGTCTGGCGCGCGTCCATCTGGGCCGCGCAGTACCGACAGATCCTCGGTATCGCCGAGTCGGAGCTCTCGACGGCGCTGGTGCTGCGGCACAACGCGATCGTGCTGGCGATGCAGCAGTCGGCGTGGGATCGCTATGGCTTGGCCGAGATGTCGAAGGCGACGCATCCGGTGACCGAGCAGCCGACGCGCCGGAATCCGGCGCTGATCGGCGCGGCGGATGGCTTGCCGCAGCCGCAGGCGAGCTTCGCGCTGCCGGAGTTCATCAAGCGCGGCGGCGTGGCGCTGGCTTGCGACCTGGCACTCGCCGTGGTTGCCGGTCACATCGCGACGGTGGACGGCGTGAGCGCGGCGGTGGCGAAGGAGCGCGCGGTGGCGGCGCTGGTGCCGGGCGTGATCCTGCAGCCCTCAGGCGTGTTCGCGGTGTTGCACGCGCAGCGCGAGGCGCAGGCGCTGTACATCCGGGCGAGCTGAGCCGGCGGGCCGCCGCCGGGCGGCGCGATTCACACGGGGCGGGGGGACGGTGGCATATTGCACCGTCCCCCCGCGTCACGCGTTTCGGCCAGTAATGGAATCGTTCTCGTCCCCGCGCCGCTTCTGGCGCAACCCCATCGGCGTCCTCCTCGGGCGGCTGGGCCTCGCGCTCGCCGTCTACACGGCCGTGCGTCTCACGTTCTACGTGGACCATCGCGGCGTGTTCGCCAATGTGGCGCTGCCGGAGATCGCCGGCGCCTTCCTGCACGGCCTGCGCTTCGACCTGTCGGCGATCGCCTACACGAACATCCCGTTCATCCTGCTGTCGCTCGCGCCGGCGGCCTGGCTGGCCCGGCGATGGTACCAGTGGATGTTGCGCGGGCTGTTCGTCGTCGTGAACGGCGCGGCGACGATCGTGATGGTCGGCGACGTCGGCTACTACCCGTTCACGGGGACGCGCGTGACGATGGACGTCTTCGCCTTGACG
>CAZYQM010000002.1:24640-35018 GCA_964649965.1 uncultured Gemmatimonas sp.
TCCTGAACTTCGCGGGACTTACGGCGCTGGGGCTGGGGTTGCTCGCGGCGCTGATCTTCGTGTACCCGCGCGCGGCGGTGGAAGCGGCGGCGCCGGTGCCGCGCTGGCGCCGCGTCGCGTCGGGCCTCGCCGTAATCGTCGCGACGGTGATCGCCGCGCGCGGCGGATTCCAGAAGAAGCCGCTCAACCCGATCCACGCTTTCTCCGGCGGCAGCCACGAGGTCGGCGTGCTGACGCTGAACTCGGCGTTCACGCTGCTGCAGTCGCCGCGCGACCGTGCGCTGGAGCCGGTGGCGTTTTTCGCGGACGAGCGCGACGTGGACTCGATCCTGCAGACCTCGTACGGCTTCGCCGAGGCGATGGGTGCGGCGATGCCCAAGCAGCCGCAGAACATCGTGCTCCTGATCCTCGAGAGCTACGCGACGGAGTTCTGGGGCGGCGTGGACCGCGATCACCCGGAGCTCACGCCCTTCCTCGACTCGCTGCGCGGGCAGGGCACGTTCTACACGGAGAGCTTCGCCAACGGCCGGCGCTCGATGGACGCGCTGCCCAGCATCCTGCTGGGCGTGCCGCTGTATCGCGGGCAGAGCATCGCCGTGAGCCGCTACCAGAGCAACCAGTGGATCGGGCTCGGGCACTTCCTGCGCGACGCCGGCTACCACACGAGCTTCTTCCACGGGGCGGTGAAGGGCACGATGTACTTCGATGCGATCGCGTCGCTGGCGGGCATCGAGGACTTCTACCCGCTGGAGCGATTCCCGGAGGAGGTGCAGCGGGAGGCCTTCGATGGGCACTGGGGGCTGTTCGACGAGGAGGCGCTGCAGTTCGCGGTGCGGCACGTCGGCACGTTCCGCGAGCCGTGGTTCGCGACGATGTTCACGATCAGCACGCACCATCCGTACCGGCTGCCGGCCAGGTACGCGGATTCGCTGCCGAAGGGCTCGCGGGAGATCCACGCGAGCGTGGCGTACACGGACCTCGCGGTGCGGCGCTTCTTCGAGGTGGCGCGCGAGCAACCGTGGTTCGAGAACACGCTGTTCGTGATCACCGGCGACCACACGCCGCCGTCGCGCTCGCCGCGTTACGACACGCCGGTGGGAAGATATATGGTGCCGACGCTGCTGTATCACCCGGGCGGTCACCTGCCGGCGCTGGATCCGCGCCGCGTGGTGCAGCACGTGGACCTCTTCCCGACGATCCTCGATTACGCCGGGGTGCGGCCGGAGCGCGTGCCGCGCTTCGGGCATTCGCTGTTCGTGGAGCGGCCGGGCGAGGCGGTGCTGACCACCGACGAGACGTACTGGCTGGTCCGCGCCGAGGGGGTGCTGGAGCGCCGGCCGGACGGCAGCGAGCGGGTGCTGCCGTACCTGCGTGAACGGACCGGGGGGTCGGAGGGTACGATGCCGGAGGCGCTGCGCACGGAAGTCTCGCGGCGCCTGCAGGCCTACGTGCAGCACTACACGATGTCCCTCATCAACAACGCGTTCTACCGCGCCCCGAGCCGTACGGCCCAGGCCGGCAACTGACCCCGGGGCGCGTCCCTCCCTAGCTTTCGGAATGGCCCTCCTCCGCAATCCGCTGCACGACGAACAAGCAACGCTGGCGACTGTGTCGCTGGTGGTGATTGCCGCCGTGGCCATCACGATGGGGCTGGCGTTCACGCGACCGGTGCTGGTGCCGCTGGTCGTGGCGACGATCGTGTACTATCTCGTGTCGCCGATCGCCGACTTCCTCGAGCTCAGGCTGCGCTTCACGCGGTGGCTCTCGACGCTGGTGGTGATGCTCATCGTCGGCGTGGTGCTGTCGGCGCTGGGCCTGCTGTTCCTGACCTCGGCGCGCGGCCTGCTCGGCTCGGCGGACATCTACCAGGTCAAGCTGCTCGACGCCGTCTCGTCGCTCACGGAGTGGCTCGACGGCCGCGGCCTCGCGCTCAGCCGCGACGCCGTCGTGAGCGCGATCAGCGAGCTGCCGACGCAGAAGGTGGTGCAGGGTGGCGCCGGCTTCGCCTTCAGCCTCGTGCAGAACGGGACGCTGGTGCTGCTCTTCGTGATCTTCCTGCTGCTCGGCCGCACGCGGCAGCTGATCAAGCATCCCGTCTTCCGGCAGATCGACCGCGACATCCGGCGCTACCTGGTGCTCAAGACGCTCATCTCGCTGACGACGGGCGTGCTGTTCTGGGTGATCCTCGCGGCGTTCGGCATCGAGCTCGCGCTGGTGTTCGGCGTGGTGACCTTCGTGCTGAACTTCATCCCGAGCATCGGCAGCATCATCGCCACGCTCCTGCCGATCCCCGTCGCGCTGGTGCAGTACGAGACGATGGGGCCGGTCATCGCGCTCATCGTGCTGATGACCGTCGTGCAGCTGGTGATCGGCAACGGGCTCGATCCCTTGCTGATGGGCCAGAACCTGAACCTGAGTCCGGTGACGATCCTCGCCGCCCTCGTGTTCTGGGGCCTGCTCTGGGGCGTGGTCGGGATGCTGCTCGCCGCGCCGCTCACGGCGATCCTGCGCATCATCCTCGCGCAGTTCGAGACGACACGGCCGATGAGCGAGTTGTTGGCCGGCCGATTGCCCGAGGGCGACGCCGGCGTGACGATGGAGCGGCCCACGCCGCCGCAGGCGCCGCGCAACGCGGCGTAGTTCGCGCACGTCGCATTCCGCGCGCACTGCCCGCCCACGCTGGCGCCGCGCGCCCGAAACGATTATCCCTTCGGGACAGCCGCCAGGGGTACTTCGCGAACGCGAAGTTGAGAAACACTCTTGGAACCTGACCCGGTTTAGACCGGCGTAGGGAGTGCGGCGAGTGTCGTGACCGATTCCCGGCCGCGCCACCCGCTCACGGGGGCGCGGCCGTCGTGCATCTGCGACGCGCCACGGTCCCGTGAGGCCCAGCACTTCGGCGTTCTCTTCACTTCACGAGGACTCCGCTGATGTTCCGTTCCACAGTTGTACTCGCCGCCTTGGTCGCGCTGCCGCTCGGCGCGCAGCAGGGCGTACCGCGCGACACGAGCGCGGCCCGCGACACGCTCGAGACCTTCGTCGTCCGCGCCGTGCGCGCGGGTGGCGCCGCGCCCACGGCGCAAACGGTACTCGACCGCAAGACCATCGAACGCAGCTACGTCGGCCAGGACGCGCCGCTGGCCCTGCTCGGGGCCACGGGCATCACCGCCGCCTCCGACGCGGGCACCTTCTCCGGCTACAGCTCCATCCGCCTGCGCGGCGTGGACCAGACGCGCCTCAGCATCTCGATCGACGGCGTCCCGCTCAACGACCCGGAAGACCAGGTGCTGTACTTCTCCAACGTGCCGGACTTTATGAACTCGATGCACTCCGTGCGCGTGCAACGCGGCGTGGGGTCGAGCGCCTTCGGCACGGCGGCCTTCGCCGGCTCGCTGGACTTCGAGTCGCTGCCGCTGCTCGCGACGCCGGCCTTCCGCGAACTGCAGGTGACGGGCGGCTCGTGGGGGACGCGGCGCTCGAGCCTCGAGGCCGCCACCGGCGCCATCGGACGCTTCGCCGCCTACGGGCGCGTCTCGGCGCAGGAGACCGACGGCTACCGCGAGCATTCCGGAAATCGCGCCCTCTCCGGCTTCGCGTCCTTCGGCTGGTTCGGCGAACGCGACGCGCTCAAGTTCACGGGCTTCGCCGGCCGCTCGAAGATGCAGCTGGCCTACTATGCGCCGAGCGAGGCGCAGCTCGCGACGAACCCGCGCGTGAACCCGATGGGCGAGGACGAGCGCGACAACTTCCGGCAGGAGATGCTGAGCCTGCAGTACACGCGTGTGCTGCGGCCTGGCCTCACGCTCACCACCACCGGCTACCGCAACAGCGCCGGCGGCTGGTACGACGTCAACGTCGGCGATCCGACGCTCTGGCGCTTCAACCTCGACCACGTCTGGTACGGTGCGCTCTCGACGCTGCAGTGGACGGGCGAGCGGACGACGCTCACGGCCGGCGCGCACGTGAGCGATTACGCCCGCGACCACTTTCTCTTCGTCACGCCGGACTACACGAACCGCGTGTACGACAACACGGGCCACAAGCAGGAGCAGAGCGCCTTCGTGAAGGGCACCTGGACGCGCGGCGCCGTGGACCTGCACGCCGACGTCCAGCTGCGCCGCGCCGCGTTCCGCTACGAAGCCAGCCCGGGCACCACGTTCGGCGAACCGACGGTGGACTGGGTGTTCGTGAACCCGAAGGTCGGTGTGACCTGGCGCCTGCAGCCGACGCTCGAGCTGTTCGCCGCGCTGGGGCAGGCCAGCCGCGAGCCCACGCGCAGCGATATGTTCGCCGGCGCCGACGACCTCGATGATGCCGCCGCCGGCGAGCTGCTGCCGCTCACGCGCGTGAAGCCGGAGCGCCTCACCGACCTCGAACTCGGCGCGCGCCTGCGCCGCGGGCGCCTCCAGGCCAGCGTGAACGCCTTCGCGATGCAGTTCCGCAACGAGATCGCGGCGATCGGCCAGGTGGCGGTCACGGGCAGCCAGATCCGCAAGAACGTGCCGCGCTCCTCGCGCATCGGCGTGGAGGCGGAACTCGGCTGGCAGGCGCACGAGACGCTGCTGCTCACCGGCAACGCGACCGTGATGCGGGCGCGCATCGCCGAGTACACGGATGAGGCGACCGCCACGACCTACCGTGACGTGCCGCCGGTGCTGACGCCGGCGCTGATCGCCAACGCCCAAGCCGTGTGGTCGCCGCGTCGGGACCTTGAGCTCTCGCTGAGCGCGCGGCACGTCGCCGAATCGCAGCTGGCCAACGACGGCAACGCCGCGCTGGTGACGCCGGCGTTCACGCTCGCCGACCTCGGCGCCGCGTACACGCTGCGCGGCACGACGCTGCGCGTGCAGGTGCAGAACCTGTTCGACGCGACGGCCTATGCCAGCGGGTACACCGATGGCACGGAGCGGTACTTCTTCCCGGTGGCGGCGCGCACCGTGTTGGCGACGCTGTCCCTGCGGTTCTAGCTTTTTGGGGATGCCACGCCGCTCCCTGCTGGACGAACTCAAGCAGTCGAAGCCGTTCGAGACGCCCGCCGACGAGGCCCTGGTCGCGCTGATGCGCACCGCGGCCCTCGTGCGGCGGGCCATCGCGCGGCGGGTGGAGCCCTACGGCATCTCGATCGCGCAGTACAACGTGCTGCGCATCCTGCGCGGGGCGGGGGCGGACGGCCTGCCCACGCTCGCTGTGCGGGACCGGCTCATCGAGGAAGCGCCCGGCATTACGCGGGTGATGGACAAGCTCGAGGAGGCCGGGCACGTGGCGCGGCGCCGCGCGTCCGCTGACCGCCGCGTGGTACACTGCGTGATCACGGATCAGGGCCTGCGCCTGCTCGTGGCGATGGACACCCTGGTCAAGGAGACCGCGCAGCTCATCAGCGCGGGCCTGCCCGATGAGCGCGACCAGCGGGCGCTGATCGCACTGCTCGCCGACGTCAGGGGCGGGCTGGACGAGGCGCGCTGACCTCGCGCATCACGTAGATCAGGTCGCCCTCCATCACGTCGTCCACGGCCTCCATTCCCTCGACGACGACGCCGAAGACGGTGTAGTCGGCGGTCAATCGCGCGTTGTCGCGCAGGTTGACGAACCACTGCAGGTCGCCCGTGGAATGCCCACGCGTGCTCATCCCGACCGTGCCGCGCGGGTGCGGCACCGTGCTCAGCTCGTCCACGACGAAGCGGCCGCTGCCCGCGTATTCGTTGTCGTGCGGGCTGCCGCCCTGGATCACGAAGTTGGGTTCGACGCGGTGCCAGCGCGTGCCATCGTAGGCGTTGGCCCGCACGTGCGCGAGCACGCGGGCGGCCTGGATGGGCGCAACGTCGCCGCGCAGCTCGACCGTGAAGTCGCGGCCGCCGTGCAGGCGCGACATCGTCACGCGCACGAAGCGCCGTTCGCCGAGCGCGAGCGCGACGACGTCCCAGGGCAGGGAGTCGGGGCGGCCGGGCTGCCAGGCTTCGGTCGGCGCCTCGTCGACGACGGCGCGCAGCGCGTTGCGGATGTCGCGCTCCGAAGCCCAGTTGCGCGCGACGCGGCGCGCGAGTTCGTCGGCGGCCGCGCGCTTCGTCTCGGGATCGGTCGTCCCCTTGAGCGCCTCCGCCGCCGCCAGCGCGGCCTGCGGCACCTCGCGGCCGAGCAGCCGACGGAAGTCGGACTCGTAGGCGAGACCAGTGAGCGTCGCAAGTCCGCGCAGCGCGGCCTCCTGTACGTTGCCGTCCTCGTCCCGCATCAGGAGGCGCAGCGTGCTGGTGTCGCGCACGACCACGGCCGAGCGGGCGGCGGCGCGGCGCAGCATCGGATGCGGATGGCGGCTCAGGAATCCACGCGCGACCGCCGAGGCATCGGCATCCACGCGCGAGAGTGCGAGGAGCGCGTCGCTGGCAAGCTGCCAGGACGCCTCGCCGCGTGCCCGCGACAGGCCCTCGCCGCGGCCTGCCTGGATGAAACGCAGCAGGGCATCACGCAACGTGGTGTTCGCCGCGCAATCCCGCCGCTGGCCGCTCAGGATGATGGCCCGTTGCCGCACCTGCACCGCCGAATCCGTCAGCGCGGCGAGCAGTGGGGCGCAGTTGCCCTCGCGTCCGCCGAGCGCGCGATACCGCGCCGCCCACTCAGGTTCCGGCCAGGACGGGAAGGGACGGGCGACGTCCGGCTGGCCGAGGGTGGTGCGCGCCGCGAAGGTCGAGTCGGCGAGCCTGGCGCGGGCGCGGCGGGCGATCTGCGCGATGCGCGGGTCGGCGTGCGCTTCGCCCCGGGCCAGTGCCTCGGCCCCGAGATCGCGACGGTCCTCGGCGCTCAGGACGTCGTACAGCAGGACGGAGTCCGCCCGGGAGAGCGCGGGAGCAGGGGCCTGCGCCACCGCGAGGACGGGCGCGGCGAGCACGACCACGGCGAGCACGGGCGCGGCGAGAAGGCTGAGCAAGGCAGCGGGCTGGCGGCTGGGCGGAAGGCGGCGCATCCGCTGATGCTACGCGCCCCGCGTGGCCCCGGAAACCCCCGGCGGGTAGAATTCAGAACTATGCTGCTGATCAAGTTCCTGCAGACAATGTTCAAGGCGCTGAACTCCGACGGCACACCCGGCCAAGTCGGGATGGGAATGGCCATCGGCCTGTGCTTCGGCCTCACGCCGTTGATGTCCCTGCATAACCTCGTCGTGCTCGCGATCGCGATGCTCACGACGGTGTCCTTTCCTGGCGTCTTCCTCGGCTGGGCGCTGGCGACGCCGCTGGGCTTCGCGCTCGACCCGCTGTTCGACCGCGTCGGGATGGCGCTGCTCACGCACGATGCGCTGGCGCCGTTCTTCACCTGGGTGGTGAACACGCCGGTGGTCGCGCTGTCGCGGCTCAACAACTCGATTGTCCTCGGTAGCCTCGTGAGCTGGCTGGTGCTGGTGCTGCCGAGCTTCTTCGTGTTCCGCGTGCTGGTGGATCGCTATCGCGCGCACGTGCTGGCCTACGTGCAGCAGCTCAAGATCGTGCAGATGCTCCAGGGCTCGAAGCTCTGGAACCTGTACCAGACGCTGTGGCCGTCCGCGTGAGCTACATCCGCTGGAAGGCCCTGTTGCCCTTGAGCGTGGTGCTCGGGCTGATCGTGCTCTGGGGCGTGTTCTTCGCCGACTGGACGCTCAAGCTCGCCGTGGAGAGGGGCGGCACGGCGGCGGTGGGCGCGAAGGTCGAGCTCGCCGACGCCAACCTCGGGATCCTCGACGGCAACGTCACGCTCGAGGGCCTGCAGGTGACGAACCCGAACGCGCCGATGACGAACCTCGTCGAGGTCGAGACCTTGGTGTTCGACGTCGCCCTGCTGCCGGCATTGGAGAAGAAGGTCGTCATCGATACGGTGGCGGCGCGCGGGATGCGCTTCAACACGCCGCGGCAGACGTCGGGTGCGTTGCCGCCCAAGCCCGCTGGGGCCGAGGGCGAGGAGTCGTCGTCGCAGGTGATCGAGCGATTCAAGAACCAGGTGAAGGTGCCGCCGCTCGAGCTCTCGACGCTGACGCAGTCAGTGGACGTGGGCGCGATCAGCGCGGACTCGCTGGCGACGCTGCGCGAGGCGCGGCACGCGATTGCCTACGCGGACACGGCGCGCGACCAACTGCTCGCCGACTTGCAGGCCGCGGATCCGCGTCCGACGCTGGATTCCGCCGAGGCGTTGGCCCAGCGGCTGCAGAACGCCAACCTGCGCACGCTCGGGATCGCCGGCGCGCGGCAGGCCGTCACCGACGTGCGTCGCACGCTGCGCGACCTCGCCGCCATTGACGACCGCCTCAAGGCCTTCGAAGCGGAGACGCGCGGCAACGCGGCCGGCCTGCAGGACCGGCTGGCGGCGATTCCCGCGGCCAAGACGCAGGACTATGCCTACGCGCGCTCGCTGCTCAAGCTGCCGAGCTTCGAGGTGCCGAGCATCGGTCCACAGTTGTTCAGTGATTTGATCGCCGAGAAGATGGGCGGTGTGCTCTACTGGGTGGACCGTGCGGAGAAGTACCTGCCGCCGGGCCTGCAGCGGCGCACGCAGCCGGGCCCGGAACGCCTACGCGCGTCGGGCACGGACGTGCTGTTCCCCAAGGAGAACGTCTATCCGCAGTTCCTGATGCGCCTGGCGGAGCTCTCGCTGACGCTGGGCGGCGAAGGCGCGAGCGCCGGCAACTACGATGGGCGCATCGTCGGCCTCACGACGCAGCCGGCGGTGTATGGCGCGCCGACGACCTTCACCGTGTCGCGCTCGGAAGGGCAGACCGGGCCGCGCGACATCCGCATTGACGGATTCTTCGACCATCGCGCCGCGCCCCTGCGCGACACGCTGGCGGCGCGGCTCGCCGGCATTGACCTGCCGGAGTTCCCGCTCGGCGGACTCGGCGGCGCCGTCGTCCTCGGCAGCGGCGATTCGCAACTCGCGCTGGAGCGTGTGGACGGCGAACTGCGCGGCCGCTGGCTGTGGCGCGCGCCGAACGTCACCTGGCGGCGCGATTCGACGCGCGCCCGGCCGGCCGACGCACGCGCCGCGCAGGTGGAGGACGTGCTCTGGCGCGCGATGGCGCGCATCGACTCGGTGGAGATCGACGCCGAGATCCGCGGCACGATGCGGGCGCCGCGCCTCGCCGTGCGCACCAACATCGCGGAAGCCGTCTCGGCGGCCCTCAAGGCGCAGCTCGCCGACGAAGTGCGTCGCGCCGAGCAGCAGGTGCGGGCCCGCGTGGACGAGCTGGTGGACCGCCAGGTGGCGGAGGCGCGGGCGAAGGCCGACGCGGCGCGTGCGCAAGTGATGGAACGCATCAACGCCGAACGCGCGCGGCTGGAGACGCAGAAGGCCGCGCTCGAGGCGCGGCTGCGCGAGTTGACGCGGCTACCCGGCATCGGCTGAGTACGCGACGGCATCACTCCAATCGAAGACATCCCCCCATATGCCATTCGGACGTTCGTTGCTGCTGGCGGCCGCGAAGAGCGACGCGCTCAACCGGTTCGCGACCAGGAGCCCCATCGTGCGGCGCGCGACGCGCGCGTTTATGCCCGGCGAGTCAATGGAGGACGGCCTCGCCGCCGGCGCGCGCATCGCGGCGAGCGGACGCCGACTGCTCTACACGCGGCTCGGCGAGGCGTTGACCGACATCCGCGAGGCGGACGCGGTGCGCGACCACTACCTCGGGTTGTTCGACGCGATCAAGGCGCGCGGCCTCGACGCCGAGGTGAGCGTGAAGCCCACGCAGTTGGGCTTCGACCAATCGTTGGAGAAGTGCCGCGAGCATTGCCTGGCCTTGGCGCGCAAGGCAGAGGAGACCGGCTCCGCACTGTGGCTGGATATGGAAGACTCGACCACGGTGGAGCGTACGCTCGAGCTGTACCGCGCGATCCGCGCCGTGCACCAGCGCGCGGGCCTGGCGGTGCAGGCGTACCTCTACCGCACGCCCAAGGACGTCGAGGCGTTGCTGGCCCTCTCGCCGACGATCCGGCTGGTGAAGGGCGCGTACGCCGAGCCGGCGAGCGTGGCGCATCCGAAGAAGGCCGACACGGACCGCGCGTACGAGGCGATCGCCGGGCAGATGCTCGAGGCCGCGGCGCGCGGGAGCTGCCTGCCGATCCTCGGGACGCACGACGTGCCGCTGCTGCGGCGCATCATCGCGAAGGCCCGCGCGCTCGGCGTGCGCCCGGGCCAGTACGAGATCCATATGCTCTACGGCATCCGCGACGGCGAACAGCTGCGGCTGCGCGAAGAGGGCGAGACCGTGGCGACGCTGATCTCCTACGGCGAGGCCTGGTACCGCTGGTATATGCGCCGGCTCGCCGAGCGCCCGGCGAACGTGGGCTTCGTCGTGCGCTCGATGTTCGGCTGACGCGCGGCGTCAGGGGAACACGAAGGTGCGGTAGCTCAGCTTGCGGTCTGCGAC
>CAZYQM010000002.1:35028-37460 GCA_964649965.1 uncultured Gemmatimonas sp.
TCGTGATGATGCCGACGAGCTTGCCGTCCTCGACGACCGGGAGTCGGTGCACGCCCTCGGTCTGCATCATTTCGGCGGCGCGGCTGGCCGGCGCGTCGGGGCCGATGGTCGTGAGCGGGCCGCGGGTCATCGCCTCCTCGACGGTGTGATCGTCGAGGATGCCGTGTTCGAGGCCGCCGCTGACCGCTTCGGGGTCGGCCGGCAGCCCGGCGATGAACTCGAGGAGGTCGGCGGCGCTGACCATCCCGAGCGGGCGGCCGACGTGGACCACCGGGGCGCCGCTCACGTGTTCGGTCGCGAGGATCTCGGCGGCTTCGCGGATCGTCGTGTTGGGCGCGAGCGTGAGCAGGTCGCGCGTCATCAAGTCCTTGACCTTGAGCATCGATCCTCCGGCGTCGAGGGAAGCGGGGCCGCGCGCGGGGACGCCTCGCGTGCGGCTGCTGCCAGCGTCTCGAAACTGCCACACGCGGCGCGCCCGCGATATCGGGGCAGGCTGGACGCGGTGTAGGGGAAAGGCGGGCGCCTGCTTGCGCTCGACGCAATGAGGATATTACCGTATCGGCGTAAGCTCTTGCGACGCCCACCCCCCAGTCCGAGGATCCGGAATGCTGCGGTCCCTGTCCGCCGTCCGTCCGTCGCGCGTGCGCAGCTTCGCTGTCGCCACGCTCGTCGTCGCCGCTGCCGCCTGCGCCGACGCCCCCGCGCCCGCCGCCACGAGCCACGGCGGCGTCGCCTTCGACGAAGCCAGCTACGTGGCCAAGCGCGAGGCCGACATCCCCAACGATTCGCTCGGGGCGTCCATTCGCCGCGGCCTCTACCTGATGCGATTCACGCCCGAGTCGCTGCCGCAGTACGCGACCTCCGGCCTGCGCTGCACCTCCTGCCACCAGGATGACGGCATCAAGCTCAGCGCCGGGTCGCTCACCGGCGTGCACGCGCGCTTTCCGCAGTATATGACGCGCACGGGCGCGGTGATCGACCTGCCGGACCGCATCAACTATTGCTTCACGCGGTCGCTGGCCGGCAACGCGCTGCCCAAGGAAAGCCGCGAGATGGAGGACCTGCTCGCGTATATGGCCTTCATCTCGGACGCCGTGCCGACGGGCTACCATATGTCCACCGCGGCGATGCCGAAGATGCCGACCGAACTCGAGGGCGACGCCGAGCGCGGCAAGCAACTGTTCGTCGAGAAGACCTGCAGCACCTGCCACGGCGCCAACGGCGAGGGGATGGGCATCCTGCCGCCGCTCTGGGGCCCGCGGTCGTACTCGATCGGCGCGTCGATGGCGCGCATCGAGCGCGTCGCGGCCTTCATCTACCGCAATATGCCGCAGGTGAATCCGGGATCGCTCACCGAGCAGGAAGCCTGGGACCTCGCGGCGTACATCAACGGCCAGCCGCGGCCCGACTCGCCGGCCAAGGAAGACGATTGGCCGGTGGGCGGCAACCCGAAGGACGTGCCCTACGACCTGCGCAGCGGGCATCGCGCCTACAAGCCGCCGCCGCTGCTGCCGCGCGCCACGCCGGAACGCGCGGTCGTACCGGTGCCGCCGCGCGCCGCCACGCTCCGCGGCACGCGCTGAGCCGCGCATCCGTCGCACACCCCCCACTCTCCAGGTGCCACGAATGACGCGTAAGCTCAGCCGTCGCGAGATGTTGGCCGGCACGGCCGCCGCGCTTGGCGCAACCGCGCTCGGCGCGACGGCCGCCGAGGCCGATGTGGCCGCCACGCCTGTCGTGCAGGACGCGGTGACCGTGCCGGCCGATCCGACCAAGTTGCAGGGCCTGCCCACGTCGCCGCTCGGCGCGCGCTCGCCCTTCGTGAAGCCCGTGCGCGGACCGCAGACGGGAATGACCACGGGCTCGTCCAACACGCCGTTGCAGGACTTGAGCGGCCCGATCACGCCGGCCGACCTGCACTTCGAACGCCATCACGCGGGCATCCCGGTCATCGACCCGGCCAAGCACCGCTTGATGATCCACGGCCTCGTCGCGCGCGAGGTCGTGCTGACGCTCGACGACATCAAGCGCCTCCCGCAGGTGACGCGCACGTACTTCGTCGAGTGCTCGGGCAACGGCCGCAACGCCTTCCGCGACCCGAAGCCGGAGATGACGGCGCAGAAGGTCTCGGGGATGCTCTCCACCTCCGAGTGGACGGGCGTCCCGCTGGCCACGCTGTTCCGTGAAGTCGGCGCGAAGCCTGACGCGAGCTGGTTCCTCGCCGAGGGCGGCGATGCCTGCCTGATGACGCGCTCGGTGCCGATGGCGAAGGCCTGGGACGACGCGTTGGTGGTGTGGGCGCAGAACGGCGAGCCGCTACGTCCGGCGCAGGGCTATCCGCTGCGACTGCTGCTGCCGGGCTGGGAAGGCAACATCAACGTGAAGTGGTTGCGTCGCCTGGAGCTGGGCACGCGGCCGTGGCGCACGCGGTG
>CAZYQM010000003.1:0-363 GCA_964649965.1 uncultured Gemmatimonas sp.
TCGTCGGCGTGCGTACCGCGCACTTGCTGGCTCACGCGCGCCTCGGCTTCGCCGGCCACGTCGATGATGTTCGTGTACTCGAACTCGAGTCCTTCCGCTCGCAGGATCTCCGCCGACGCCGCGAGCGGCCGGAGCGTCGAGACGCCCGTGTTGAGGACGTAGAACTTCCGCGGACCGTATGCGGCAAGGCTGCGCACGATGTCCACCACGAGGTCGCGCGCGGTCTCGAAGCGCAGCGTCGTCGAGCCGGGATACTCCACGAACGACGGGTAGAAGTGGTAGTTCACCGTCGGGGCGACAATGACGTCCGCCGCTTCCAGCACGCGCCGACGATAGTACTCGGCCAACGTGCGGTCATTGTCG
>CAZYQM010000003.1:373-1957 GCA_964649965.1 uncultured Gemmatimonas sp.
TTGTCGAGACGCAGGTGTGGGCCGTGTTCCTTGGCCTCGGCGCCCAGCGGGATGACGATGACCGCCTCGGGCGTGAGGGCCCGCTCCGCCTCAAGCCACGTCAGGTCACCCAGTACGAGGCCGCGATGGCCAGCGGCGGGCTCCGGGCGCTGCGCGAATCCCAGCGTCGCGAACACGGAAACCAGCAGGACGGCGCGAACGATGGAGTGCCGCATCGTGAACCCTCGTTATGGGGCGATCGTCACCTGCACGGAGTCCACGGCGCGGTCGGAGCGGAACACCACCCAGGTCGTGCCAGAGCCCGTGACCGAGAAGCTATACGTGCCGAGCGCGTTCGGCGCCCAGGTGGGGGCCAGGATCGTGGGCGAGCGCACCGCCACCGTCGCCCGCTGCATCGCGTACTGCTCCTGTTGCACGGCCGCGCCGAGCGCGTCGCGCGCATCCGTGGAGACGACCAGCGTCCCGCCGACGCCGACGGGAACGGCCGTACAGGCCGTTGCCCCGCAGGTCGGGTTGAGGGCAGCCACCAATTGCCCGACGACGATGCTCCGTCCGACGACGACGGCGTCATTGAACCGGGCGGCGATGGCAAGCGTCTTCAATTGCGCCGTCATCGTGTTCGTGCCGCCGAACTCGCCGCCAAAGATGTGGCGCAGCTCGGTTGGGGCCACGAGGATGTTGTTCGGATCGCTGACTTCCCAGCGAATCGACAACGTCGACTGGTCAATCGGCGGGTCGCGTTCCAGCGTCACCTGGAAGCGCTCACTGAGCGAGGCGACGGTATCCGGCGCGCCGACGAAGCGTATCTCGTACGGCGAGCCGGGATCGAAGGGATTGCTGCGATCGAACGGCGGCTCGAGTGCGCAGGCACTCACCGCCAGCAGCACGGCGACGACGATGGCGCGGCGCATCATCGGAACCCCACCGAGACGCCGAGGCCGCTCGGAACGCTGCGCGCCGAGACCCGTAGCCCGCGCGGGGCACCGAAGTCCTGCACCTCGGCGATGCGCCGCGCGTGCAGCCACTCCATCACGACACCCTCGACCGCCGCGTACGCCCACAGCGAGATCGCACCGACCGTGACCGCGTTGCCGATGTTGCGCGTCAGCTCCGCGCGGCGGAAGTCCGCCGCGGCCGGCGTGCTCGTCGAGCCGGTGTTGTTGAGATAGTCGTCGTAGGCATTGCGCGAGTACGCGTGCAGGGCCTGCGCCGCGGCGAAGGCGCCGAGCGTGGACAGCAGCAGCGTCTGCCCGTAGGCGCGCCGACCTGGCGTGAGCAGCTGGCCGCCGCCCGGCAGGATGCCGGCCGCCGCCACGAGCGGGAGCGACACCGACGTGCAGCGCGCCTGCGGCCGCGTGCGTTCGATGATCAGGTTCATCTCCGCCGGTGCGGCGGCGGACATCCGCAGGCAAGGATAGAACTCCAGCACGTCCTTGAGGAGAGCCGTCGCGTCTTCGTCGCGTCCGTACGCCACGAAGGTCGCCGCACCCATCACCATACCGTCGCGCATCTCGCGCCGCCGCGGAAAGGGCAGGCGCGCCAGACGCCCGAGCACCGTGGACGTCGCGAGCCCCCACGCGCCTG
>CAZYQM010000003.1:1967-25109 GCA_964649965.1 uncultured Gemmatimonas sp.
GATGCGGTCCTCTGCGGGTAGTCGGCTGTAGAGCGCCGCGTGCGCGCGGCGCAGCACCGTGTCGCGCGGCTCGGCGAACTCAAGCGTCAGGTTTTCCAGCGGTGGCGTTCCGTCGTGCCCGAGTTGCCGCGCGCGCCACGGCTGGAACTGCGCCCAC
Organism: uncultured Gemmatimonas sp.; assembly: GCA_964649965.1. GTDB lineage: Bacteria > Gemmatimonadota > Gemmatimonadetes > Gemmatimonadales > Gemmatimonadaceae > Pseudogemmatithrix. Next base: position 2,125 of record CAZYQM010000003.1, read on the forward strand.
ACCGCACGCGCGAGCTCCGGCGGCACGCGCAGGATTTCCGGCGCCTCGTCGCCGGGACTCGAGACGAAGAGCGACAGCTCCGCCGTGCGACCGTCGTCGTAGGGTGCGAAGGCGTCAACGGGCACGTAGAGACGCACCTGGCGCGTCTCGTCTTCGACGACCGCGTTCACCGCGTGCTTGCGCACCGGGGCACTGCCCGTCAGGACCGCCGGAATCAGCTCACCGTCGCGCCGCAGCTCCGCCGTGGTCGCGTCGTACACCGGGTTGTACGCCGGCGGCACGCCGAACACCGCACCGCGCGTGATCGCCGCGAAGCGCGCCATCTGCCCACGGGCGCAATCCATCCGCACGGGATCCGCCGGCAGGATGGTGAAGGCCACCGTCGGGCGCGCGGCCGTCGCGGAGTCGAAGGCGGCCCAGGGATGCATCGTCGCCGCCGAATCCACGATCGCATCGGGATAGCCGAGTGCCGCTTGGCAGCCGCGCGCCTGCCGCACGACCAAGCTGTCGGGCGCCAGCGCATCCAGCGCCATCGGCGTCACGACCAGCACTTGGTAGCGCGGCCCGAAGAGGAGGAACGACGTGCCGAAGCGTCCGTGCTCGCGCACCTCGCGGCGCCAGGTGGCGAAGGCCGTGTCGCGCGGGCCGGCGCTGAGCACCGAATCGGGCGACGCCGGCGCGCGCTGCGCGGTCTCCTGCGCCGGGAGCGACGCCGCGACCAGTGTCGCGAGCAGCACGGCTACGCAGCGTCGCACCGGTGTCTGGGGTTAGGGCTCGTCGCCGCTCGGACCGTAGATCTGCGGCACCGTGGCGCCCATCGGCCGCAGGTACGTCGAGATCTGTCCGCGATGGTGCACGAGGTCGAACAGGAAGCTCCACGCCATCGCGGACGACTTCCGCGTCCGTCCACCGAAGTCGAGCGTGCCCTCCCAGCGCTCCTGCGGCAGCGCCCGCCAACGGGCCGCGAACGTCGCGACGTGCTCGTCGTAGATGCGGCAGATCTCCGCCATCGTCGCGGGCATCGGCTGCGGCGCCCACTCCATCTTTCCCGACTCCACCGCCGCGATGATCAAGCGCTCCTCGTTCACCATCTGCCAGGCGATCTGCTGCGCCGTGCGCGACTTGGGATCCGGCCGATAGTCCGACCCCTCGGGAATGCGCCCGAAGACGGTGCGCGTGGTCTGCGCCTCGTGCGCCCAGAATCCGGCGAACAGCTCCTGCTCGGTCATCCGATCTCCTTGATGAACATCTGCACGGCGTTGGTGCCGTCTCCGTACTCCCGCACGCCGACAGGCATATACCCCATCGTCCCGTGGAATGCCACCGAGACGGGGTTCGGTGGCCGCAAGTTCACCTCAAGCGCGATCCGCGGCCAGCGACCGCGGGCGGCCGCGTCCACCGCCGCGTAGATCGCCCGCCCCACCCCCCGCCGCTGCGCGCGCGGATGCACCGCCACGCGATCGAGATACAGGAACCTGTCGTAGCGCTCGCCGAACCACCGGTAGTTCTCGCTCCAGTACGCGCGTCCCGACGCCACGCAAAGCACGAAGCCGAGGATGCCTTCGGCATCCTCGGCCACGGTGTACAGCGCACTCATCGCGACAATCTGGGCGAGCGTGTCCGCGCTGAGTGCGTTCACGTGCGGGACGCTCGCGTTGTTGAGGGCCAGCACCGCCGCCGCATCGGCGGCGGTGCCTGGCCTCAGGGTCACGCCGCTCACGCGGCCGCCGCCTCCGCGTGATCGTCGTCCATCACCACGTCATCGTCGGCCACCGGCCCGCGCGGCGGCTCCGGCAAGTCCGTGCTCGGTACGATCGGCTCCTGCCGCGCCGAGCGCAGCTGGCGGTTGAAGCGATCGAGATCCTCGCGCAGGATCTTGTCGAGCTGGTCGGTCTGCACCTTGAGCATCGCCGAGACTTCGTTGTACACGGCGATCGTCTGGTCCGTGGGCCGGTACGGGCCCGAGCCCGCGACGCCGGCCAGCGCGGCAATCTTGTTGTTGATCCTGATCGGGAAGTTGAGCGGGTCCTGGGAGCTCTGGTTCCGGACCTGGTAGATCTCCTCCTCCACCGCGGCCAGCGAGCGCAGCAGCGCGTCGGCGTTGCGACGCAGGCGCGGCACCGCATTCACGCGGGCCTCGATCTGCGCGCGCACGTTGCGGATCGTGCGCACGGCGTTGTTCGCCTCCGACGTCTTGTCGCGCACCTGGATGAGGAAGTCGAACTGCGCCTGCAGGTCGGCCGCCGTCGCCGTCGTGCGCGGGTCGTTGAGCAGGTTCACGCGCGCCGTCTGCGTCTCGCCGCCCACCGTGAGGCGCACCGTGTACGTCCCCGCCGGCGCGACCGGACCGCGCGTGCTGCCGGCCCACATAATCATCCCCGGGAACGACACGGCGTCGGGATAGCGCATATCCCACGTGAACAGGTTGAGGCCCACGGCGTTGCCGGGCCGCTGCGCGCCGCCGCCACCGAAGCGACCGCCGCCCGCCGGCGCGCCCTCCGCCTGGCGCGGCGGCTGACCGTCGTTCTCGTAGCTCTTGATCACGCTGCCGTCGGCCGCGAGGAATTCCAGCTTCACCGCCTGGTCGGCGCTCTTGATGTGGTAGTACACAACCACGCCGCTGGGCGGATTCTGGCCCGGACGGCTCGCCGCCTGCTGGTCGCCGCCGCGGCCGCCGCCGAAGCCCCCGCCCCAGCTGATGCGATACGCGTCGCGCGGCTGGAACAGATGCACCGGCTTCGCCGCCACCTGCGGCGTGTACTGCCGGATGGCCGAGAGGTCGTCGAGGATCCAGAACGAACGCCCGTGCGTGCCCGCCACGAGGTCGCCTTCCTTCACGACCAGGTCGTGCACCGGCACCGGCGGCAGGTTGAGCTGCAGCGGCTGCCAGTGCGCGCCGTCATCGAAGCTCACGTACACGCCGCGCTCCGTGCCGGCGTAGAGCAGGCCGCGACGCTCCGGATCGTGGCGGATGGTGCGCGCGAAGTGCTCGGCGTCGATGCCGTTCACGATCTTCGTCCAGGTCGCGCCGTAGTCCGTCGTCTTCCAGAGCGACGGCGTGAAGTCGTCGAGCTGGAAGCGGTTCGCCGCGACGTAGGCCGTGCCCTCGTCGAACGACGAGGCATCGATGATGCTGATGCGCGCGAAGTCACCGATCGCGCGCGGGGTCACGTTCGTCCAGTCCGCGCCACCGTCGCGCGTGATCCAGATGTAACCGTCGTCCGTGCCCGCCCAGAGCAGGTTGCGGTTCTTCGGCGACTCGGCCAGCGCGAAGATCGTGCCGTACGTCTCGACGCCCGTCTGGTCCTTGGTGATCGGACCGCCCGACGCGCCCATCGTCTTCGGGTCGCGGCGCGCGAGCTCCGGCGAGATGATCGTGAAGCTCTGGCCTTCGTTCGTGCTCTTGAAGAGCTTGCTGCCGCCCACGTAGAGCACCGTCGGGTCGTGCTGCGAGACCACGATCGGAAAGGTCCACTGGAAGCGGTTCTGGATGTCCTCGGAGCTATGCCCCATCGGGTTCAGCGGCCACGCGTTGATGTTCCGCTCGAGACCCGTGCGCATATCCTTGCGCGTCAGGTAGCCCGAGTAGGAGCCGGCGAAGATGATGTCCGGCTGCGCCGGGTTCGGCGTCACGTAGCCCGACTCGCCGCCGCCCGCATCCTGCCAATCGGCGATCGAGATGTTGCCTTCCTTCCGGCTCGGCCCGCAGAGCGTCGAGTTGTCCTGCTGCGCGCCGCAGACCCAGTACGGGAAGTGGTTCGTCGTCGAGACGTGGTACATCTGCGCCGTCGCGAACTCCTGGTCCGTCCAGGTGCGGCCGCCCGTGAAGCTCACGTTGGCGCCGCCGTCGTTGGCCTGCACCATCCGCATCGGATCGTTCGGCGCGATCCACAGGTCGTGGTTGTCGCCGTGCGGCACCGAAATCTGCTGCCGGAACGTGCGGCCGCCGTCCGTGCTGCGGAAGAACTGCACGTTGAGGCCGTACACGACGTTCGTGTCCGTCGGGTCCGCGAAGATCTTGCTGTAGTACCAGGCGCGCTGACGCAGCGAGCGGTCGCGGTTCAGCCACTCCCAGCTCTGGCCGCCGTCGTCGGAGCGGTACACGCCGCCGGAATCGTTCTCGATGATCGCCCACACGCGCCGCGAGTTCGCCGGCGAGACCGCGAGGCCCACCTTGCCCCACAACCCGCGCGGCAAGCCGCGGTTCGCGGTGAGTTCGGTCCACGTCGCACCGCCATCGGTCGTCTTGAGGATGCCGCCGCCCGGTCCGCCCGAATTCAGCATCCACGGCCGCCGGTACGCGTGCCAGAACGCCGCGTAGAGCGTGTTCGGGTCGTTCGGATCCATCACGAGATCCGAGATGCCCGTCGAGTCGTTGCGGTAGAGGATCTTCTGCCAGGTCTTGCCGCCGTCCGTCGTCTTGAAGACGCCGCGCTCCGGATTGTTGCCGAAGGCGTGGCCCAGCGCGCCCACGTACACGATGTCCGGGTTCGTCGGGTGCACGCGCACGCGCGCGATGTGCCGCGTCTCGCGCAGGCCCATCAGCTGCCAGGTGCGACCGCCGTCGGTGGTCTTCCAGAGACCGTCGCCGTGCGAGGTGTTGCCGCGGATGTGCGTCTCGCCGCCACCGACGTACACGATGTCCGGATTGGATTCGGCGACGGCGATCGCACCGATCGTGCCGCCGAAGGCGTTGTCGGTCGTCGGCTGCCAGTTCATCCCGCCGTCGGTCGTCTTCCAGACGCCGCCACCGGTCGTGCCCATCCAGTACTCGAGCGGCCGCGTGCTGGAACCAGCCACCGCGACGGAACGACCGCCGCGCGCAGGTCCGAGTTCGCGCCATCGCAACGCGCGGAAGGCGGTGGAGTCCGCGGACTGCGCCGCGAGCGCATCCGGGATCGAGAGCAGCATCGCGCCGACCAGCGCGAGCGAACCGGGCAACCACTTCCGTACTGACACGTTCACGACCTCCGACTGGGTGGGGAACCACAGGGCCGAACTTCCTGATTGTAGCAGTGCAAGCCGTCCGCGACGAGTAGATTCACCCCGCGTCGGGCCGTTCCTTCCGTCCTCCGTCATCCGCCTCGAGTCCCTATGCGTCCGATTACGCTCTTCCCCCTCGCGGCGTTCGCCGCCCTCGCCTGCGCCGAAAGGCCCGCCGCCGTCGCCGATGCCCCGCTCGCCGTCGTCAGCGAAGGCCTCAGCACCCCCGAATCCGTCCTCTGGGACGCCAGCCACAACGTGTGGTACGTCTCCAACATCAACGGCTCCCCGCTCGCCAAGGACGACAACGGCTACATCCTCCGGCTCTCCGCCGATGGCGCGAAGCTCGACAGCGTCCCGTTCATCAACGGTGCCGACGCCGACATCACCCTCAACGCCCCCAAGGGGATGGCACTCGTCGGCGACACGCTCTGGGTCGCGGACATCGACGCCATCCGCGCCTTCGACGTCAACACCGGCAACACCGTGACGACGCTCGAACTCGCCGCGCAGAATGCGACCTTCCTCAATGACGTCGCGGTCGGCGGCGACGGGACCATCTACATCACGGACTCGGGCATCAGCTTCAACGCCGACGGTTCGGTGTCACATCCCGGCAAGAGCCGCGTCTTCGCCCTCCGCGACCGCAATGCCCGCGAGGCCGTCGTGCTCCCGGCCGAGTCGGCGGCCAACGGCATCGCCTTCGACGCCGCCAACAACCGCTGGCTGATCGTCGGCTTCAACTCGCCCGACATCTTCGCGTGGACCGCCGGCAGCGACAACGTCAGCATCCTCGGCCGCGGCCCCGGCGGCGGCGACGGCATCGTCATCCTCAACGACGGACGCGCGCTCTTCTCCTCGTGGGCCGACTCGTCACTCTACCTGTTCGCCGACAGCACGTCCACCAAGCTGCGCGGCGGCCTCAACGCGCCGGCCGACATCGGCTACGACGCGCGCCGCAACATCGTCGCCGTGCCGCTGTTCTCCGACAACCGCGTCGAGCTCTGGCAGCTCAAGTAGTGTCCGTCGCGCATCGGCCGTTCACGCCCGAATGGGCGGAGGCCTTCCGGGGCGCCATCGAGGCCGACGCCGCGTATCGCGCGGCGGCGGCCTCGTGGACCTGGCCCGTCGCCTTCGTCCTCGACGCCGCGCCGGAGTACGGCTATGCCGACGCCGTCGCGATGCAGCTGCACCTGGAGCGCGGCCGCTGTCACGCGGCCGCGCTCGTCGCGCCAGACGCGATCACGGCGCCCGTCGCGCTTCGCGCCCCGTATGCGGTCTGGAAGTCCGTCGTGCGCGGTGAGCTCGACCCCGTCCTCGCCGTCACCGGAGGGAAGTTCCGCGTGAGCGCCGGCGCGATGACCCTGATGACCCAACCGCGCGCCGCGACGGCCCTCGTCGCCTGCGCGCGGGCCGTGCCGACGCTGTTTCCCGACGAGGCCTAGCGCGGCACGCGCGGCGCTTGCGGCGTCTCGCAAGACTCGCGCGTCGCCCGAAGCCCGCCCCGCAACTCGTCGCCCTCGCGCAGCACCGTCACCTCGCCGCGCGGCGTCACGAGCACCAGCGAATCGCCGATCGTGCGACGGATCAGCGGTGCCTCGAGCACACCGACGAGCGCCGGGGGCGCCGAGACGCGCCAGCAGCCGTCGAGCCGCGGCAGCCGCGCGCTCGTCCCTGCAACCGCCGGTTCCGCCGCCCGCGCGACGGCGGCGCGCGGCGCTTCCACGGCCTGCGTCACGCGTTGCCGCTCCGTGGCGCGCGCGCGCTCCTGCTCGGCGTTCAGCGCGGCAGCGCGGCGCCCAGCGACGTCCTCTGCCTCCTTCCGCTGCTCGGCGGCCGCCACGTCAGCGGCGCTCGCCATCGCCGGCGCACTCGGCGGGGGCACACTTGGCGTTGCCGGCGGCAGCACCACTGCCGGCGCGGACTGTGCAATGGTCGGCGCACCCGCCGCTGCACCGGCCGATGCCGCCGGCGATACCGGTCCGATCGTCGGCACGTTCTGCGGCGGGACGATCGTCTGCGGATCACGCGCGATCTGCACGCCTGCCGCCGTGTCGAACTCCGCCGGCAACACACTCGGCGCCGTCACGACGCCGAACGGCGCGGTCGCCTGCTCGCGCAGCACGTACGCCGTCCCCGCGACGAGCACGAGGCCTGCAGCGACGCCGATCCACGTCGGCAGCTTGAGCGAGCGCCGCGGCGCAGCGCTCGACTCCGAAGCCTTCGGCGCCGCCACCGATCCCGTCGGCATCGCGTGCGGCACCGCATCCAACGCCCCGATGATCCGCGAACTCGCCGCGATCAATCCGCGCGCCTCCGCCACCGCAGCTGCCCACTCGGCATCCGTCGCCACGAGCTGCTCGATGCGCGCCGACTCCTCCGGCGTGCACTCGCCGTCCAGCCACTGATGGATCAGCCCTTCGTCAGGACGCGACATCTGCGCCTCCCCGGCCACCGGCCGCGAGTTCTTCATATGATTCCGCCAGCCGACGCCGCGCCCGCGAGAGCGTCGTGCCGACCGAGCTCTTCTCGATGCCAAGCACGTCGGCGATCTCTTGATAGTCCAGGCCTTCTTCCTTGAGCAGCAGTGCCTGGCGATCGCGATCCGTCAGGCCCGCCAGCGCCTGCCGCGCGAGGCGCAAGCGTTCCGCGCGCTCCGACGTCTGCTCCTCATCCGCTACGTCGGCATCAGCCTCACGCGCCTCGGCCGCCATCAACTCCAGGTGCCGACGGTTGCGCGCATCCCGCCGCGCGCCGTCGCGCACCAGATTGTGCGCCACCGCGAAGACCCACGCGCGTTCGTTCACGATCGTGTCCTGCCGCAGGGCACGGACGAACGTCTCCTGCGCCACCTCCTCCGCCCAGTCGCGGTCACCCAAGCGGCGCGTGAGATACCGCACCAGCGTCGCGTGGTAGGTGACGAAGAGCCGTTCGGCCGTGTCCATTGGCATCCTACCAGTCGCGGACCACCGCGCCCACCTGCCGCGGCAACAAGTGCTCCGCGCCATCCGCCGCGAGCACGATCGTCACCGCGCGGCCGCGCACTTCGACGCGGTCGCCGAGCGCGAAGGCTTCACGGAGGTCGGGGATGCTGTCCATCAGGGCGAAGTATGCATCCGAGTAGGGCCGCACGCTGACGCGGCGGGCGTTCGTCCCCTCGGCGCGCGCGTCCACCCAGGCACTGTCGCGCAGTACGAACATCCGGTTCGCCGCCCGACGGGTGTTCACGCGATCCATCGTCGCATCGGCTTCGGCCATCGAGCGCGCGGCCCGCTGCGATGCAGCGGCGCGTGCCTGTTCGAAGGCCGACGGAGGCGGTGCCGACTGAGCGCCGGCGCCAGTCGCCGCCATCGGAAGCACACGGCCGCGTTCGCCCCGCGGCGCATTGCCGACCTTCATCCCCGGCTCGAGCACGAGATACGACGTGAACACCGTCGGGATGCCCCAACGCTCGCCGAGTGTCTTGAGTTCGTCGTCCACTTCGGTCGACGGTCCGCTCTTGCGGCGCTCTGCGCTCAACCAGCCGATGCGCTGCGTGGCCCAGAGCCGGCCGACGAAGGCATCCTGCGTGCGCTGCGACGGGAACGTCGCGGTCGTCGTCCATTGCACCGGCGCATTGGCCCCCTGGCCGCTGATGGTGATGCGCGCCGCGTCCGCGCTGCCGCGGTACTTGGCGAGGATCGTCAGCTCCTGGCCGGCGAAGAGATCGATGCGACCGGCCGGCATCACCTGCGTCAACGTCACGCCGTCGGCACGCACGCGCAGGTCCGTCGCCACCGGGCGCGTGATGCGCTGCGCGACGACGCCGACGATGCGCTCGACGTCCTCCTGCGGCCGCACGAAATGCGCCGTGCCCGCGCCGTCGAGGGCCAGTTGTTCGAGCAGCGCCGCGTTCACGTCGGCACCGAGTCCGAAGGTGAACACGCGACGGTCATCGCGGTGGCGCGCCGCGTATTCCGCGAGACGGGCGGCGTTCTGCTCGCCGACGGTCGGCGCACCGTCCGTCAGGAAGAGGAGCAAACCGAGCCGACCGGTGGGCGTCCTGGCCTCGAGGCCGCGCGCCAGCGCCGCACCGATGTTCGTGCCGCCGCTGGCCGCGAGGCCATCGAGCCATTCTTCCGCACGGCGGATCGCGTCGGGTGTCGTCGCGCTCCACTCGTCCGCGAAGTCGGTGACGTCTCCCGAGAACGCGATCAACCGGAAGCGGTCGCCGCGACCCAGTGAATTCAACAGTTGTCGGCCCGCGGCCTTCGCCTGCCGCAGCTTCTCGCCGCTCATCGAGCCCGAGACGTCGATCACGAAGGTCACGTCGCGCGGCGTCGCCGGCCCCGACTGCGCGGGCGGGGCGAGCGTGATGAGCACGTAGCCCTCATCGCGGCGCGGGGCGTGCGTGAGCACGGTCATCGCGGCGCCGCGGCCACGCACCGGCAGCAACAGCGTCACGGTGCCCACGGCGTCGGTCACGCGTGCGATGCGACGACGCTCCAGTTCGCTCCCCGTCTGCAGGGCGTGGGTCGGCGACCAGGCGTCACCGAAGCCGTCGCCCTGTGCCCATTCGAAGCGCAGCGACGTCCCCGCGTTCTCGGTCCCCTGTCCGCGCGGCGCCGGCACGTCGATGCGCAACGCATCGCCCTCGCGCTCGGCCACCGCGCGGAAGCGCACCGTCACCGTGCGGGTCTCGCCGGGTTGGATCGGGAAGATGCGAGTCCGCAGCACGCCGTGATCCATCCACTCCACGAGCGCCGGATCGCGTTGCCGCCGCACGATCTCCTCATAGATGCGCCGGGCTTCGCCCGCGCCACGGATCTCGCCGGCGACCATCTCGCCGTCGATCATCAGAGCGAGGTCCTCGAAGGCCGCGCCGCGCGGCAACGGCAGCACATAGTCGGCCTCGCCGATCGTGCGGCCGCGGTTCGTCCACCGCTCGGTAACTTCGTAGGCGAGCACGCGACCCTCCAGCACCACGCGGACCTCGCGTCCGCTGCGTACCACGCGTCCGTCCGTCGGGCAGGGCGGTTGCGGGCACGGCGCGGCGACGCAGGTGCGTGTCTCGCAGGGCACGGGACGCTGCGCCGCGGCAGGACGCGCCAACAGCGACAGCGGGAGCAGCAACAACGTGGCGCGCAACGCGCCGAATGCACGGCCGAACACAGGGGTCTCCTGGCTGGAGTTGCCAAGGAGACGCCGAGGGCCGGAAAACTTGCACAGCTACGGCTGCTCGGGATGCTCCTGTATCGGCGTGAGCCGCGTGGGTGTGCGCTCGATCACACGCACGTTGAGCAGGTTCTGGTCGGCGCGGTTCACCGTGGACATCAGGCTCTCGTTCGGCTCGCGCAAGGCCCAGCCCAGGCTGAACGGGACGGGCGCGGTGCGCAGCGCCGCGAGGCGCAGGCGCTCGGCGACCATCTCCACCTGCGCCTGCCGCGCCCCGCGCAGCACGATCACGAACTCGTCGCCGCCCACGCGCACCACCGGCTCCTCGGCGCGCACCTGGCGCATCAGGAAGCGGCTCATCCGAATGAGCGTGTTGTCGCCCATCTGGTGCCCGTGCTGGTCGTTGTACTGCTTGAAATGATCGATGTCGATGAACAGGCAGCCCCAGGATTCATCACCGGGGCTCAGCATCAGGTCGAGGTCCGAGAGATGGCGGCGGTTGTAGCAACCCGTCAGTGGGTCGCGCACGCTCTGCTGGCGCAGATCCTCCTCCATCTGCTTGCGCTGCGTGATGTCCACGAGGATGCCGTGGTAGATCGTCTCGCCCGTCTCCTCCTCGCGGATGGCATACATCGTATCGAGCACCGTGAGGCTCGCGCCGTCCGGACGCAGCAGCTGCAGCTCGAAGTCGCGCACGAAGCCGTCGCGCTCGACGAGGTCCATCTCGGCGAGCCGCCTGGACGGATCCACCACCATCTCGTTCGCCCCGAACGCCTGCAGGTCCTCGAGCCCCCGCACGCCAAGCAGCTGGAAGAACGCGGGATTGGCATCAAGGATGTTGCCGCGCATATCCGTGACGTAGATCGCTTCGCGCAGGTTGGTCACCAGCGAGCGCAGCGCGTCGGCATCCTCGAGGGAGCGATAGCGGCGCGGGCTCACGCGAGCACCGCCTCGCGCGCTTCCCACTGGCGCATCATCCCGATGAATGCCGTCGCCGCCTCGAGGTCGAAGTCCGGCCCCGCGCCGGACTCGATCTGCTTCAGCACACGTTCCGGCTCCCAGGCCTCGCGGTACGGGCGGTTGGTCCGCAGCGCGTCGTACACGTCGCAGACGTGCACGAGCTTGCTCGCCGCGTGCACGCCGCGCTCGAAGTGACGCCGCGGGTATCCCTGTCCATTGACCATAATGTGGTGCTCGTAGGCCACCGCCGCCGCGAGGTCGAGGTTGTGGTCGCTCTCGTAGATGATCTTCGCACCATCCACCGGATGCTTGCGCATAATCACCCATTCCTCGTCGGTGAGTTTGCCGGGCTTGGTCAGCACTTCCTTCGGGATGCGCACCTTGCCGAGGTCGTGCAGCAGGCCTGCGACCCCGAACGCCCGCACGTCGCTCGGGCCCATCCCCATCCACTCGGCCAACGCCATTGTCAGCACCGAGACGTTCAGCGAATGCGTCGTCGTGTACTGGTCGAACTCCTTCAGTTGCAGGAGCGGCAGCACGATGTTGCGGTCCCCGTGCATCGCCAGCGAGAGCGAACGCACCACCGACTCGGCCTCGAACAGCGGTAGCTCGCCGGTCGCCTGCACCTCCTGGTGCATCCACTCCACCGTCTCGGCTTCCTCGCCGAGCGTGTAGGTGAAGTTCGTCGTCGGCGCGGCAAGCACGAGCTTGGCGTCGTCGCTGCCCTTGACGCCGATCGCCCCGAACTTGATCGTCGAGCGCCTCTCGGGGCTCCGCGTCGTCGAATCGATCGCCTGGAGCGTGATGCGCGCCAGCACCTCATCGAGGAACAGCTCGAACTCGTCACGCGTCGTGCCTTTCTGGAACTCCACGCGCTGCACGCCCGCGTTGGCGAGCCGTATGCCCCAATCCCAGTCCCCGAGTTCGCGCAGCGCGACCTCGCCATACACGACGTCCTGGCCGAGGAACGAGAAGCGTGGCTTGGGATCCGTCTCCTGGAGCACCTGCAGGCGCTCATAGGCCTGTTCAATCCCGCGTGCACGCGCCGGATGTCCCTCCGAATAGAGGGACATCGTCGCCAGGGCCTGCGCGAAGGTCGTCAGGAACTTCACCGCTTCCGTCACGCGATGTCCTCGACGCCCACCGCCGGGATGGCGACCTCGCCCTGCAGCGGAGTGTCGGCGCGCGGACGCGCGGTCATCGCCGCGGCCGCCGCGATCTCCGCATCGCCACTCGCCGCCGCGAGCGCGAGCACGGGCTGCGCCACGGGATGCGTGCGCCAGTGGATCGCCAACCCTTCGATTGCCGCCAGCATCTCCGGCGACTTCGACACCAATGACGCGCGCTTGATCAGCTTCCCCATCCGCACCACGCGCTGCGCCAGCCAGGTCGGCGTGTCGCTCGCGAGGTCGGAACTGAGGGCGCGGATGCCGAGGGCGCGCAGGTCCGGCGCAAGCAGCACCTCATCCGCCCGTGTCCGCAGGATCAACGCCGCATCGTGCGGGCAATTCGTCATCGCCGCGCCCAGGCCGAGGCGGACGTTGCCCTCGTCGGCATCCGCCAGCGCGCGGACGATGCCGGCATCGCGCGTCGCCGGCGCGCGCAGCATCTGCCGCAGCGCTTCGCGCCGCACTGCCGCATCCGGATGGTCCATCCACCGCGCGGCCTCGTACCCGCACGCCCACTCCGGATGGCGACCGAGCAACGCGAGCAGCGGCCGCAGTAGCGACCAGCGCATTCCCGGCATCCGCGTGAGGATTGCAGCGCCTGCCGACGGCCCGATGCGCTCCAACAGCTGCACGAGCGCCGACTGGCGCCGGTCGTCCGTCGTCGCCTCGAACGCCTCGAGCAGCGAATCGGCGGCGGACACCCCCATCCGCCTCACCACGCGCTCGAGCGTCGCCAGCGGAAGTGGATCCAGCGCGAGCTGCAGACGGAGGCGCTGCGGCGTCGCCACGTGCCGCCACAACGTGTCGCGCATCCACAGCGACGGCGCGTTGTCCACGAGATTGAGCAACGGCGCGACATCCGGCCGCTGGGCCATCTCGTCCGCCGATCGCCACACCTGCTCGCCGAGGACCTCGATCTCGAGGCCCATCGCCAGCAGGCGCTCCGGTTCGATCGGATACCGCTGCGCGACCTCGCGCTGCCCGGGATCGGCGGTGGCCATCTTTTCCAGCGCCTCCCGATATCCGTCGGGATTCGGATCATCGAGTTGCCAGCCTTCCATCAGCTGGCGGACTTGGTCGCGCAGTGCGCCGTCGGCCTGCGTGCGCGTCGTGGCCGGCCCCGCCTCGGCGTGCGCTGCCAGCTTGGAGAGCATCCGCACCATCGAGTGCGAGACGTTCTGGCCCGAACTCTCCGATGCCGCGCGCACGAGTTCGATTACCGCGTCGAGCGCCATTCCCTGCGCCGCATCAAGCACGAACTTCTGCTGCTGTTTGCGATTGCCGCCCATCGTCACCAGGCGCTCCAATGTCGCCGGCGAGAGCTGCGCGATCAGCTGCGAGATGCGCCGCTGCAGCGCCGCGGCCTCGCGGCCGGACTTCTGCTTGAGCTCCTCGGCGATCTGGAGGAGATAGCCCACGACGACCTGATCGTACGCCGTGTCGCGCTTGTGCGCCTCGATGGCTTGCGCGACGACGGTCGGATCCACGCCCGCCGGATCGTCCGCATCCAGCTTCTCGGTCTGCGCCACCAGCGCGGCACGCGCCAGCCCCACCCAGAGCGCGGCGGCGCGACTGCCGCTCGCCTTCAGGCCGTCATCGTCGTCGTCGGCATTGAGATCATCCTCCAGCAACTGCAGCTGGGCGAAGGTCAGCGGGAACAGGCGGATGTGCGGCCACTGCGTGAGCACCTCCGGGCCTTCGAGTCCGAGTGGCCGCGGAAGCCGCCCCGCATCAACCGACACCGTCGCCAACATATCGGTCAACTCGTCCTCGCTGACGCCCGCACTGAACTTCACGGCCCCGAGGTGATGCTTGTGCAGCCGATTGGCGAGTTCCCTCAGCACGGGGTTGGCCTCGTCCGTCGCCACACCTTCGATGATCAGCTGGTGCCGCGCCACGCCCAACGAGAGCGCCGCGCGTTCACGCAGCAGCGCCGCCAGCCGCGCGCTCAGCTCCGCGGTCGTGTTCTCCAACAGCGGGTGCCCGGGCGGGTAGATGGCGTTCTTGTGCAGCCCGATCGAGAACTCGATCAGGAAGTCAGTCAGCTCTTTCGAGAGCGTCGCGGCCTCACCTGCCGTCGCCAAACGGGACATTGGCGGGAATATGCGCAGCACCAAGGGTCCGCGCCAATCATTAGAACACACATCGTGACAGCTGGCCCCGAGGGTGGGCCGCTTCTATATATCTGCCGTGCGCAGCCACGCCCCACTCTCGGTCACCCAGCGCGCGGTCCTTCAAGCCGTCGCCGAGGCGGTCGTGCCGCACGCGTTCGCGGATAGGGAACGAGGCCGCGCGCTCGTCGAGGCGCTCGTCGCCCGCATCGCACGGCTCAACCCGCGCAAGCGGCGCGACCTCGGCCTCGCCATCTCGCTGCTCGGCGCGCGCCCCGCCGCCGTCGTCGCGGGACTTCCGCCCAGTCGCTTCGAGAGGCAGTCGCTGCGCAACCGCACGCGCATTCTCGAGACCTGGACGCAATCGCGCATCCCGCTGATGCGCACCGTCGCGCAATCGCTGCGGCGCCTCGTGTTGCTCGTCGAGTACGGAACGGAAGCCGCGCAGCGCGAAGTTGGCTATCGCGGTGCGTACCACACGCGCGGGCCGTCCGTTTCGTGGGAAGGTGCGTTGCCCGGCACGCCCTCCGACGATGAACCCATCGCGCGCGCGCTCATTCCCGAGTCCGCGCACCGCCAGTCGGTCTCGCCCACGCGCCTCGCGCCGCTCGCACTCGACGGCAGCGTGCTGCGCTGCGACGCCGTCGTGATCGGCACCGGCGCCGGTGGCGCCACGGCCGCCGCGCGGCTCGCCGAATCCGGACTCGACGTGATTATCGTCGAGAGCGGAGAACTCGTGCAGCCCGCGGAGTTCGACGAACGCGAGGGCCCGCTTTTCGAGCGCCTCTACGCCGACGGCGGCCTCCGCACCACGGATGACCTCGGCGTCGCGATGGTCCAGGGCGTCACCGTCGGCGGCAGCACGACCGTGAACTGGATGATTATGCTCCGCACGCCGGACTGGGTGCTCGACGAGTGGACGCGCTTCCACGGCACCGAGGGAATGTCCGCCGCCGAGATGGCGCCGGTGTTCGCGCGCATCGAGCGGGAGCTGCACGCGCGCCGCGTCCCCGACGACGCGCACTCGCCCAACAACCGCATCGTGCTCGACGGCGCCGCGGCGCTCGGTTGGTCGGCGCAGCAGGCCGTGATCAACGCGCGCAACTGCATCCGCACGGGCTTCTGCGGCTACGGCTGCCGCAGCGGCGCCAAGCAGGGTACGCTCGAGACCTTCCTCCCGCGCGCACTTGCCGCTGGCGCGCGCCTCGTCGTGAACGCCGAGGCGCAGCGCATCGATTTCGTCGAACGCGGTGGCCCATTCCCCAAGAAGCGCGTCGTCGTCCAGCAGAAGCTCGCCGACGGACGCGTCCGCGACGTGGGCATCGAGGCGAGGGCTGTCGTCGTCGCGGGCGGTGCGGTCGGTACGCCCGTGCTGCTCCAGCGTTCAGGCTTGGGGGGCGGCGGCGTGGGCAAGTACCTGCGCCTGCACCCGACCACCGGCCTGCTCGGCTTCTACGAGCGCGAGATCTACGCCGCCGGCGGCATCCCGCTCACCTCCGTCTGCGACGAGTTCCACCGCCTCGATGCCAATGGCTACGGCGTGTGGATCGAGACCCCACCGATGCACCCCGCGCTCGCCGCTACCGCCTGCCCCAGCATCGGCGAGCCGCATCGCCAGAAGATGCTCCAGTTCCGCAACACGGGCTCGCTCATCATCCTCACGCGCGACGGGGCCGACCGCGGCGTTTCCAACGGCGACGTCCGACTCCGCCGCGACGGCTCGGTCTCCATCCGCTACAAGCTCGGCCGCACGGACCGTGCCCACGCGCTGGCCGGCCTCGAGGCCGCGGCCCAGCTGCACTTCGCCGCCGGCGCCACGGAAGTCATCAGCGGGCACGCCCGTCCGGTCACCCTGCGCCACCCTGACGAGATCCCGCGCCTGCGCGACCGCCCGATGGGGCCCAATGACATCCCCTTCTTCTCCGCCCACGTGAACGGCACCTGTCGGATCGGGACCGACCCCCGCACCGCTGGCACAAATCCGCAGGGAGAGCGCTTCGGCGCCCCGGGCATCTTCGTCGCCGATGGGTCGCTCCTGCCGACCGCACCGGGCGTGAATCCGCAGGAAACGATCTTCGCCCTCAGCACCATCATCGCCGAACGCATCGCATCGCGGCTCTCGTCTGGGTAATTTCAAGGCTCGCGCCGCGCTTCCCCTGCCTTGGTCCCGCCAGTGTCCCAGTCCGACGTCTCGCTGCAAACGCTCGCCATCAACACAGTCCGCACCCTTTCGATGGATGCGGTGCAAGCAGCCGAGTCGGGACATCCCGGCACGCCGATGGCCCTCGCGCCACTCGCCTACGCGCTCTACACGCGGCACGTGCGCCACAATCCCGCCGATCCGCACTGGCCCGACCGCGATCGCGTGATTCTCTCCGCCGGCCACGCGTCGATGCTGCTCTACTCGACGCTGTATCTCGCCGGCTACGACCTCTCGCTCGACGAGGTCAAGAACTTCCGTCAGTGGGGCTCGAAGACGCCCGGCCACCCCGAGTACGGCTACGCCCCCGGCGTCGAGACCACCACCGGCCCGCTCGGCCAGGGCGTGGGCAACGCGGTCGGCTTCGCCGTCGCCGAAGCGCATCTCGCAGCAATGTTCAACCGCGAGGGGCACGGCGTGATCGACCACTACACCTGGTTCATCGCCGGCGACGGCTGCCTGCAGGAAGGCATCTCGCACGAGGCCGCGTCCTTCGCCGGACACCAGAAGCTCGGCAAGCTCATCGGTTTCTTCGACGACAATCGAATCACCATCGACGGCCGCACGGACCTCTCCTGCAGCGACGACGTCCAGAAGCGCTTTGAGGCCTACGGCTGGCAGGTGCTGCACATCAGCGACGTCAACGACCAGTCGCAGATCGACGCCGCCATCGCCGAGGCCAAGCGCGACACCGAGCGCCCGACGCTCGTCGTCACGCGCACCATCATCGGCTTCGGCTCGCCGAACCGCGCCGACACCGCCAAGGCCCACGGCGAACCGCTCGGCAAGGACGAGATCAAGCTCACGAAGGCCGCGTATGGCTGGCCGAGCGAAGAGCCCTTCCACGTGCCGACGGCGGCGCTCGAGCACTGGCGCCTCGCCAAGGAGCGCGGCGTCAACATGCAGGCCGAGTGGATGCGTCGCTTCGCCGAGTATGCGAAGGCGTTCCCGAGCGAAGCGAAGGAACTCGGCCGTCGCTGGCATGGCGATCTCCCCGCGGGTTGGGAGAAGACCCTGCCCGATTTCACGAGCGAGAACGGCAACGTCGCCAGCCGCGCGGCCAGCGGCAGCGTGATCAATGCCATCGGGCCCGCGCTGCCGGAGCTCATCGGCGGCTCCGCCGACCTCACCGGCTCGAACCTCACGAACGTCAAGAACGCCGGCATCTTCTCGGCGACGCAGCGCAGCGGCCGCAACTTCCATTTCGGCATCCGCGAGCACGCGATGGGCGCCGTGATGAACGGAATGGCCCTGCACGGCGGCATCATCCCGTATGGCGGCACGTTCCTCGTCTTCGCCGACTATATGCGTCCGGCGATCCGCCTCGCCGCGCTGATGCGCCAGCAGGTGATCTACGTCTTCACGCACGATTCCATCGGACTCGGCGAGGACGGCCCCACGCACCAGCCGGTCGAGCACCTCTCGGCCCTGCGCTGCATTCCAAATCTCCTCGTACTGCGTCCCGCCGACGCGCAGGAGACCGCCGAGGCCTGGCGCACGGCGCTGAAGCATCGCACGGGCCCGAGCGCGCTAGTGCTCACGCGCCAGAAGCTGCCGTTGATCGACCGCAGCACGCACGCCGCGGCGAGCGGTGTCGCCAAGGGCGCCTACGTGCTCAAGGATGCGCCGGACGGCCAGGCCCTCAAGGCCGTGATTATCGCGACGGGTTCGGAAGTGGAAGTCGCGCTCAAGGCGCAGGCCGAGCTCGCAACGAAGGGCGTGGCGACGCGCGTCGTCTCGATGCCGTCGATGGAACTCTTCGCGCAGCAGCCGAAGGAGTACCAGGCGAGCGTATTGCCCGAGGGCGTGAAGCGCGTGGCCGTCGAGGCCGCGCATCCGATGAGCTGGTATCGTTGGGTCGGCGCGGACGGGGCGATCGTCGGCATCGACGGCTTCGGTGCGAGCGCACCGGCGCCGAAGCTGTTCCAGGAGTACGGCATCACTGCCCAGGCCGTCGTCGCGGCCGTGACGGCGCGCGCGTAAGCGCGTGCGCGACGTGGCGCGGAAGCCGTGAGCTTCGTCGCACGCTGGACGGCGCGAGCCCCCGGGCTCGCGCTTGTCGTTCTCGTCGCGGTCGCGGCGCAGCTGCTCGGCGCCTGGGAAGTCCGCGCGATCGGCCGGATGCTCGTCGATCCCCTCGTGCTGGCCATCCTGCTCGGCATGCTGTTGCGCGCCGCCCTCGGCGCGCGAGCATGGCTCGACGCAGGCGTGGACTTCGCCGCCAAGGACGTGCTTGAAGTCGCCGTCGTCCTACTCGGCGCGTCCGTGAACCTCGCCATGCTGCGCAGCACCGGACTCCCGCTCGCGCTCGGGCTGCTCGGCTTCGTCGCCCTCGCGCTCGTCGGTGGCATCGCCATCGGCCGCGCCTTCGGGCTCACGCCGTCCCTGAGTACGCTGATCGCCGCCGGTAACGCCATCTGCGGCAACTCGGCCATCGCCGCCGTGGCCCCCAGCATCGGCGCGCGGCGCGAAGAGACCGCGTCGGCCGTCGCGTTCACGGCGCTGCTCGGCATGGTCGCGGTGATTGCGCTGCCGCTCCTGATGCGCCCGCTCGGTCTCACGCACGAGCAGTTCGGCGTCCTCGCCGGCACCACCGTGTACGCCGTGCCGCAGGTACTCGCCGCCGCGTATCCGGTCAGCGACATTGCCGGCGAGATGGCCACGCTCGTCAAGCTCACGCGCGTGCTCCTGCTCGGCCCGATGGTGCTCCTCATTGCCGCTTGGTGGCGCCGCACGCAGGCCGACGCGACCGGCCTCAAGATGCCGCGCGTCGGCCTGCCCTGGTTCATCGTCGGCTTCGCCGCACTCGCCGCACTGCGGGCGACGGGCCTGTTGTCCGTCGGCAACGCCGAGCTCGCCTCGGAGGCCGCGCACCGACTCACCATCGCCGCCATGGCCGGACTCGGACTCAGCGTGGACCTCCGCGAGGTCCGGCGCGTCGGCCGCAAGGCCGCGCTCGCGGCGTCGGCGGGCCTCCTGCTACTCGTCTTCCTCGGCCTCGGCCTCGCCCAGCTCCTCTGAGCCCAGCGCCGCGGCGCGCCCACGCGTAGTCCTCCGATAGCGTTTGCCATCCCGGCGCACTGGGGCCACATTCTCCAACCGCGCCCGATCCCGCTCTCTGGAGATCCACGCTTGACCACTCGTCGTGACTTTCTCGCCTCCACCGGCCTCGCCGCGGGGGCCCTCGCCCTCGCGTCCCGCCGGCTCGAGGCCGCCGAATCGGGCTCCCCGATTCTCACCGCCACCACCGAGCCGGATCCGCAGGTCCGCGTCCTGTTGATGGAGGCGCTCAACGCCGCAAAGCTCGCCGGGGCCTCCTGGGCCGACGTGCGCGTGCAGCGCCAGCGCCGCCAGAACCTCGGCACCCGCGAGCAGCAGGTCACCAACGTGCTCGACACCGACACGATCGGCTGCGGCGTGCGCGTGCTGGTGGACGGCACCTGGGGCTTCTCGGCGACGCGTGCACTGACCACGGATGGCGTCGCCCGTGCCGCGCGGCAGGCCGTCGCCCTCGCCCGCGCCAATCGCGTCGCCCGCGATCGTGAAGTGCGCCTCGCCGCTGCACCGGCCCATCCGAACGCGACCTGGAAGTCGAGCTACACCATCGATCCCTGGTCGATTCCCGTCGAGGAGAAAGTCCAGCTCCTCCTCCAGGCCAACGCTGCCGCGCAGCGCGTACGCAACGTGCGCTTCGTGAACTCCTCGCTGCAGTTCGTGAAGGAAGAGCGCAGCTACGCCAACTCCGAGGGCTCGGTCATCAGCCAGGACGTCGTGCGCAGCTGGGTCACGATGTCCATCACGGCCATCTCCGACGACCGTCGCCAGGTCGCCACGCGCGGCCCCGAGGTCGTGCAGCCCGCCGGGCGCGGCTGGGAGTACGTGCTCGAAGCCGACATCGTGAACAACGCCACCGTCTGGGCCGAGCAGGCGCGCGAGAAGCTGACGGCCAAGTCCGTCGAGGTCGGCCGTTGGGACCTCATCCTGCATCCGTCGCAGCTCTTCCTGACCATCCACGAGTCGATCGGGCATCCAACGGAACTGGATCGGGCGATGGGCTACGAGGCCAACTACGCCGGCACCAGCTTCATGGCGCCGCCCGACGACGTCCTCGGCAAGCTCAAGCTCGGCCCCGAGCACCTCACCATCCGCGGCGATCGTTCGCAGCCCGGGGCGCTCGCGACCATCGGCTACGACGACGACGGCGTGCAGCCGGATGAATTCGACATCGTCAAGAACGGCATCTTCTGGGACTACCAGACGACGCGCGAGCAGGCCGAGTGGCTGCGCCCCTGGTACGAGAAGAACGGGATGCCCGTGCGCTCGCACGGCTGCGCCTACGCGCAGAGCTGGAGCGACGTCTCGTTCCAGCGCATGCCGAACGTCAGCATCGTGCCCGACCAGCAGGTGGACCGCACCTGGGACGACCTCATCGCCGCCACCGACAAGGGCATCGCGATGATCGGCCGCGCCTCCTATTCCATCGACCAGCAACGCTACAACGCCCAGTTCGGCGCCCAGATCTGCTACGAGGTCCGTGGCGGCAAGATCGTCGGACAGCTCAAGGACGTCGCCTACGTGATGCGCACCCCGGAATTCTGGAACTCCATCGACCTCATCGGCGGCAAGTCGTCGTACGAGCTCGGCGGCACCTTCAACGACGGCAAGGGCCAGCCCGGCCAGGCCAACGCCGTCAGCCACGGCTGCCCGCCCTGCCGCTTCAAGGACATCAACGTGATCAATACGGGGGTGTCGCTGTGAGCGCGCATCCCTTCGCCCGCGAGCCCAAGCGGCTCATCGCCCAGCGCGAAGCGGCCCGTCACGGCGTGCTCGACGAAGCCGTGGTGCTCACGCGCGCCGAATGCGAAGACGTCGTCCAGCGCGCGTTGCGCGCCTCCAAGGCCGACGCCTGCCGCGTCTCGGTCAACAGCACCTACGACACCAACGTCCGCTTCGCCGACAACCAGATGTCCACCTCGGGCATCACGGACAACGCCTCGCTGAGCATCACCTCGTTCATCGGCAAGCGCAGCGCGACGGTGCTCACCAACGACCTCTCGCCACGCGGCCTCGAGCAGGCCGTCGCGCAGTCGGAGGCGTTGGCCCGCCTCGCGCCGGAGGATCCCGAGTCACTGCCGGAGCTCGGGCCCCAGCGCTACGTCGAGATTCCCGCCTGGTTCGATTCCACCGCGCAGCTGAGCGCCGAGGACCGCGCGCGCGCCGCGCTCACGGCGCTCGAAGTGTCGCGCCGTGCCAACGACCTGCAGGTCGCCGGCTTCATCGAATGCAACGCCTCCGCGCGCGCCATCGGCAACAGCGCGGGCCTCTTCGCCTTCCATCGCGGCACGCGCGCCAACTACACGCTCACCGTCCGCACCGCCGACGGCACCGGGTCTTCGTGGAGCGGCGCCGACGAGAACGACTGGAGCAAGATCGACTTCCGCGCCATGGCCACGCGCACCATCGAGCGTGCGCGTGCTTCGCGCGAACCGCGCGCCGTCGAACCCGGTCGCTACACGGTGATCTTCGAACCCCAGGCCTCGGCCGACTTCCTCGGTGCCATCCGCGGTACGCGCGGCGCCCGCGCCGCCGACGAGGGCCGATCGGCGATGGCTAAGCCCGGCGGCGGCACCACGCTCGGCGAGCGCATCCTCGATTCGCGCGTCACGCTCGTGAGCGATCCCGGCGACCCGCAGATCCTCAACGCGCCCTTCGACAACGACGGGCTCCCCCTGCAACGCGAGACCTGGGTCGAGAACGGCGTGCTCAAGCAGCTCTCCTACGATCGCTTCTGGGCGCAGCGCCAAGGCGTGCGGGCCACCGGTGGCGGCGGCTTCGGTGGCGGTGGCGGAGGCTTCAAGATGCTCGGTGGCGACTCGTCCATCAACGCGATGATCCGCGGCACCGAACGCGGCGTGCTCGTCACGCGGCTCTGGTACCTCCGCGCCGTCGATCAGCGCACGCTGGTGTACACGGGCCTCACGCGCGACGGCACCTTCCTCATCGAGAACGGTCGCATCAGTCGTTCGATCAAGAACTTCCGCTTCAACGACTCGCCGTTGCTCATGCTCAACAAGGTGGACGCCATCGGCCCGACCGTGCGCACCGACGGCGGCGTGTTCCCGGCCATCAAGGCGCGGGACTTCGCGTTCACCTCGTTGTCCGACGCGGTATGATGTCTCGTGTCGCCCGCTGGGGACGCGCGAGCCTCCGGCTCGCCGTCCTCGTCGCGCTGGTCGGCGTCCCGGCGGGCGCACAGCATCCCACGTATCGACCCGGTGCCAAGTCGGAGGCGGCCGCCGCGGCGCGGCGTTTGCTCGAGGAACGCGGCATTCCCGGTGGTCAGGTCACGATCCTCCGCTACGATGAAGACCGGGACATCTTCCTCGAGTTGGCGTACGGCTTCGCCCA
>CAZYQM010000003.1:25119-34674 GCA_964649965.1 uncultured Gemmatimonas sp.
CGCCCACGTGGACTCCGCGCGTGCCGTCACCACCGACACGCGCTTTCGCATCGGCAGCATCAGCAAGCTGCTCACCGCCGGCGCCGCGGCGCTGCTCTGGCAGGAAGGACGCCTCGACCTGGATGCGCCGGTGCGCCGATACGTTCCCGAGTTCGGCGTCACGGATCCGGGCGTGACACCGCGGCGACTCGCCGGTCACCTCGCCGGGGTGCGCCATTACGTGCCCGGCGACTTCACGCGACCGCCGCAGCGCTTCACCGATGTCATCGATGCGGTCGCGCTGTTCGCCCGTGATTCGCTGCGGTCCGAGCCCGGCACCACGTACCTGTACTCGAGCTTCGGGTACAACCTGCTCGGCGCCGTCGTCCAACGTGCGGCGGGCAAATCCTTCGACGCGTATCTGCGCGAGAGTCTGCTGGCTCCGCTTGGGCTCGAGGCTATCATCCCCGAGCGCAGCGACAGCACGATTCCCGATCTCGCAGCCGGCTACGCACGGCGCCCGGACGGGTCGCTGCGGAGCGAGCCGCGCACGGATCTCAGCGATCGCTGGCCGTCGGGTGGGTACCTGGCGAGCGCCTACGACGTCGCGTTTCTGGGCGCGCTCTACCACCACAGCAGCCATCTCAACGAACGCGGACACGCATTGCTCGTCACGCCGATGCAGACTGCCGACGGCCGCTCGACCGGCGTCGGCTTCGGCTGGCGAATCGGGACCGACGCGAAGGGACGGGTCGTGTACCACCACGGTGGCGCGTCCGTCGGTGGCCGCGCGATGCTCGTCGTGTGGCGCGACGTACCGTTGGCCGTGGCCATCACCACGAACCTGAGCGGCGCACGCATCACCGAGGCCGATGCGATGGCGCTCGGTGAATTCGCGATGGACTTCTCACCGCTCGATCGGCACTGACCCGTGGGCGCCGCGCGCTTTCCCTGGGCCCGTTGGTCCGACGAGCGGCTGCTGCAGGTGAAGCTCCGCGACCTCGGCGTGCGCCTCGACGGCACCTGGGTCGGCGACTGCGTGGACGAATTGCACGCCGAGCTCGACGCCCGCGACATCCGCCTCAAACCGCACGTCTGGGTGAGCGACGAGTGGTTCTCGCCGGGCGGCGTGAGCGGCTTCGCCGTGCCGTTCTACCTGTTGCACCCGCGACTCATCCAGCTCGAGAAGAGCCAGCTCATCGAGGTCGAGGGCGGCTCGCACCACGAGTGCATGAAGATCATGCGCCACGAGTGCGGCCACGCCATCCAGCACGGCTACCAGCTGCATCGCCGGCGTGAGTGGCAGCGGCTGTTCGGGCGCTCGAGCACGAAGTATCCCGAGGCCTACCGTCCGAACCCGGCGAGCAAGAAGTACGTGCAGCACCTGCGCCGCTGGTACGCGCAGAGCCATCCCGACGAGGACTTCGCCGAGACCTTCGCCGTGTGGCTCAAGCCGCGCAGCGACTGGCGGCGACGCTACGCCGGATGGCCCGCCCTGCAGAAGCTCGAGTACGTCGACCGCCTGATGCAGGAGATCGCCGGAACCGTGCCGCCGGCACGCAATCGCGAGGTCGTCGATCCGCTGCGCGCGATCAAGACCACGCTGTTCGAGCATTACACCTATCGTCGCGCGATATATTCGGTCGAGTACCCCAAGACCTACGACGACGACTTGCTCCGCCTCTTCTCCGACGAACCGCGCCATCGCCACCGGCCGACGGCTGCTGCCTTCCTCCGCACCCATCGCGCCGACATCCGCCGCATCGTGTCGCGCTGGACCGGCGAATACCAGTTCTCGCTCGACCAAGTGCTCACAGACATGATCGGCCGTTGCCGCGAGCTCAAGCTCCGCGTCGTCGGCCCCGAACGGCAGTTGCTCACCGACTTCATGGTGCTCCTCACCGCGCGCACGATGAGTTTCCTCGTCGGGCAAGGCCGCCGGGACTGGATCGCCGTATGAGGCGGCTCCGCATCCTCGTGCTCACGCACCCGGACCTCGCGCCGCCCGAAGTCCTCAGCGCGCTCTCGCCCAAGGAAGCCTTCGAGCTCAAGACCGAGATCGACGTCATCACCACGCTGCGCAAGCTTGGCCACGACGTCCACGTGCTCGGCGTGCAGTGGGAGCTGCGCCCCATCCGCGAGGCCGTCGACGTCCTCAAGCCGGACATCGTCTTCAACCTCCTCGAGGAATTCCACGGCGAGACCACCAACGACCACAACGTCGTCGGCTTCCTCGAGCTCATGAAGGTGCCGTATACGGGCTGCAACCCGCGCGGCCTCATGCTCTCGCGCGGCAAGGCCCTCTCCAAGAAGCTCCTTCACTACCACCGCATCCGCGTGCCCGACTTCGCGGTGTTCCCGATCGGCCGCAAGGTGCGCCGCCCGCGGCATCTCGCGTTCCCCCTCATCGTGAAGTCGCTCATCGAGCACTCGTCCACCGGCATCTCGCAGGCCTCCATCGTCGACTCCGACGAGAAGCTCACCGAGCGCGTGCGCTTCGTCCACGAGCGCGTCGGCACGGACGCGATCGCCGAGCAGTTCATCGACGGACGCGAGCTCTACGTGAGCGTCCTCGGCAACGACCGCCTGCGCGCCTTCGCGCCGTGGGAGCTCGCCGCCGAGAAGGGCGACCCCGCCGAGCCGCTCATCGCGACGGCCAAGGCCAAGCACGACCCCGACTACCAGACCAAGAAGGGCATCGTCATCCGCGCCGCGCAGGAACTGCATCCCGCTGTCGAGGAGCGCCTGCTCCACGACAGCAAGCGCATCTATCGGATCCTCGAGCTCACCGGCTACGCCCGCATCGACTTCCGCCTCGATGCCGACGACCGCGCGTATTTCCTCGAGGCGAATCCGAACCCCGACATCGCCGAGCACGAGGAGTTCGCGTCGGCGGCCAACTTCGACGGTGTGTCGTATCCCAAGCTGCTCGAACGCATCATCCGCCTCGGTCTCCGCGATGCGGAGTGACCCGCGCACCACGCTTGCGCGGCGGGCCCGCCGCCTCATCACTGCGCTCGGACTCGTGATCGCTGCGCTCGGGGCCGCGACGTTGCAGGCCCAGCAGGCAGCGCCCCCGCCCGGGACGACGCCGCAGTGGTTGACGGTCTTCCTCGACTGCCGCGCCGGCGGCTGCGACCGCAACTACTTCATCCAGGAGCTGCCCTTCGTCGTGTGGACGCAGGACCGCTTCGACGCCGAAGTGCACGCCCTCGTGACGGAGCTCGAGACGGGCGCCGGCGGCAGCGAGTACACCATCGTCCTCCTCGGCCAGCGCCGCTTCGCCAATCGCGCCGACACGCTCGTCGCGAACATCCCGCCCAACGTCACCTTCGATATGCGCCGACGCGAGCTCGTGCGCGTGCTCAAGGTCGGCCTCGGCCCCTATGCGCTGCGCACGGGGATGGGGCCCCGGCTGTCGCTCGCATTCCAGGCGCCGCCGCGCGATTCGGCCCCGACGCAACCCGTGAAGGATCCCTGGAACTTCTGGGTCTATCGCGTGAGCGCCGACGGGAACGGCGGCGCCGAGAGCCAGAGCACCGACTACGAACTCAGCGGCTCCCTCTCGGCCACGCGCATCACCGAGGAATGGAAGCTCATCGTAGACACGGACTACGAGTATCGGAGCCTGAGCTTCACGCCCGATTCCGGTCCCACGGAGACGTTCGTGAACCGGCAGGCCGAGGTCGAACTGACGGCCATCCGTTCGCTCACGGCGCACTGGTCCGCTGGCGCCGGTCTTGGCGCTGAGGTCGATGAGTTCCGCAACCAGAACCTCGCGCTGCGCGCGGAAGCGGCGGTCGAGTGGAATTTCTTCCCGTGGCGCGAAGCCACGAGCCGACAGCTCATCGTCGGCGCGGGCCTCGTCGTCAACCATTTCGACTACAACGAGCGCACCATCTACCAGAAGCTCAGCGAGACCCGCACGGCGGCCAAGATCCAGGTCGCCTCCGAAGTCCGTCAGCCCTGGGGTTCGCTCTTCGCCGGCGCGCGCCATCTGCGCTACCTGCACGACCTCAACATCTTCAGCGCGGAAGTGTACGGCGAAGTCAGCGTGCGCGTCTCCCGCGGCCTCAGCCTTGAGTTCGGCGCCAGCGCCAGCAAGATCAACGACCAACTCTACCTGCCGGCCGGCGGCCTCTCGGCGGGTGAGATCCTCACGCGGCAGCGCGCGCTGCGCACCGCATACCGGATGGATGTCTCCGCCGGCATCAGCTACACCTTCGGCTCGATCTTCAACACCTTCGTGAACCCGCGCTTCGACAATTACTGAGCGCGCGCACGCTGGCACGAATCGTGTCTTGGTCAACGACGACGCGCGTTCGTGCGTAGCCCTTGTCTATGCAAGCCCCCCACATCAGCCGTCGCATCGCGCGCCTCGCACTCGGCGCCGTGCTCGTCCTTGCCTTCCCGATCGGCGCCGAGCTGCGCGCCCAGGAGCCGGCGGCCGTACGCGCCGAGCCGGCATCGGAACCCCGCCTCCGCGTCTTCCTCGACTGCCCGACCGGCGGCTGCGACCGCAACTACCTCGTCACCAACCTGCCCTTCGTCCTCTGGACGCAGGACCGGCTCGACGCCGACGTCCACGCGCTCATCACCGGACTCGGCACCGCCGCCGGCGGCACCGAGTACACGATTGCCCTGCTCGGGCGCGCGGCCTTCGCCAGCCGCAGCGACACCCTGCGGGCGACGATCGCCCCCAACAGCACGGACGATATGCGCCGGCGCGAGATGGCCCGCGTGCTCACCATCGGCCTGCTGCCCTATGCCGTGCGCGTCAGCGACACCGGGCCGTTCTCGGTCCGCTACGAGGCACCCGCGAGCGCCAGGAGCGGTATCGGCAGCGTCATCCGCGATCCGTGGAACTTCTGGGTCTACCGGCTCCGCGCCAACGGCAGCGGCAACGCCGAGTCGCTCAACTCGTCGTACAACATCAACGGCAGCGTCAATGTCAGCCGCACGACAGAGACCTGGAAGCTCTCGCTCAACCTGTACGAGGAATACCGCGCGAACACGTTCACGCTCTCGGATGGTTCCGAACCGACGTACATCCTGCGCTCCTCCGACGTCTCGGCGCGCGTCGTGCGCAGCGTGTCGGAGCATTGGTCCATCGGCGCCCGCGGCACCGGCGGACGCTCGGACTTCCGCAACCAGGACGCCTCCGGCGGACTCGACATCTCCGCGGAGTACAACGTCTTTCCTTGGAAGGAAGCCACTTCGCGGCAGCTCATCGCCGCCGTCGCGCTCGGCGGACGCTACTACGACTACCAGGATACGACGATTTACGATCTCGTCACCGAGACGCGGCCTATCGCCCGCGCCATCCTCGCCGGCGAATCGCGCCAGCAGTGGGGCACGCTCGACGCCTCGTTGCGCTACACGCATTTCCTGCACGACGCGGCGACGTACAACGTCAGCTTCAACGGGCGGGCGCAGATCCGTCTCACGCGCGGGCTCGCCCTCGAGGTCCGCGGCGACGCGGCCAAGGTGAACGACCAGCTCTATCTCCGCCGCGGCGGTGCCAGCGACGAGGAGGTGCTGACGCGCCAGCGCGCGCTGGCCACCAACTTCCGCATCGGCGGCTCCGTCGGGCTCAGCTTCACCTTCGGGTCGATCTACAACACGATCGTGAACCCGCGCCTCGACGAACTCGGGACTTGATGACTGCGGGCCGGCCGCCTACGCGACCGGCCCCGCGTCACGTCAGTCGCTGACGGCCATCGCGAACGTCACGACGTTCCCGCCGGGCTCCCGCACGCAGATTTCCTCCATCCCGTAGAACGTCTTGCGCCGCGGAAACACCACCGGCGCGCCGGCCACCGCCTCGATCGTCGCGTCGAGGTCCATCACCTCGAGGAACAGGAACGTCCCCTGCCCCGGCGCGTCGGCGAGCGCCGGGATGTCCGCCGCGACGCTCGCGCGCGTCTGGTACATAATCTCGAGCCCGCTCTTCTCGAGGATCGCGAAGCCCAGCCGCCCCTCGTGCGGCACCTCAGCCGTCTTGTCGAAGCCCAGCGCATCCCAGAACGCGAGGCAGGGCTCGATCTCGTCCACGAGCAGGATCGGCGTGATGCGCTTCAGCCAGTTGGCCATCGTCAGTTCCCCCGCCGCGCGGCGGCGTGCTTGGCGCGGATGCGCTCGAGTCCCGTGGCGATCTCCTGCGCCGACACCCAACGTCCGCGAACCATCACGCCGCTGCGGCGCGTGAGATGCTCGAGATCCGCGGTCGGATCGGCGTCGAGCAGCACGAGATCCGCCCACTGGCCCACGGCGACCGTGCCGAAGTTCCCGTCCTGCCTGAGGCTCTCGCGCACGTAGCGCCCGACGTTGCGCGTGCCGCTCTCCAGCACCTGCTGCGGCGTGAGGCCCGCCGTACGGGCCACCTGCAGTTCGCGATGCAACGCATAGCCCGGCACGTTGAACATCTGCGGTGAGTCCGTGCCCATCAGCAGCGGCGCCCCGGCATCGGCCAGCGCCTTGAGCATCTGGCGCCGCAGCGCGAGATATCGCGCGCGCCGCTCCGGCGTCATCCGCTGGTTCTCGTCCGCCAACGCACGGCCACGCTTCTGGTTCATCCACGCCGTCACCTGCTGCGGCGACACGTACTGCATTTCCGGCAAGGCACCGAGCTCTTCCGCGCTGCGGTCGTTGTAGAAATTCTCCCAGAGGTACATCGTCGGCACGTTCCACACCTGCAGCTCGCGCGCCATCCGCGCGAGCTGCGGGAACTTCGCCGGATCCACCGCGTCGATGACGTCGCCGAGTTGGTTGCCCGGTGCGTACACCGCGGAATCGCGCACGGCCGCCTCGAGGTAGCCGTCGACGTGATCGATCGTCGCGATGCCCGTGCGCATCGCGTGCACGAGGCCGACGTCGGCGGGAATGTGGCCGCCGAACGTCAGGCCCTGCGCGCGCATCTCCGCCACGGCCGCGTCCCAGGTCGCGCGGCTGACGCCGGGATGGATCTTCACGAGGTCGTAGCCCGTCGCCTTCGCCTGGCGCACGAGCGCGACGGCCGCCTCTGGCGTCGGCGCGCTGTTGCCGTTCAGCGACGGCGCAGCCGGAAAGAACTGCGGCCCCAGCATCGCGCCGCTCGCCAACTGCTCCTTGAGCGCGATCTGATACGGCGCGCCGAGCATCCCGCGGATCGTGGTGATGCCGTTGGCGACGTAGAGGAACATTATGTCCTCGAGTTGCTCGCGCGTCGGACTGCCCGGCGGCACGTGCGCGTGCATCTCCGCCAAGCCCGGCATCAGGAACTTTCCGCGACCGTCGATGCGCGTGACACCGCCCGGCACGGACGTGGTCGCGCTCGGACCCAGCGCGACGATCTTGCCGTCACGCACCAGCACCGTGTGGTCGGTCAGCCGCCGGTCGCCCTCCATCGTGAGCACCGTCACGTTGGTGAAGGCGACCTGATCCGTCGCACGCTGCTGGGCGTCGAGCGCCGCCGGCATTGCGGCGATCGCAAGCGCGGCGAGCGCGGGCAGGAGCGAGGCGGCCGCATCGCGGCGGAAGCGAACGGAACGGGACATCGGGTGGCTCCGGGAATGATCCGGCGCGCGGCGGGAGGATGGGGGCGCGCGCAGCGTTCGGCATTAACTTACGCGACGATGCAAACCGCCGTTCAGTCCGAGCCGCGTCGCGGCATCCTTGGCATCTCGTGGCGCCAGTGCGTGGCACTGCTCGCGCTCGGCAATGCCTTCGTCGCCACCTACCTGCATCTCTGGAAGATCGGCAAAGCCGGCGCACTCGCCTGCGGCGGGGGCGGCGGCTGCCAGATCGTGCAGTACAGCCCGTGGAGCTATTTCTTCGGAGTGGACGTCGCGCTCATCGGCGCCGTCGGCTACGGCACGTTGTTCCTCGTGGCGCTCGTCGGCAGCCTGCCGCGCTTCGAGGACGTCCGCGGATTCGCGCTCGCGCAGATGGTGCTCGTGTACGCCGCGTTCCTGTTCACGCTGCGGCTCAAGTGGGCGGAGTTCTACAAGCTCAAGACCTTCTGCCCCTGGTGCGCCATCAGCGCGGTGTCCATCACGATCCTCGCGGTGATCGTCACCGTGGAGTGGCGCCGCCTGCGCGGCCGCGCACCGCAGGGCACCTGAGCGACCGCTACGGAAACGCAACGCGGGGACCGGCAGCAGCCGGTCCCCGCGTGAACTTCTCCAGTGGCCAGAGTCGGAATCGAACCGACGACACGCGGATTTTCAGTCCGCTGCTCTACCAACTGAGCTATCTGGCCGTAAGTCCATAAAGCTAGCCACCTTGGGGGCGTGACTCAAGGATGCAACCCCAGGCGCCATCCGCGCGTCCTATACTAGTCGGGGCGACCCAGCTTCCCCCGCCGATCTCCGTCCACCGTCCTCCGTCCCGATGCGCCTCAGACTTGCCCTCCTCGCCACCTTGGCCCTGAGCTCGTCGCTCGCCGCCCAAGGCCCCCTCCGGGTCCCGGTCACCGTGGACACCCTGCCCAACGGGCTCACGCTCATCATCCACCAGGACCCCAGCGTCCCCGTCGTCACGACCAACGTCTGGTACCACGTCGGCTCCGGCGACGAGAAGGTCGGCCGCACCGGCTTCGCGCACCTCTTCGAGCACCTGATGTTTATGGGCTCCAAGAACGCGCCCTATCCGCAGTTCGACCGCCTCCTCGAGGCGGCGGGTGCCAACAACAACGGGTCGACGACCACCGACCGCACCAACTACTACGAGTCCGGCCCCGCCTCGGCGCTGCCCCTGATGCTCTGGCTCGAAGCCGACCGCCTCGGCTGGATGCTCGAGACGATGGACGATCCCAAGGTGGACCTGCAGCGCGACGTCGTGAAGAACGAGCGGCGACAGAGCTACGAGAACCAGCCCTACGGCCTCGCCTACGAGAACCTCGTCGCGGCCATCTATCCCAAGGGCCACCCGTACTCGTGGAGCACCATCGGCTCGATGGCCGACCTCTCCGCCGCCTCGCTCGAGGACGTCAAGGATTTCTTCCGCACGTACTACACGCCGAACAACGCGAGCATCGTCGTCGCCGGCGCGGTGAACCCCGACTCCGTGCGCGCGCTCGCCCGCCAGATGTTCGGCGAGATCCCGCGCGGCCCCGCCATCGACCGCCCGCACCCTACGGCCTTCACGCTGCGCGACACCACCATCGTGCTCGAGGATCGCGTGCAGCTCCCGCGTGTGTACCTCGCCTGGCACACGGTGCCCGAGTTCTCCGCAGATGACGCCGCGCTCGACATCGCGGCGTACATCCTCGCCGGCGCGCGCAACTCGCGACTCACGCAGGCCCTGGTGTTCCAGCGCGAGCTCGCGACGAACGCCAGCGCCTTCAACTCGTCGAAGCGTCTCGACGGGGACTTCCAGGTCATCGCGACGGCGCGCCCCGGCTTTGCGCTCGACACGCTCGCGCGCGTGATCGACGCTGAGTTGCGCCGCCTCGCCAGCGAGCCGCCGACGGCCCGCGAACTCGAGCAGGCCAAGAACAGCATCGAGGCCTCCTTCCTCAACGGCCTCGAGTTCGTCGACGCCAAGGCCGATCGCCTCAACGCGTACTACTACGCCACCGGCACGCCCGACTACTTC
>CAZYQM010000004.1:0-6841 GCA_964649965.1 uncultured Gemmatimonas sp.
GGAGGCGCCGGGACCGTGCCACTGGATCTGCACGGTGACGGCGTTCACGTCTTCCTCGACGATGATGCCGCGGTCCCCGCGCAGCGGCGGCACCGGCGGCACCGGCGCGCGCACGAACGGATCCTCGCTGCGCGGCCAGTCGCCGAAGACGCCCTCGGCGAGCGCGAACATCGCCGACGCATCGACGTCGCCGCTGACGATCAGTGCGGAGTTGTTCGGGACGTAGTAGAGGTCGCGGATGGTCCGCATCTGCTCCGGCGTGACGTTGCGGAGCACGTCACGGTCGCCGATGGTGTTCTTGCGGCTCCAGAAGTCACCCCAGAGCACCTTGCCGATGGCTTCGTCGAGCCGGAAGAACGGTGACGACTCGGCGCGGTCGTACTCGCCGAGCACCACCTGCTTCTCGCGCGCGAGCTCGTCGGCGCGGAACTGCGCCCCGCGCAGCGCCGCGTTGAGGAAGCGCATCCCGCCCTCGACGGAATCGGAGACGACGGTCACGTAGTAATTGACCAGCTCCTCGCGCGTGGTCGCGTTGAAGAGCGCGCCGAGGTCGGCCGCGCGGTCGAGGAAGGCATCCGGTTCCGGATACGTGTCGTTCGCCTTGAAGAACATATGCTCGAAGAGATGCGCCAGCCCCGCGTACTCCGGCGGCTGCGTGAACGCACCGTTCTTCACAACGAGTTCGATCGTCGCCAGCGGCACGCCGCGGCTGGGCGCGACAATCACCTCGAGGCCGTTGGGGAGCACGCGCCGCTGGATCGTGCGCTCGAGTTCGGCGCGCAACTGCGCGGCGAGCGCCGCCGGCACGATGAGCAGCAGTGTGACCGCGGCGATTGCGAGCCGCAGCGGCCGCAGGTTGATTTCCCGCATCTTATGCATTCGTCCTCGTCAGATGGGCCGGCCCGCGACCCGGATACGCTTGCGTCCCTCTTGGCGCCGGCCCTCGGCGCCGATCGGCTGCAGCGCAACGCGCCGCTCGCTCCATACACCACGTTCCGCATCGGCGGTCCCGCGGACGTGCTGTACGATGCCACATCGGCCGATGAACTCGCCAGCGCGATCATCGCCGCGCGCGCGGCGGGGATTCCCGTCTTCGTCCTCGGCCTCGGAGCGAATATCCTCGTCGGCGACGGCGGGTTCCGCGGCTTGGTGGTCCGCAACCGCGCCGCGCGGATCGGCATCGATCCCGACGGGCGCGTGCGCGCGGAAAGCGGCGCGACGGTCGCCGACCTGATCCGCCGCAGCGTCGCCGCCGGATGGTCCGGCCTCGAGCACTACGTCGGCATCCCGAGCACGGTCGGCGGCGCCGTCTGGCAGAACCTGCACTTCCTCTCGCCGGCGCCGGAGCGCGAGCGGACGATGTTCATCGCCGAGGTCGTGGCCAGCGTCGAGCTGCTCCTGCCGTCCGGCGAGCGCACCCTCGTGACCGGCGACGAGATGGCCTTCGGCTACGACACGTCGCGGCTGCACGGCAGCGGCGAGGTCGCGCTGGCCGTGGACTTTCAGCTGGCGCGCGGGGACCAGGGCACGATGCAGCGCATCCTGCAGGAGAACCTCGCCTGGCGCGGCGCGCGGCATCCGTGGCTGGACGTGCATCCCAGCGCCGGCTCCATCTTCAAGAAGATCGAGGGCGTGGGGGCCGGACGGCTGGTGGACCAGTGCGGCCTCAAAGGCTTCCGCATCGGCGACGCGCAGATCTCGCACATCCACGCGAACATCATCGTGAACCTCGGGCAGGCGACGGCGGCGGATGTGCGGGCGGTGATCGCGCACGCCCAAACCGCCGTGCGCGAGCGCTTCGATCAGTCGCTGGAACCCGAGATCGGCTTCGTCGGCGAGTTCACGGCACGCTAGTCGCCGTGCTGTCGGCGTTCTCCGTGCAGGGCATCAGGAGCAGCTGACGGCCGAGGGCGCGCAGTGCGCGCGGGACCGGGCCGCCGCGCGGGATCTCGCCGCGCTCGACGCGACGCGAGAGTCCCCATCGCGTCTCGCTCCACCAGGTGGAGGTCGTGCGGTCCCGCTCCCCGTCCCAGATGAGGCCGCGCTGGCCCTGCAGGGGAATTCGACGGATATACTCGACGCGATCGATGTGCCCGGTGGAGTCGTCCGCCACCGTATAGAGCAGCACGCGTGACGAGTCGGCGAAGCGCAGCCGCGCGCGGCGGCGCAGTTCGTGGCGATGACGCGAGGGCATCACGTCGCAGCGCGTGGCCGAATCGGCCAGCGCAACGCGGATGTCGAGGAAATCGCGCAACGTCGGCGGCAGCGCGCCGAACGCCGCGGAGTCGCCGGCCAGCGAATCCGTGGCCAGCCGTTCGAACGGCGTGAGCGCCGCCTCGGCTGCCGGTGGCCCCTTGCACGCCACCGCCAGCGACGCCGCGAGCGCTAGAGCCGCTGCCCGAGCTCCAAGACCCATCGCCATCCCCCAGGATAGTCCAATGGACGCGCGATGCCCAGTCCAACCGCCTGTCCGAAGAATCGCAGCGTCAGGGCGGCGGAGGAACGGACGTGACCCGTGGGCTCGGAGCCGAGCAGCTGGACGGTGCCGCGCGCGGCGGTGGAGGTGGCCCGGACATAGCCGGCCTGTACGCTGAGCGCGAGGCCGGGTGCGACGGGCGGCAACCACACCCGCTGCGTCAGCCGCAGGGGCGCGCCCCAGATCCCGAAGCCTCGGTACACCTGGCCTCGGAGCACGCCGGCGACGTTGCCGGCGAACTGTTTGTAGTCGTAGCCCGGCAGGTTTTGGTTCGCGCCCAGCTCGAAGAACTGCTGCGGCGGCGCGTCTGGCGTCACGGCGCCCACGTCGAGGCGCGCGCCGAGCGCGAGTTGCCCGCGGTTCGCGCGCACGGTGAAGCGTCCCTCGGCGCGTTGGTACCGCAACGTACCGTCGCCGCGCTCGTAGGTGAGTTTGGTGCCGACGCCCGGACGCAGAAACTCCAGCGCGACGTCCGGACGCCACTCGAAGGTGACGACGTTCCGCAGATAGTCGCCGGACCGTGCGGGACGATTGGCGCGGAACGCACTGCCGAACGGCAACGGGCTCTCGCTCCAGTGCGCCCGCACGTCGCGGTCCTGCGCGTAGCCGGTCTCCACCCGTACCTGCCCCTGCCAATCGGCGCCGAGGAACCGCTGCATCAGGAGCATCGCCGAGCGGCGATCGACGTAGTCGTAGTCGTCGCGGCCGAAGAGCGCGCCCGTGGTGGTGCCGGAGTCGTACGGATTGCGGAAGTCGTTGGTGAGGTCGAGCGACCGCGCCACGCGTAGCTGTACCGTCGAGCGACCGGCGCGGCGCTCGACGACGGCACGGCCGCGCACCGCCTGCTCCTGCCAGGCGTAGCCGGCGGCACCGCGCAGCGCCCAGCCGGGTGCCGCATCGCGAAAGCGGTACACCACGCCCGCGCCGGTGAACACACCCTGCACGCGATCGCTGCGGATGATGTCGAGAAAGCGTTCCGTTTCCACGGAGAGGCGCGGGGCACCCTTCGGGCTCCACTGGTCGGGCGCGATGTCCGTGAAGTCCTCGGCCGACACCTCGGCGTTCTGGGCGCCCAGCTCCGAACGCCAGCCGCGATAGTGGGAGAGCGAGTCCATCGACTGCACCACGAGCCGGAAGGGCTGCGTGCGCAGCGTGTCGTCGGGCGCGCCGACGGACACGCCGGGCGGCGGCGGCATCAGCTCACGGTCCCGGTAGCGCGTGATGATGCGGAAGATCGCGCGGCTCTCGCCCACCGTGTTGGAGGTGGCGTGCGCTTCGAAGCGCTGATAGCGCGGCAGCCAGAACTGCCCGTCAATCTCGGCGTTGATCGCCTCCACGAACGCGATGCCCTGCAGCCGTGCTTCGCGCAGGATGTCGAAGCGCGGCTTGGGACCGCCGACGACCGCGAAGTAGCCGCGCATCCGCACCAACTGCTTGCGAGCGGCGTCGAGGTCCAACTCACCGACGAAAACGACACTGCGCTGCGGGACGTCTTCGCGAAGCGAGACGTCCACGCGAACGATCGGGATCTCCCGGTTATCCACCTGCATCGTGAAGACCGTGTCGCCGCCCTCGAAGCGATAGTATTGCTCGCGATCGTCGGCCAAGGGATGCACCGCGTACTGCGGCTCGCCGCGGCGGCGGCGGCGCAACGCGTCGGTGGTGTCGCGCCCGAAGAGCAGTGCGAGGCGATTGCCGTAGAGCGAGGGCACCGCCCATCCGGAACGGAACAGGCCCAGCGTGGCGATGCTGGTGCCGATCTGCTGCGACCGGTAGCCGATGACGGTCTGGCGATAGCGACCGGTCCGGTCCCACTCGAGGGTGCTCGCGATCTGTTCGAGCTGCACGGACATCTCCATCCGCTCCGAGCGGCGGTTGCCGATCGAGATCTCCGACTCGAGCTGCGCACGATAGCCGCCCAGCGCCTCCGGCACCCGGCGGTTCACCTCGGCGGCCTCCGCCACGAGCTCGCGCAGGGCAGACGTCGCGTAGGTCATCGTATCCGCGGGTGCGCGCGGCGGCGGCAGCGTATCGCTGAGGACGA
Source organism: uncultured Gemmatimonas sp. (assembly GCA_964649965.1). Lineage (GTDB taxonomy): Bacteria > Gemmatimonadota > Gemmatimonadetes > Gemmatimonadales > Gemmatimonadaceae > Pseudogemmatithrix. The sequence continues at coordinate 4,521 of CAZYQM010000004.1, forward strand.
ACGAAAGGGCGAGAGCGAGGAACAACGGATCGTGGACGAGGGACGTCAGTCAGGACGAGGCAGCTGCGACGCGGGATTCAACGCCGCGCTTGTGCTTTACCCCACAGGCGGGTCAACTTGCCGCCGTGCCCCCCTCTGCGTCTACTGCCGCGGCCCCGCGCGCACTCCCGTTGCTCGCCGGCCCGCTGGCCTTCGTCGTGCTCCGACTCCTGGCGCCGGGCGGTCTCGACGGCCCGCAGGCGACCGTGCTCGGAGTCGGCGCCTGGATGGCGATCTGGTGGATCACCGAGTGCCTGCCCCTCGCGGTCACCGCGCTGCTGCCGATCGCGCTGTTCCCCGCGCTCGGGGCCACGACAGCCTCCGCCGCGACCGCGCCGTTCGCGAACGAGGTCGTCTATCTGTATCTGGGCGGCTTTTTGCTCGCCGAGGCGCTGCAGCGCTGGCGGGCGCACGAGCGCATTGCGTTTGCCGTGATCTTGCGCGTCGGGACGGACTCCCGGCGCCTGGTCCTCGGCGTGATGCTGGCGACCGCGTTCATCTCGATGTGGATCTCCAACACGGCGACGGCTGCGATGATGTATCCGATCGCGCTCGCCATCGGGGCTCGCTTCGGCGACGACGCGGCGGCGCGTAGCCAGCAGGTCGCGCTGCTGCTTGGCGTGGCGTTCTCGGCCAGCATCGGTGGGATGGCGACGCTGATCGGCACGCCGCCGAACCTGATTCTTGCGGGAGCGGCACGCGAGTTGATCGGCGTGAATCTCGATTTCTTCTCCTTCCTCAAGTTCGGACTGCCGATCGCGGCGGTGTTGTTGCCGGTCTGTTGGGCGCTGCTGGTGTTCGTGTTCCATCGGCAGCGCGTGTCGTTGGGCCAGGACGGCGTGGCGTCGCTGCGCGCGCAGCAGTCGGCGCTGGGGACGATGTCGGTTGGCGAACGGCGGGTCCTGATGGTGTTCGTGGCGATGGCCTGCGCGTGGTTCTTCCGCGTGCCCAAGGTGATCGGACCGTTGACGATCTTCGGGTTGACGGACGTCGTGCCGGGATTGACCGATGCCGGCATCGCCGTCATCGGTGGCATCGCGCTGTTCCTGGTGCAGGGACGCGGGAACGACGCGGCGCCGTCGCGGCCGCTGCTGACCTGGCGCGAGGCGCGCGAGTTGCCGTGGGACGTGCTGCTTCTCTTCGGGGGCGGCTTGTCGCTCGCTGCGGCGATGGAGTCCAGTGGTCTGGCGACGCAGATCGGCCAGTGGATGAGCGGCCTCGAGGGGCTTCCGCTCCCATTGGTACTGCTCGGCGTGGCAGTCGTCACGGTGATTGTCTCCGAGTTGGCGTCGAACGCGGCGACGGCATCGATGGGGATGCCGATCGCCGTCGCGCTCGCCGCGGCACTCGGACAGCCGCCGCTGTTGATGATGCTCACGATCGGCTTGGCGGCCTCGGTCGGCTACGCGCTGCCGATGGCGACACCGCCGAACGCCATCGTGTTCGGCAGTGGCGTGCTGACCGTGCGGCAGATGGCACGCGCGGGTCTCGCGCTGGATGCGATTGCGATTCTCGTGGTCGTCGGCGCGCTGTCGCTGTTGTTCTGAGGGCGTTTACAGCTGCAATAGATTTCGGGTATGGCAGAGGCATTTCGTAGTTACTCGTTCATAGCCGATACCGATTCGCTCGAGGCGCTGCGGCGGCTGCGACACGGTTGGGCCGCGTGGGAGATGGCCGAAGGGGAGTTTCGTGTGCGCCTTCGCGCCGGCGGCACCGTGCGCGCGCACGTGGACCGTGCCGAGATCGAGCCTGGATTCGAGGTTTCCTGCCTCGTGGCCGATTTCTTGGAGGGTTCCGAGGAACTTCCCGCCCGCGACTCGGCCTTCACGTCGAACGGCAATGACGTGGTCGTCTTCCGTGGCGTGACCTGGTTCGAACACCGACCGGATCTCGGACCCGACCATACCATTCAGTACAGTGGCATTACGGGCATCGAGATTCCGAACGCGGCGATCGCGAAATGCGACTTCACGGATGCCATTGCTGTGGTGTCTGAGGGCGGCTCTCTGGTTGTTCGCCTGGCTTTGAGGCCTGGTTGGCTCGAGGTGGTGGACAATCCAGAGGACGTTGCGAAGTTCTTCTCGCTCCGCGGGTACGCGTAGATGGCCCACTCATCAAATGCTCGGTTGGTGCGCTGTTGGTGGTGCGGAACTGACCCAGAGTATGTGCGCTATCACGACGCCGAATGGGGTGTTCCGGTGCGTGACGACAGGTTGCTGTTTGAAAAACTCTCACTTGAGGGTTTTCAGAGTGGCCTGAGCTGGATCACGATTCTCCGGAAA
>CAZYQM010000004.1:6851-8417 GCA_964649965.1 uncultured Gemmatimonas sp.
TATTATTAGATTTTGAGCCAATGCGTGTCGCGACGTTCACGGAGGCGGACATCCGGCGCCCGCTGAGCGATGCGCGCATCGTGCGGCATCGGGGAAAGGTCGAGGCGGTCATCAACAATGCGCGCGCGTACGCGGAACTGGTCGCTCGCGAAGGATCTCTTGCCCAGTTCGCCTGGCGATATGCGCCGGAGGCATCGCCGGTTCGCCGGAACCGGGCGGATATCCCCGCCATCAGCGCAGAGTCGGTCGCTTTCTCCAAGGAACTGCGGCGGCGCGGATGGAAGTTTGTGGGACCGACGACGGCCTACGCGTTCTTTCAGGCAATGGGGCTCGTGAACGACCACGTGAGCGAGTGCTTTCGGTTTGCGGAAACAGCCGAGCGACGCGGACAGGCCTTGTCGGCGTTTCGCCGCTAGTCTCACTGCGCCATCACTCCCGCCGCGGCGCCTCGAGCCTGAACTCTTCCTCAAGCGCCGCGCGTGCGTGGGATCTCAGCCGCGGGTCGCCGAGTCTCAAGGCATCGACGAGGGTGAGAAGGCGGTAGGTCTCGGGCGACCGCTCGACAAGTAGCGGTGCGCGACGGAAGAGCGGCACGACGCTGAAGCCACGCACTGCGAGGGGATGTCCGGGCGCCGGCCAGACCAGGGCATCGAGGGCGTCCACGGTGGCGCTGAGCGGCGGGGCGGAGTACGCGGTGGGGATGCCGTCCCGCAGGAGTCCGCGCTGCGCGGGAAAGGCGTAGCGGACGCCGCCAATCAGGAAATCCAGCAGAGCGCGCGGGTTGGTGGCCCGTGTTTCGGGCTTCAGGAGCCCCGCGTAGTCGAGTCGCCGAAGGGCCGCGTGAACTTGGCTCGGCGAGGCAGCCACTTCGTGCGCAAGGACGACAAGCGTCGCGGGCGGCTGTAGCAGGCGCAGCGCGACGACGATGTCGAAGGGACGGGTCTGGGGTGCCTGCTGCACGCTGTATTCTGGTTTCTAGAACAACGAAAGTCAATGCAAGAAAGAGCGCTATGCAGCGCTCTTCACCTCTCGCTTGTCAGCGGCCCAACTCGCCAAACCACCGCCAATGAGCACCGCAAAGATGATCCCGAGAAGCCAGAAGTTCGTGTCCTCCCCAAGCCAGCCCTTAATCCACTTCATTGCGAGCATCTTTACGCCCACGATGCCAAGCACCAATGCGAGCGACACCTTGAGGTAACGGAACTTCTCAATCAGCCCAGCAAGGCCGAAGTACAGACTGCGCAGGCAGAGAATCGCGAAGACGTTCGAGGTGAACACCAGGAACGGGTCCGCCGTGATCGCGAAGATCGCAGGAATCGAGTCCACGGCGAATATCAGGTCCGTCGTCTCGACCAGGACCAGGGCCACGGCGAGCGGCGTCAGGAACTTCCTGCCGTTCATATCCACCACGAAATGCTGCTCGTGGTAGCGGTCCGTCACCGGGAAGTGGCGCCGCAGCCAGCGCACCACGACGCTCTCCACCTCGGCTTCCTCCTCTTCCTCCTTCCTCCAGAGCATCCGAATGGCGGTGATCACCAAGAAGGCGCCGAAGCCGTAGAGGACCCA
>CAZYQM010000004.1:8427-25853 GCA_964649965.1 uncultured Gemmatimonas sp.
ACCAGCTGGGCGCCGATACCAATCATTGCGCCTCGCATCGCGAGCGCGCCGAGGATGCCCCAGAACAGCACGCGGTGCTGATAGATCGAGGGCACCTTGAGGTGCTGGAAGATCAACGCGATGACGAACACGTTGTCCATACTCAGCGACAACTCCACCACGTAGCCCGTGAGGAACTTCACCGCGGCCAACTGACCGTCGTTGACCTGCTTGTCCACGGCATCGATCGCCGTTCCCAAGCCGAGCCAGTGCCCGTTGTAGGCGAAGTACACGAAGACGGCAAAGCCGAGCGCCATCACGATGGTGCCAGCCGTGAAGAACAGGGCTTCGCGCAACGTCGGGGCGTGCGCCGTCCGATTGAAGACGCCGAGGTCTAGCGCCAGCACGATGCCGACGAACAGTAGGAATCCCACCCACATCCAGATCACGCCGTACGCTCCGTGGCCATCCAGGCCTTCCAGTCGTCTTCCGCGAGCCCGATTGTCAGCTTGCCGCCCCAGCGGGTCAGCGGCTGCGTCAGGACCAGCGGTTCATCCACCAGGATCTGCATCCACTTATCGTCCGAATACCGGGAGGCGCCAAGCCCGAGTGCGGCGTAGCGCTTCGATGCCTTATCGATGAGCGGCGTCACGCCGAACTTCTGCGCGAAGCGCTGCAGCTCGCCCTTGCTCGCGGCGCGCTGGGTCAGGTCCACGAAGTGCACCTTGACGCGGCGCTCGCTCCAGAACCGGAGCGCCCGACGCGTATCTTGGTGCTTCTGCGTCCCGAACACCTGCACTTCCACCCGGTGCTCCCCCGATATTGCGGACTTGGGCATACCGCCTGAACGCGGCGTGCCTTCGCGCGAAATCTACCTGCACCCCATTGGCTGACCAAACATCATTTCGCCCTGCCTGGTGGCTGCCGGGCCCCCACCTGCCGACGGTCTTCGGGAAGCTCGTCCGTCAGGTACCTCCGGCGCACGAGCGCATCGAGCGTTGGCCGACGCCCGACGGGGACGAAGTCTCCGTCGCGCTCATTGCGCCGCCCACACGCGACGCGCCCCTGCTCACGATCTTCCACGGACTTGAAGGCACCGTCCGCTCCACCTATGCGCAGGGGCTGCTGCACCAGGCGCGCGCCCGCGGCTGGGGCGCGGCGATGCTCATCTGGCGGAGCTGCGATGGGCGGGTCCCACGGGCGCCGCGGATGTACCATTCCGGCGAGACCGCGGACGCAGAATTCTTCTTCGGGACACTCGAGCAGCGCTTTCCCGCGTCACCGCTACTCGCCGCCGGCGTCTCGCTCGGCGCCAACGTGCTACTCAAGTGGCTGGGTGAGCGCGGCGCGGCGGCACCGCGCGCCCTGCAGGCCGCCGCCGCCGTCTCCACGCCCTTCGACCTCGGCGCCGGCGCGCGGCATCTCGAGCGCGGTTTCTCCAAGGTGTATGTTCGGCACTTCGTGCGGGGATTGAAGCGCAAGGCGCTGGCGGCGATGGACGCGCATCCCACGCTTCCGGTGGAACGCACGCGCGTGGCTGCGGCGCGCACGTTCTGGGAGTTCGACGACGCCTTCACGGCCCCCGTCCACGGCTTCGCCGGCGCGGACGATTACTACACGCGGTCGAGTTCGCTGGGCTTCCTCGGACGCATCCGGCGCCCGGCGCTGCTCTTCTCGGCCGTGGACGATCCCTTCCTGCCCGCGACGGTTCTCGACGAGGTGCAGCGGGTCGCCCGGGAGAATTCCCGCCTACATCCGGATTTCACCCCGACGGGAGGACACGTCGGCTGGGTCAGCGGTTCGCCGCTCAAGCCGCGCTACTATATGGAAGCGCACGTGACGTCGTGGCTCGCCCGGCACCTTTGACGATTAGTTTTCGGATTCACCCCTGCCCGACACGCCAGTGAGCCACAGCAGCGAGTACCACGACGACATCATCTACCCGAACACGGCGGCGTTCATCTTCGTGCACCTGGCGCCGCTCGCGGCGTTCTGGACCGGCGTGACCACGACCTCCGTCGTGATGGCGCTGGTGTTGTACGTGGTGCGGATGTTCGGCGTCACCGCGGGCTACCACCGGTACTTCTCGCACCGCTCGTTCAAGACCTCGCGCATCGGCCAGTTCCTGTTCGCGGTGCTCGCGATGAGTTCGACGCAGAAGTCCGTGCTCTGGTGGGCGGCATTGCACCGCCATCACCACCGCCACTCGGACCAGGAAGAGGACGTGCACTCGCCGTTGCACCGCGGCTTCCTCTACTCGCACGTGCTCTGGATCTTCGACAAGAAGCACGACTCGACGCGACTCGAGGAAGTGCCGGACCTCGCGAAGTATCCCGAACTCCGCTTCCTCGACCGGCACCAGCTGCTGCCGGCGATCCTCTTGGCCGTCGCCTGCTTCCTGATCGACGGCTGGTCTGGCCTGCTCATCGGCTTCTTCGGGAGCACGGTGCTGCTCTACCACGGGACGTTCTTCATCAACTCGCTGGCCCACGTGCACGGCAACCAGCGTTACGTCACGGGCGACACCTCGCGCAACAACTGGTGGCTTGCGGTCATCACGCTCGGCGAGGGTTGGCATAACAACCATCACGCCTACCAGCGCTCGACGCGGCAGGGCTTCCGCTGGTACGAGTTCGACCCGACGTACTACGTCCTCAAGGCGATGTCGTGGGTCGGCTTGGTGTGGGACCTCGGGGAGCCGCCGCGCGAAGTGGTCCGCAACGAACGCAAGGTGGGCACGGCGGTGCTGGAGCGCGTGGCGCGCCAGTTGGCCGAACAGGTCGCGGCGACGCGCGCCGATGCCGTCGAGGCTCTGCATCACGCACGCGAGCAGTTCGACGCGCACCCCAAGGTCGCCGAGATGCGGGCGAAGGTCGCGGCCGGCCAGGCGCGGGCGGAAGACCTGTGGCACGAGCTGCAGTCCCACCTGCCGCATCTGCCGCACCTGCCGAGCGTCGCGGAACTCCGCGCGCGGCTGCTGCAGGCCTATGCGGATTCGCCGTCCACGGACGAAATCGCCGCGCGCGCCCGGCAGCTGCTGGCGGAGCGCTTCAGCGCCCAGTTGTTCCCCGAGCTCGCCCCGCAGGCAGGTTGAGCGAACGGAAGGGCCACGCGGTACGTTGATGCGGGAGGTGGCGCCGGCCACCTCCCGCATTTCGTTCCGCATTTCTCCGAGGAGTTGCTGATGCGTTCCTTCGCCATTGCCTTGCTCCCGCTCGCGCTGTCGCTCGGCGCCTGCTCCGTGCAGTCCGGGTCGGCCGAGCAGCAGGGAGCGGCCATTCCCGCCGGGGCTGCCGACGTCGCGGCCCGTCTCCAGAACAGCCCGCGGCACGCCGAGTGGGCGATGATTCCCACCGCGCCGGGTTCGCGCGATTCGATCGCAGCCTGGGTGGTCTATCCCGAACGGCGGGACAACGCGCCGGTGGTGGTCGTGATTCACGAGATCTTCGGGCTCTCGAGCTGGGTGCGCGGCGTGGCCGACCAACTCGCGGCGGACGGCTTCATCGCCATCGCCCCGGACTTGCTGTCCATCGAGCGCGGTGGCGCGACGACGGATTCGATGGCGTTTGACGCCGCGCGTGCGATGATCCAGCGCGTGACGCCGGACAAGATGAACGCGATGGTCGCGGCGGTGGGACAGTACGGGATGAACCTGCCCGCGGCCAAGAAGGTCTATGGCGTGGTCGGCTACTGCTGGGGTGGGTCGGCGTCGTTCAACCACGCCGTGTTCAACGCGCCCGGTGCGAAGGCCGCCGTCGTGTACTACGGATCGTCGCCGTCCGCCGAGGACATCGCCAAGGTGCGGATTCCGGTGCTGGGGCTCTATGGCGGTGACGACCAGCGTGTGAACGCGACAATCGGGCGCGCGGATTCGACGATCAAGTCGATCGGCGGCACCTTTGAACAGCACGTGTACGAAGGTGCCGGCCACGGTTTCCTGCGCGCGCAGGACCAGCGTCCGGCGAACCTCGAGGCAGCGCGGCGCGCGTGGCCGGAGACGCTGCGCTGGTTCCGCCGCTACCTCAACTGAGCGTCAACGCCGCGCGGCCATCGCGTGGAGGCTGACCCAGTCGGGCCAGTTGCCACTGAGTTCGAAGAAGTCGTCGTAGTACGCCAGGCCCTTGTCCTCCAGCGCGGAGACAAGGGCCTGGAGTGCTTCGACGTCGAACACCGGCCCGACCGCGATCAGCTCTCCCTCCACGCGGAACTCATCCGGCGTGAGGTTCAGCCACTCGTCGAACGCGGCGCGCGTGAGACCGGCCCGCTCGAAGGCCGCCTTCTGGAAGAGCAGCGTGGTCGCGTTGGCGGAGAGGGGGATCGGCATCGGCGGTGCGTGGTGAGGGGTCCGGTGGTCCCTGTAGATTAGAGGGATGGCCCGTATCGCGCACGATTGCGACGTCTGCGTCATCGGCGGCGGCCACGCCGGCACCGAAGCCGCCGTGGCGGCTGCTCGCCGAGGGGCGCGCACGATCCTTCTGACGACGGCGCTCGAGACCATCGGCCAGCTCTCGTGCAACCCGGCGATGGGCGGCATCGCCAAGGGCACGGTCATCCGGGAAATCGACGCACTCGGCGGCGTGATGGGGCGTGCCACCGACCTCGCGACCCTGCAGTTCCGGATGCTGAACCGCGGCAAGGGACCGGCCGTGTGGGCACCGCGCGCGCAGGCTGACCGCGGATTGTACCGCCGCGCGGTGCGGTCGCTGCTGGAGCAGCAGCCATTGCTCACGACGGTGCAGGGTAGTGCGGCGCGCCTGCTCTTGGCGTCGGATGGTTCCGTCGAGGGTGTCGAGACGACCGACGGCCGTCGCATCCGCGCGCGCGCCGTGGTCATCACGACCGGCACGTTCCTGCGCGGGCGCATCCACATCGGGACGGGCAACAGCGTCGCCGGCGGGCGGGCGGGCGAGGCGGCGACGGTGACGCTGGCCGAACAGTTCGCCGAGCTCGGCGTTCACACCGAGCGCTTCAAGACGGGCACACCGCCGCGCATCGACGGGCGCAGCGTGGACCTCGCGCGCCTCGAGCGGCAGGACAGCGAGATCGAGGCCTTCGATTTCTCCTGGTCCGCATTCTGGGGCGGGCCGCGCCGCGATGGATCGCGGACGCGGCATCCGGAGCAGCTGCCGTGCTTCATCACCTACGTCGAGTCGCCCGCGAAGGCCGTGGTGCAGCGGCGGCTCGAGGAGTCGGCGATGTACGGCGGGGCCATCGGCACGCGCGGCCCGCGCTATTGCCCGAGCATCGAGGACAAGATCGTCCGCTTTCCCGATGCGGAGCGGCACCAGCTGTACCTGGAGCCCGAGGGCCACGACACGCAGGAGATGTACGTCAACGGCCTGTCGACCTCGTTGCCCGTGGATGCGCAGCTGGAGCTGCTGCACGCCGTGCCGGGGCTCGAGCAGGCGGTGATGACGCGGCCTGGGTATGCCATCGAGTACGACTATGTGCCGCCCACGCAGCTCTGGCCCACGCTGGGCCTGCGGGCCGTGCCCGGGCTCTTCCTCGCCGGGCAGATCAACGGGACGACGGGTTACGAAGAGGCGGGCGGGCAGGGCGTCATCGCCGGGCTGAACGCGGCAGCCGCCGCGCTGAGCATCGACCCGGTCACGCTGGGGCGCGAGAGTTCGTACATCGGCGTGCTGGTGGATGACCTCGTGACGCGGGGCGTGGACGAGCCGTATCGGCTCTTCACCTCGCGGTCGGAGTTCCGGCTCACGGTGCGTCAGGACAACGCGATCCCGCGGTTGTATCCCATCGGCGCGCGGCTCGGCCTCTTCACGGAGGCGGAGCGACGGTTGGCCGAGCGCCGGCTCGCGGACCAGGCAGAGGCCCAGGCACTCGCTGCGCGGACGAGCCTGACGCCTAGCGCCGCGCGTCCGGTGCTCGACGCCTGCGGCGAGTCGCCGCTCTCGCACGCGGTGCCGCTGGTCGAGGTCGCGAAGCGCCAAAAAGTAGCACTTCGCGACTTATTAATCGCCGCCGGGGTGGGCCAGGAGCTCGGCCCCGACGCGCTGATCACCGCCGACCTCGAGATCAAGTACGCGGGTTACCTCGAGCGCGAGCGCGCAGCGGCGGCGCGGCTGCAGCGACTCGCGAGCCTGGCGCTGCCGGACGACCTCGCGTACGAGCAGTTGATCAACGTGAGCGTCGAGGCGCGCCAGAAGCTCGCGGCGCGACGGCCGGCGACGCTTGCCGAGGCAGCGAGCATTCCCGGCGTGAGTCCGGCCGACCTGCAGAACATCGCCTTCGAACTGGGCCGGTGGTGATGCGGCTGCTCGCGGCGGTGCTGCTCGCGGTGTCGCTGCTGCCGATCGCCAATTGGATTCCCGGCGGAGAGGCTGACGCGGGCTACGCGGCGCGCGTGAGCGACTGGGCGCTCGGGGTCGCGCTCTGCGCCGGTGTCGGCGTGCTGATGTGGTTCCTCACGCGCGGCCGGGCGGCCCCAGCGCCATCGGCGCTCGCCGAGCCGGAGTCGCTGTCGCCCTCCCGCGAGCGAGCATTCGCTGCGGGCATCGCCGCCGCAGCGTTTGGCCTCTATGTGGTGATCGCGCTGTTCGTGTTCTCGGGCCGCCCGCTCTTGATCGACGAGATCGTCCACGTGCTGCAGGCGCGCGATCTCGCGGCGGGGCAGCTCACGCACGAGGTCCCCGGGCCTTCGGTGTTTTTCTCGATTATGCACGAGGTGGAACTCGGTGGCCGCGCGTTCGGGCAGTATCCCGTCGGCGGACCGGCGATGTTGGTGCCTGGCGTGCTGCTCGGGGCGCCGTGGGTGATCGGGCCACTCGCGGGTGCGCTGTGCGTCTGGATGTTCTGGTTGCTGCTGCGTTCCGTTGAGTCCAGCGGCGACGCGCGTTTCCGGCTAGGAACGACCGCTCTGTTCGCCATCGCGCCGTTCGGCGCCTTTATGTTCGGGTCGCATATGAACCACGCGACCGTTCTCGTGTGGTTGTTGCTGGCGACCGTGGCGCTCGCGCGTGCGACGACCGACGCGCCGTCCGCGCCGCGGTGGGGCCTGTTGACCGGCCTCGCCCTTGGTGTGGCGGCGACAATCCGCCCCCTCGATGCCGGGGCGTATGCGTTGCCTGCCGCCGCGTGGCTGCTCTGGGGGGCGCGGCTCGGCCGACGACCGGCGCTCGCTCTCGTCCTCAGCGGCATCGGCGTCGCGGTTCCGATGGCGTTGGCGTTCTGGGTGAATGCGCGCACGACGGGTCATCCGCTGCGGTTCGGCTACGACCTGCTCTGGGGGGCCGGGCACGGCCTCGGCTTTCACGCGACGCCGTGGGGCGCGGTGCATACGCCACAGCGCGGCGTCGAGCTGATCGGCCTCTACCTGACGCGCCTCAACACCTATCTCTTCGAACTGCCGTTCCCGTCGCTGCTGTTGCCGGTCGCGGGGCTGTGGCTGAGCCGGAGCGTGCGTGGGTTGGATTGCTATCTGCTCGCCGCGGCCGGCTTGGTGGGACTCGGATACTGGGCCTACTGGCACGATGGATTCTTCCTCGGCCCGCGCTTCGCGTTCGCGTGGCTGCCGCTGCTGGTGCTGTGGAGCGCGCGCGGCGTTCGCGCCGTGCTTGACGGGACCCGCGAGCGAACGGCCGTGCGGCGCGGCGCGTTGGCGGCATTGGCGGCTGGCGTGCTGTACGCCGCCACGACGATCGCCGTGGAACGGGTGCCGTCGTATCGCAACGGCTTGCGGTCGATGCGCCTGCCCGCGGACGCCGCCGCGCGCGCCGGTGTCGAGGGGGCGTTGGTGCTGGTCCAGGAGAGCTGGGGCGCGCAGCTTATCGTGCGACTCTGGGAGGCTGGCATCTCTCGGCCCGACGCGGAGGTTCTGTACCGCAACGTGGATGCCTGCGTGCTCGAGAGCGCGCTCGGTGCGTTGCGCAGTGAGGGATTGCGCGGTGACAGCGCGTTGCAGCGGCTCCGTCCCCTGATGGCGGATTCCGCGCGTCTTGTTCCCAGCGATCTCTCGCCCGACTTCACGGAGCGTCGTCTGCCCGGGCTCGTGTACGGACCGGAGTGCGTGGCGCGCATCGAAGACGATCGCCGAGGGTATCTGCTGTACGCGCCCTGGCGCCTGGTGGAAGACGGCAACGTGTATGCGCGATGGATTCCCGGGCGTGAAGCCGAGCTGCGGGCGCACTTCCCCGGTCGGCCGGTGTATCTCCTGCGCCGTGCCGGCTCGGCCGTGGACGCCCCGTTGGCGTGGACGCGGCTCGCGGATTGAGCGCTAGCGTTGTTTTAGTAACAACTTGACACTATTTACGGACGAGGTTGCAATGGTGGACGTTCTCGCTGGAGTGCGTCGTCTCGCAGGTGCCGGCGCGGTCGCGGTGCTGCTCGCGGGTGTTCCTGTCGGCGCCCAGGTCGCGCCTGCGGCGGAGACGCCGTCCTCGCTGCTGGTCGGAGCGACGGCGGAGATTCGCGTGTTGCCCGATCGCGCCGAGTTGTCGATCGGCGTGGAGTCGAGGGCTCGAACGGCGGCGGGTGCGTCCAGCGAGACGGCGCGCATTCAGGCCGCCGTGCTCGATGCGATCCGGCGCCAGGGTGTAAGCGCCGCGCAGATTCAGACGCGCGCGGTGCAGGTGACGCCGGAGTATCAGTATCCGCGTGAAGGCGGCCGGCCGACGGTGACGGGCTACGTGGCACGCAACGAGGTGTCGGTGACGCTGAGCGACCTCACGAAGGTCGGTCCCGTAATCGATGCTGCGCTGGGGCAGGGCGCGACAAACGTGGCGGGCCCGCGGCTCACGATTGCCAATCCAGACTCTGCCCGTCGCGAGGCGTTGGATGCGGCGGTGCGGAAGGCGATGGCGGATGCCCAAGTGATGGCGCGCGCCGCAGGCGTGCGGGTGGGACGTGTGCTCGAGATGTCCACGCAGGGTGGGATGGAGAACCTCGAGATTGCGCGCCCGGCCATGATGATGCGAGCCAGCGCCGATGCGCCCACGACGCCCGTCGAGCCGGGCACCATCGCCGTGCAGGCCACGGTGCAGCTGAGGCTGGCCATTTATCCGTAACGTTTCACGTGGAACGTCCCACATTTGGCTGTGGGAATGTTCCACGTGAAACACTGTGACTAGTGTGTAGGGGGGTGCGTCGGTATATTCGCCGACTCACCCCCTGATCTTTTTCGGAGTCACGTGGCTCGTATCATCGCTATTGCGAACCAGAAGGGCGGCGTCGGTAAGACGACGACCGCCGTGAACCTTGCCGCCTCCCTCGCCGCCGCTGAGCAACGCACGCTCTTGGTGGATGGTGATCCGCAGGGCAACGCGACCAGTGGCATTGGACTCGCGCGCGACGACTTCCAAGAGACCGTCTACGACGCGCTCCTCTCGCCAGAGCGGGTGGAATCAGCGATCAAGCGCGAGGTGCAGTTCCGGCATCTCGACGTGCTTCCGGCTACGCCGGATCTGGCCGGGGCGGAGATCGAACTCGTCGACGAGGACGAGCGTGAACTCGCGATGCGTCGCGCGTTGGCGCTCGTGCGCGATCGCTACGATTACATCCTGATTGACTGCCCGCCGTCCTTGGGGCTCATCACGATCAATATGCTCGCCGCGGCAGACTCCCTGCTGATTCCGCTGCAGTGCGAATACTACGCGCTCGAGGGTCTCTCCCAGCTACTCAACACGGTGCACCTGGTGCAGCAGGGCGTGAACCCGTCGCTGGGCATCGACGGCGTGCTCCTCACAATGTTCGATGCGCGCCTCAATCTCTCGCGTCAGGTCGCCGCGGATGCGCGCGAATACTTCGGCGCAAAGGTCTTCGATGCTGTAATTCCGCGCAACGTGCGCTTGGCGGAAGCACCCTCATTTGGCAAACCGATCATCCTTTACGACGTGGCCAGCGTTGGCGCGCAGGCCTATATGGATGTTGCGAAGGAGCTAATCGAGAAGAACTCGTAAGTTATTGCCTGACAACAACTTACATTGTTGGTTGGACTCTTGGCGCGGGTAAGTCATTGCAGCGCAACAATTTGTGAATAATTCATCGCAGCAGGGAATTATGTCGAACGAGAAGGGCAGGCGCCTCGGACGCGGACTGGAAGCGCTGATTGCGCGTGCGCCAACGCGCGCGCCGGTAATCGAGGCGCCCAGCAACGAGGTGAAGGCTCCGGCTGTTGCCGTGGGCGAAGAGACGCGCGTACCCTACCGCGTCCTGCCCCTCGCGCGCATTCGCCCGAACCCGTTGCAGCCGCGCAAGGAGTTCCGGGAGGAGGATCTCGCCGATCTCGAGGCGTCGCTGCGCGTGAGTGGACTGCTGCAGCCCATCACGGTGCGCCCCGCGCCACGCGGCGCCGAGGGGTTCGAGCTCATCGCCGGTGAGCGCCGCTTCCGCGCGGCCCAGCGGCTCGGCTGGACGGAGATCCCCGCGGTCGTCCGCGACGTGGATGACCAAACGCTGCTGTCCCTCGCGATGGTCGAAAACCTCCAGCGCGCGGACCTCAACCCGATTGAAGAAGCGGAAGGCTACGACCAGCTCATTCGCGAGTTCTCGCTCACGCAACAGGAAGTGGCGGACATCGTCGGCAAGGACCGCTCGACGGTCGCGAACACCCTGCGACTCCTCGCGCTGCCTGCCTCCGTGCGTCGCCTGGTTTGGGACGGCGCGCTCACCGTCGGCCACGCGCGCGCGCTGCTTGGACTCGGCGAGGCGAGCGCGATGGCCGACCTCGCCCGCGAAGTCGTGGCGCAGGGACTCTCTGTGCGCGACGTCGAGCAACGCGTCCGCACGCAGAGCGGCACGAAGAAGGGCAAGGCGCCGACGGCGACAGGCGACGCGCGATCCGCCGAGGTGCGCCATCTCGAGGATCGGCTGCGCCGGCATCTGGGCACCGATGCGCGCATCGTGCAGGCAGGCAAGTCCGCCAAGGGGGAGTTGCGCATCCCCTTCTACACCCACGAGGATTTCGAACGGGTGCTCGAGCTCATTCTTGGCCAGGACGCCGACTGATGCCCTCACGGCCCACGCCGCGACAAGTGAAAGCGGCCGGCGCGCGCGATGCGCACGGCCACATCCTCGACACCGAGGGTGGGGCCCTCTACGTGCATCTGCATCGCGAGACTGGCCTCGCGCATCGGCACTACGTGCTGAAGCCGTGGCAGGTGCGCGCGCTGGCCGTCGTGACCTCCCGCGTGACGCTACTGCTCGCCATCATCGCGATTGCGACCTGGGGCTGGATGGCAGGGCAGGCGAGTCGCGTGCCGTTGCTGACGCAGGAAATCAGTCGCCTCCGCGCCGAGGCGGAGCGCATCGATACGCTGTCGGCGACGCTCGCCCAGCTGCAGGCGCGCTACGATCAGGTGCAGCGGATGCTCAGCGCCGCCACCGCCCAACAGGCCCTCGCCGTGGCGCGCGACAGCGCGCCGGCGACGCCGCGCACACCACCGGGCATCGGCGGCCGCTAACGCGGACCCGATCCCACGACCCCTGGACTCCCGATGGCCATCTTCGCAAAAGACGAACCCGGCACGCGCCCGAGCGGCCGCGCCGGCAACGAAACGACGCTCTCGATCATTTCAGTTGGCAGCACCATCACCGGTGACATCGCGTGCACGGGTGTGCTGAAGGTCGAAGGACAGATTGACGGCAGCGTGCGCCAGGCCCGTCAGGTGATGCTGGCGAAGGACGGCGCGATCCGCGGAGACATCACCGCGCACGAGATCGTCGTGGGCGGCGTCGTGGACGGTAACGTCACGGCCGCCGACCGGCTCGAGCTGCAGCCGACCGCGGTCGTGAACGGTGACATCGCCACGAAGTCGATCGTGGTGATGGAGGGCGCGCGCATCAACGGCGCCGTGAAGATGACGGAGCTCGCGTTGGTGGCACGATCCACGGAATCGCGCGACGCCCGCGCGACCCGCTAAGGGCACACTAACACGCCAGCATCGCCGCCGTAAAATCCGACGAGTACGGTTGATATCCACAGAAATTGTGGGTTGTGAACATTTGATTACTAAACGGCGATAAAATGTTGTCATACAAACTGTTACGTCTGTCATTGATACGTAACATCGCTAAGCGAATCATTCTTATCCACACATTCGTGTTCGCCTTTGCGGCGTGCGGATCAAAGGATGCGGATGTCCAAGAATCACAAGCATTTCGCGTCGCCCTCCTGACCCCGGGACCGATCTCCGACCAGTCGTGGAACACCGCCGCCTACGACGGATTGATGCGGATCCGCGACTCGCTCGGTGCGGAGGTCCGCCACGTCCAGACCCGCACCCCGGCGGAGTTCGACGAGAACTTCCGCCAGTACGGCGCCCAGGGCTTCGACCTCGTCATCGGGCACGGCTTCGAGTTCCAGGATGCTGCGCAGCGCGTCGGACCGGAGTTCCCGAAGACTGTCTTCGCGACGACCGGCGGCACCGGCGCGGGCGCCAACATCGTCGCGATGAGCTTCGCCTTCGACGAGCCGTCGTATCTCGCAGGGATGGCGGCTGCGGCGGTGTCGCAGAGCAAGGTCCTCGCCGTGATCGGCGGCACGGAGCTGCCGCCCGTGCGGACGAGCTTCGATGCGTTCATCGCCGGTGCACGCGCCGTCGATCCCAACATCACGGTGCTGACTGCATTCATCGGAAACTGGGATGACGCCGGTGCCGGAAAGGAACAGGCGCTGGCGATGATCGCGCGTCGCGCCGACGTAATCTTCCAGAATGCGGACGCAGCCGGCCAGGGCATCTTCCAGGCGGTGCGCGAGAACCCTGGCGTGCGCATCGTCGGATCCAATGCCGACCAGAACGGCCTCGCGCCCCAAGCGGCGCTTGGCTCGGTCGTCATCGACATTCCGCACGCCTTCCTCCTGCTCGCGCGCGAAGTGCGTGACGGCACCTTCACACCGCGCGTCGTGAGCTTCGCGACGGCGTCGGACGTCGTGCGCTGGGTGCCGAACCCCGCACAGCCCGCGCTGCCGGCGGGCATCGGTCCTCGCATCGACTCCGTGCGCGCGGCCTTCGCCGCCGGACGCGGTCCCGCACTCGGCGCCCCGCAATGAGCGTCACGCTCGCCGAGCTCGCGGCCTATCTCGATGCCACGCTCGAGATCGCGACGACGCCGGACTATCCGCCGGCGTTCAATGGCGTGCAGGTCGGACACCGCGGACCCGTGACCCGCATCGCGGCCGCCGTGGATGCCTCACAGCGCACGATCGCGATGGCGGCGGAGGCCGGAGCCAACCTGCTGCTCGTCCACCACGGTCTGTACTGGGGCGGCCTGCGCCCGCTGACCGGACCGCACGAAGCGCGCATCCGCGCGCTGTTCGCCCACGACATCGCCGTGTACAGCGCGCACCTGCCGCTCGACGCGCACGCGACGTTCGGCAACTCCGCGCTGCTCGCGCAGACGCTGGAGCTCCGCGTGAGCGCTGGCTTCGCGAAGTACCAACACATCCATTGCGGCGTGCGCGGCGAGGCCGACCTCGACACGGCGGCGCTGGTCGCACGCATCGCAGCCTGGGCCGCGCCGCTCGGGCATCACACGGTCGCGAGCCCACTGCCCTCGGGACACCGAACGCGGCGCTGGGCCATCTGCTCGGGTTCGGGGGCGCAGGTGGAAACGCTGCGCGAGGCCTACGCGACCGGCGTGGATACGCTGATCGTCGGCGAAGGGCCGCACTGGAGCGCGGTCGAGGCGGAGGAATCGGGTCTCGTCATCGTCTATGCCGGGCACTACGCGACGGAGACGCTTGGCGTGAAGGCCCTCGCCGCCCACCTCGGCGAACGCTTCGCGCTCCCGTGGACCTTCCTCCACGCACCGACGGGCCTGTGAGCGCCGACGCGCTCACGCTCGACGGCATCTCCAAGCGGTTCGGCGACACCCGCGCGCTCGACGGCGCGCACTGTCGCATCCGGCGCGGCAGCATCCACGCCTTGCTCGGTGAGAACGGCGCCGGCAAGACGACGCTGATGCGCATCGCCTTCGGAATGTTGCAGCCTGACAGCGGCACGATGTCGCGTCACGGACGGCAGGTGCGTTACGCATCCGAGCGCGACGCGATCGCGGCGGGCATCGGGATGGTGCATCAGCACTTTATGTTGATCCCCGCGTTTACGGTGGCGGAGAACGTGGCGCTCGGCGGGCACGGTCGGCTCGATGCCCGCGCCGCGGCCGCGCGCGTGACGCGCGTTGGCGCGGCCACGGGCCTGCGCCTCGATCCCGATGCGCGTATCGCCCAGCTGCCCGTCGGCGCCCAGCAACGCGCGGAGATCGTGCGGGCGCTCGCGCGCGACGCGGACCTCGTGATCCTCGACGAACCGACGGCAGTCCTCACGCCGACGGAGAGCGAGGAGCTCTACGCGTGGATGCGTCGCTTCGCGGCCGATGGCGGCACTGTCGTGCTCATCACGCACCGTGTCCGCGAAGCGCTCGCCGTGGCCGATGACGTGACGGTCCTGCGTCGCGGGCGGACTGAGCTCGTGGGAACCGCCGCGAGCCTGGACGAACGCGCGGTGGTCGCGGCGATCGTCGGCGAAGGCGCGCTCGCGCGTACCGATACACCGCTCGCGGCCACGGACGGCGAGCCCGTGTTCACGCTCGAGGGCGCGGGCTGCACTGATGCAAGCGGCCGCGTGCGCCTCGCGCCGACCGATCTCGTGGTTCGCCGCGGCGAGATCCTTGGCGTGCTTGGTGTGGAAGGCGCCGGGCAGCGCGAACTGCTGCGTGTGCTAGCGGGGCGCCTCAATCCCACCGTCGGTCACGTGCGACGCCCGGCGCAGGTGGGCTTCGTGCCTGAGGATCGCCTGCACGATGCGATCATCCCGGACTTCACGCTCGCCGAGAACCGGGCGCTCGCGGAGTCGGGGGCGATGCGGGGCTTGGTGGATTGGTCGGGCGAGGCGCAGGCCGCGACGCGCATCGTCGAAGCCTTCGACGTGCGGACGGAGGGCGTCCAGGCGCCGATGCGCGCGCTGTCGGGCGGCAACCAACAGCGCTTCGTCGTCGGCCGCGAGCGTTTGCGCGCGCCGGCGGCGTTGGTGGCGGAGAATCCCAC
The DNA here is from genome assembly GCA_964649965.1 of uncultured Gemmatimonas sp. GTDB lineage: Bacteria > Gemmatimonadota > Gemmatimonadetes > Gemmatimonadales > Gemmatimonadaceae > Pseudogemmatithrix. The sequence continues at coordinate 23,408 of CAZYQM010000004.1, forward strand.
GCGCGGGCTCGACGTGCGTGCGACGGCGCGCGTCCTGGCGGCGATCCGTGAGACGGCGCAGCACGAAGGCGGCGCGGCGGTCGTGTACTCCGCGGACCTCGATGAAATCCTGAGCCTCACACGTCGCATCGTCGTGTGCTTCGATGGACAGGTGCGTGAAATCGCGCCGCCGGACGACGTGAACGATCGGCGCCCGTACGCGCGCGCATTGGTCGGGGCGGAGCGATGAGCGACGCGCTGCTCGCGTTCTGGGACGGCGCCTTCGGCTCCGGCTACGCGTTTTTCTCCGCGACGTTGGTGCGCGCCACGCCGTTGCTCTTCGTCGGGTTGGCGGTCGCCCTGGCGTTTCGCGCGGGCGTGCTGAACATCGGCGCGGAGGGACAGCTCATCCTCGGCGCGATCGGCGCCTCCACGGTGGCGCTGGCGTTTCCCGGACTGCCGCGGCCGCTGCTGGTGCCCGCGATGCTGGCGGGTGGTGCGATCGCCGGCGGACTCTGGGCCGGCATCGCCGCGCTGCTGCGCCGGCGCTTCGGTGTGCTCGAGGTGATCAGCACGATAATGCTGAACTTCATCGCCGCCGCGACGGTGAGTTGGACGGTACGCGGTCCGTTGCAGGAGCCGACGGGCGTGTACCCGATGTCGGAGAGTTTCGTGGAAGCGGCGCACTGGCCGTTCCTGATTCCCGGGCAGCGCCTGCACTTGGGCTTCGCGCTCGGCGTCGCGCTCGCGCTGGGTCTCTCGTTCGCACTGCGTCGTACGGCCGCGGGGTTCCGCATCCGCGCCGTGGGGGCGGGTGCGTCGGCCGCGGCGAGTGCGGGCGGCGTCGCGGTAAGCGCGGTGATCACCCGGACCTTCGTACTCAGCGGACTGCTGGCCGGTGCCGCGGGCGCGTCGGAAGTCGGCGGTGTGACGTGGGCGCTCTACGAAGGCATCTCGCCCGGGTACGGATACACCGCGATTGCCGTCGCGCTGTTGGCACGGCTCGATCCGCGCTGGGTGATCGTCACGGCGATCGGCTTCGGTGCATTGGAGGCCGGTGGCGCGGCGATGCAACGCAACGCCGGCGTGCCGGCCGTCGCCGTGCAGATCGTCACGGCGACCACGTTGCTCGCCGTGCTGGCCGCGACGCGTTGGCGCGCGCGCAACCGCGGAGCCAGCGATGCTTGAGCTCTTCCTCGTGCCGTTCCTCGAGGCCACGCTGCGCACCGCGACGCCGTTGGCCTTCGCCGCGCTGGGTGAGTTGGTCGCCGAGCGAGCGGGCGTCATCAATCTCGGGATGGAAGGCTCGATCATCGCCGGCTGCCTGGGCGCGGCGATCTTCTCGCTGCTGGGCGGTGCGGCGGTCGGCTACGCGGGCGCGGCCTTGTCAGGGCTCGCGCTCGCCGCGCTGTTCGCATTCTTCGTCGTGCGGCTTGGCAGCGACCAGATCATCACGGGCACGGCGATCACGGTGCTCGGCCTCGGCCTCACCGGCACGCTGTATCACGCCGCGCCGGATCTGGTCGGGGTCGGGCGCGAGCTCACGACGACGGGGCCGATCGCCCTGCCGTTGCTCTCGCGCATCCCGGTGCTCGGCCGCGCGCTCTTCACACAGCCGCTGCCGACGTATGCGCTCTACGTGCTGGTGCCGATCGTCGCGTGGTGGTTCCGTCGTACGCACGCCGGTCTCGCGCTTCGCGCCGTCGGCGAGTCGCCGGCGGCGGCCGCGGCCGCCGGTGTGGCGCCACAGCGCCTGCGGGCGCTCGCCATCCTGTTCAGCGGTGCGATGGGCGGCCTCTGCGGCGGCACGCTGGTGCTCGCACAGGTGGGCAGCTTCAACGAGAATATGAGCGCCGGGCGCGGCTTCATCGCCATCGCCATCGTGGTCCTCGGACGCTGGTCGCCGTGGGGCACGGCTGGAGCGGCATTGGTGTTCGGCGCGGCATTCGCGCTGCAATACCTCGTGCAGTCGCTGGGACTCGCGCTGCCCTACCAGCTCTTCCTGGCGCTGCCGTACGTGCTGACGCTGGTGTTGTTGGCGGCGCTCCGCGGGCGCGCGATCGCACCGGCGCACCTCGGCCGCTAGACCGTCAGTCGGCGAATCGCGGGGGCGGGAGGTACGGACCGCCGAGATCCCAGTGCCACGCGTCGCGGCGCTCACCGCTGCGCGGATCCTGGAGCGGATGATACTGCAGGCGCTCGGCGGGAATGCCGACGCGCGCTCCCCAGGCGAGCAACCGCGCGCGATCGGTCGAGACGAGATGCGCCATCCGCCGCCCGAGCCAGAGATGGCGATGCAGCCAGAGGCCGCCATCCATCGCGTGGATCATCCCGTCGCGGCGCCGGGCAAACTCCACCCATTCGCGCTGCAATGCATCCACATCCTTCGGCGGCGGGATCGGCGGGACGCGGAACCCGTGCGGTAGCGGCTCGCTCAGTGGCAGGTCACCACGCCTTCGGGATCGCC
>CAZYQM010000004.1:25863-34518 GCA_964649965.1 uncultured Gemmatimonas sp.
CGGGGTACGGCGGCGAGGCCACAAACCCGTTGAACATCGCGCAGGTCAGCGGGAAGGACTGGGGGTGCGTGGCCTTCGCCGCCCATCCGCCCTGCGTGGCGCTGATGATCGTCAGCACGACGCCCCGCGAGGTGGTGTGCTTGAGCTGCGCGGTGTCCGTGGTGTACCACGAGTGCTCGTGGAAATACGCTTCCTGCGCGCTGGCGAGGTTCCGCAAGTCGGCACGCAACGCGGCGGCGTTCGCCTTGCCCTTCGTGCTGTTGAACTTCGGCACCGCGATGGCCGCGAGGATGCCGATGATCACAACCACGATGAGCAGCTCGATCAAGGTGAAGCCGAGCGGGCGGGGACGAGCGTTCACGGAGCGGGGGAGAGGGGGCTGATGGTTCCTTCTAGTTAGCGGACGGCGGCCGCGCAGAATGCTGTACCGCTGCGCCTGGTCGTCGTATGGACGAAGTACAAGCAAACTCCGGGCCGATTGACCCGTGCTCCTGCAAAGCATTGACGAGCAAGGATTTACCAGCGTCACGGGCGCGCCGCTAGGGCCGTTATCAGGGAATTCCGCCGTCCCCCGACGCATCCTGCAACGGCGTCACGTTGTTGGTCGCTTGGGGCTACGCTTTGGCGACGAGCCAATTTTCGCCGCTCCCGATGTCCACGACAAGCGGGACCCGCAGCGCGACGGCTTCCGTCATCTCCCGCTCGACGAGGGCGCGCAATGCGGGCTCTTCGTCCGGCGGGCATTCGAAGACCAATTCGTCGTGCACTTGGAGTAGCATCCGCGCGGCGTGTCCGGCCGTCGCGAGCGCCTCGTGGATGCGGATCATCGCGACCTTGATGAGGTCAGCGGCCGAGCCCTGGATCGGCGAGTTTTGCGCGAGGCGTTCGCCGAAGGCGCGCGTGTTGAAGTTGCGGTCCTTGATCTCGGGGATGTAGCGGCGGCGCTTGAAGAGCGTCTCGACGTAGCCGCGCTCGCGCGCCTCGGCGACGGAGGCGTCGAGCCAGGCACGTACGCCGGCGAAGCGCTCGAAATAGGTCTCGATGAACGCCTTCGCCTCGGCGTGCTCGATCTTGAGTTGGCGCGAGAGCGCGTGGGCGCCCTGACCGTAGATCGTCGCGAAGTTGATCGTCTTCGCGCGGGCGCGCATCTCGCCCGTCACCGCGTCGAGCGGCACGCCGAAGATGACGCTGGCCGTCTGGCGGTGGATGTCGCCGCCGGCCTCGAAGGCAGCGACGAACGCGGGGTCGCCGCTCAAGTGCGCGAGCAGGCGGAGCTCGATCTGCGAGTAGTCGGCGGCAAGAAGGCGCCACCCGGCGCGCGGGATGAATCCGCGGCGGATGTCCTTTCCGAGCTCGCGGCGGATGGGGATGTTCTGGAGGTTCGGGTCGTGCGAGGCGAGTCGGCCGGTGCTCGCCACCGTCTGGGCGTACGAGGTGTGCAGGCGCCCGGTGTGCGGATTCACCAAGACCGGCAGCGTGTCGAGGTACGTGCTCTCCAGCTTGGCGAGTTCGCGGTACTCCATCAGCAGCTGCGGCAGCACGTGGCCTTCGTCGGCGAGTTCCTGCAGCACGCTGGCGTCGGTGCTCGGGCCGGTCGCGGTCTTCTTCTTGATCGGCAGGCCGAGCTTCTCGAAGAGGATCGTGCGCAGCTGCGGGTTGCTGTTGACGTTGAAGCTCTCGCCGGCCTCGGCGTGGATTTGCTTCTCGAGCTCGAGGCGCGCGGCCTCGAAGCGCGTCTTGAGCGAGCGGAACCACGGCACGTCAATCGTGATGCCCGTCCACTCCATCTCGGCGAGCACGTCCACGAGCGGCAGTTCGAGCTCGCGCAGCAGGGTCATCGCGTCGTGTTCCGCGAGGCGCGGCAGGAAGAGCTCGCGCAGGCGGAGCGCGATGTCACTGTCGGCGCAGGAGTAGTCGCGCGCGGCGACGATGGGGACTTCGTCATAGGGCATCTGCTGCTTGCCCTTGCCGCAGAGCTCGTCGTAGCCGGTCATCGCGACGCCGAGGAACTCGACGGCAAGCGCGTCGATGGCGTGCGAACGACGGCTCGGGTCGAGCACGTAGCTCGCGAGCATCGAATCGAACTCCACGCCACGCAGGGTGATTCCGGCACGGCGCAGCACGAGCAAGTCGTACTTCGCGTTGTGCGCGGTCTTCTTGACCGCTGCATCCTCGAGCAGTGCGCGTAGCGGCGCCATCGCGTCGCTGGCGAGTGCCGGGAGATTCACGACGGGTTGCGGACCTTCGGCGAGCAGCCGTGCGGCGATGCTGGCGGGCGCGGCGCCGGCCTTGGGCTTGGCGGGGGCCGGCGTATCGCCGAGGGCGAGACCGCCCTGCGCGCTGCCGGGCACACGGTGCGCGAACGGCAGATACCAGGCCTTGCCCGGCGCGGTGGCGATGGAAATCGCCACCAGGTTCGCGCGCATCGGCGTGATGATGGGCGGCGCGCCCTCGTCGAGGACCGTCTCGGTATCCACGGCGAAGACGCCGGCCGCGCGCGCCTCGGCGATCACCTCGGCGACGAGTTCCGGCGTGTCGGCGACGCGATAGTCCAGCGCGACGGGCGCGGGCGTGCCGGGCACCGCCGCACGGGCGTTGCGCGCGCTCACCATATGGCCTTCCGCGGCGACGGCGGCTTCGTCCGCGCGCTCGAGCGCGGCGCTGGGCGCGGCCCCGGCGGCTTCGGCGTTCACCGCCGCCGTGCGCGCCGCCGAGTTGAACTCGAGTTCGACGAAGAGATCGCGCAGCGCCGCCCAGTCCGGCGTGTCGAGCGTGAGCGACGACAGGTCGAGCGTGACGTCGAGGTCGCGCTTGAGCGTGACGAGCTCCTTGGAGAGGCGGGCCTCGGCTTCGTGGTTCTTGAGCGCGTTGCGCGCGCGCGTCGGTTCGATCTCGTCCACGTGCGCGAGCATATTCTCGACCGTGCCCCACTTCTCGATGAGGGCGAGCGCGCCCTTGTCGCCGATGCCCTTCACGCCGGGCACGTTGTCGGCGGTGTCGCCGACGAGCGCGAGGTAGTCGATCACGCGCTCGGCCGGGACGCCGAGCCGCTCGTGTGCGTTGTCCACGCCGTACCACTTCTCGGTGGTGCGGCCCGGCGGCCCGTGCCAAGGGTTGAGCACCCAGACGCCCGGCGCGACCATCTGCAGCAGGTCCTTGTCGCCGGAGACGACACAGACTTCGACGCCCGCGGCGACGCCTTGCGGTGCCAGCGTCGCGATGACGTCGTCCGCTTCGAAGCCGTCGAGTTCCAGTGTCGGGATCTTGTAGCCGGCGAGCAGTTGATGGACGCGCTCGACGCCGGTGTCGAAGTCCTGCTGCTCGTCCTCCGGGAGCGCGACGCGATTGGCCTTGTACGCCTCGAGCAGTTCTTCGCGACCGGACGAGCCGGCGTCGTTCACCCAGCCGAGGTACTCCGGCTTGTGCTTCTCGATGAGGCGGCGCAGGAACTCACTGACGCCCTTGGCCATCCCCGTGTTCTCGCCGCGGGCGTTGCGCAGCGGGGCGCCGCCACCGAGCGCGTGGAAGGACCGATAGATCAGCGCGTAGCCGTCGATGAGATAGAGGCGCGGGCGTCCGGGAGTGCTCATTCCGGAAAACTATCGCAGGCCCAGCGCGGTGGCGGCGATGGCGACGGCGAGCGCGACGCGCAGGTTGTCGTCGAAGGGGCGCCGGGGCCATTCGGCAAGCGCGGCGACGGCACCCAGCGCGATGGCGATCGGCCAGGTCGTGCCGACGAGGAGGCGGCAACCGAGCGCGGTGGCGACAAGCGCCGCCGCGAATCCCGCGCTGGACTTCCGCTCGGAGGACAGGCCGCGCCACGCCGCGACGGCACGGCCGACGAGCGCGGCGCTTGCGTCACCGACGGCAGCCGCCCACAGGGCGGCGAGCGCGGCGCGGGGCGGCGCGAGCCACACCACGCCGGTCATCGCGAGGGCGAGCCACGTGGCGCCGGTGAGGCGACCCGATTCGTGCGGGCGCAGCATCCAGCCGACGGCAGCCACGAATGCCTCGGCGCTCGCCCCGTGCCAACGTCGCAAGGCTTCGATGCCGAGCGCCACAGCGAGCGCCGCGGTGAGCAACGTGCGTAACGCCGGAGTCGCGATCCATCCTTGCGCCCAGGCGATGGGCAGCGCGGCCGTCGCGAGATGCAGCGCCTTGCGCGCGAACTCGCTGCGCAACGCGCCCGGCCGCGCCGCGGTCACCGCAGCTGCCGGCGGAGCTCCACGTCGAACCGAGACTCGCTGGCCTGCGTCAGTCGCCAGCGTCCCGCACCCGTCTGGTCGTAGAACTGGAGCTGAATGGCGAGGGCGCGGTATTCCCACACCTGTTGCCGCGTGCGCGACAGGTCGGTGAACGAGGGCTCGAGGATCTGATCCGGTTCGCCGAGGACGACGAATACCTTCCCGCGATCGGACATCCAGCCGGCGACGCCGTCTTCGCGGAAGCGGGCGTTGGCGCGCGCGAGCCGGCCGAAGTAGGCCCGCAGGTCTTCGTTCATCGGCGTGGCCGGAATCGAATCGGTCTCGCGCATAAACGTCATCCACGCGGCCGGCCGCGCCTCTTCGGGCGCCTCGCGCAGCGCCTGCAACCGCGCCGGACGCGCGAAGTAGCGCAGGAACTGCAGCATATCCTCAAAGCGCGCGATCGGGAGGTCGTCGCCGAACCCGACGAACACATACGTGGCCGCGGTATCCCGCGCATCGCTGCCGACCAGCGCGACCTGGGAGACGCCGACGCTCAGGCGTTCGACCGGCACCTGCACGATGCCCGACGCGAGCGCCGGGTGCCCCTCGACGCGCACGGTCTCCTGCCAGAGCAGGCGACCGCTCTCGCCGCGGGCGAGCAGCGTCAGCAGCGTGTCGGCCGGATTGGCGCTCTCGACGTACATCGGGATCGTGCTGTCCTGGCCGAGCGCCGCCGTCGCGCGCGGGCGCGCCAGCAGATAGGGCAGGGAATCGCGCGTCTCGCGCGGGATGATGCGGTTGACAGGCAGCGGCGCGGCGAGCGCGCGGGCGGAGAAGTCCGGCACGTCGAGGTCGAGTTCCTCGACGATGCCGCGCTGGCTGCTCACGTCGCGCAGCGCGAGCGACACCCGATAGCGGCCCGGCGCGAGGTCGAGGATCTCTTGGTAGAGAATGCTTTCGTCGCCTCGCTCCGTCTCGCGAAACGCCCCGACCACGACGGTCTCCGTCGTGACGGCGGTGACGGGAGCGGCGCCTTCGCGCGTCGCCGTGATGGACACGGTGTAGTTGGCGCGGAAGCGGTCGTCGGTCTCGCGATTGAAACGCAGGGCACTCGGCGCGAACCCGAGGACGACGACGACGTGGCTGGAGTCCGCCGTGCGGCCCGGCAACGCCGCGATGCGCCCGACCACCGGAAACGGTTGGCCGCGGGCGATCATCCCCATCTGCCGATACAGCGGCAGGGGATCGAACGAGAGGTTGCGTTGGTCGCGCTGGACGGCCGGCGCCTGGCCGGCGCCGCTACCGGTCGTGCCGGACGAGCCACCGCAAGCGGCAGCGACGGCGACGAACGTGATGGTCAGGAAAGACGATGCGAATCGCGACAGACGGATCATCGAATGGAAGGCGGTCAGAGCCGTAATCTACACCGCAGTGCGCAGGACGGCCCGGCCGCGCTGTACAGCTCCTTGACGCTGCTTGCACCGCAGCGTCCCGCAGGGTAGGTTCGGCGCCGTGACTCGCGACGCACTCGTAGGGACGACGCTGGCCGGGTATACCCTCCTCGACCGGGTCGGCGAGGGGGGCACGGCCACGGTCTATCGGGCGACCCATCCGGAACACGGGACGGTCGCGTTCAAGGTGCTGCGCGAGAAGCTGCGGCAGGACCGCACGGCCGTGGCGCGCTTCACGCGCGAGGCCGGCTTCGGGACGCGGGTCCAGCACCCAAACGTCATCCGGACCATCCAGACCGGCGAGGAGAACGGCGTGCCGTACCTCGTCATCGAGTGGGCGGCCGGCGAGTTGCTCGAGTCGTACGCGAAGCGGCACGCGCCGTTCCCGCCGGACGAGGTGTCGGCGGTCGTGAGCCAGATCGCGAGCGCCGTGTACGCGGCGCACCAAGCAGGCATCGTGCATCGCGACCTGAAGCCCGACAACGTGATGTACGACCACGACAGCCGGACGGTGAAGCTGCTCGACTTCGGCATCGCGACGGCGACGGACACGACACCGGACCAGCGGCTGACGCGCGCGGGATTCTTCGTCGGGACGCTGATGTACGTCGCGCCCGAGGCCTTGTCCGGCGAAATCGTTTCGCCCGCGGCGGACCAGTATTCGCTCGCGACGATGGCGTACCTGTTCCTGACGGGCGCGCTGCCGTACACCGCGCGCAGTCCGCGGGATATGTTCACGCAGCTGCTCTCGCAGCCGCCGATCGCGCTGAACAAGGCCAAGCCCGACATCCAGTTCAAGTCCGAGGTCGAAGCCGTCGTGATGAAGGGGCTCGCCAAGCTGCCGAGCGAGCGTTACGCCGACGTGGTCGCCTTTGCCGACGCGCTGGCCGAGGCGCTGAAGGATCCGTTCCCGAGCGCGGCACCGGGATCGGGCATCTTCTCGAAGATGAAGGGACTCTTCGGGCGCTAGGGCTGCACCGGCGGCGCCGGGTCAAGCGGCAACCAACACGTGAAGACACTACCGCGGCCGGGAGTACTCTCGACCGTGATGTCGCCGTCGAGCAGCCGCGCGAGCCGGCGCGTGATCGTGAGGCCGAGGCCCGTGCCGCGGCGCGCGCTGTCGCCGCGGGCCCCGGGATCCACCTGCTCGAACTCGTCGAAGATGCGCTGCAGGTCCTTCTCGGCGATACCGATGCCCTCGTCGGCGACCTGCAGCGCGACCCAGGAACCGCCGGCCGCGAGCAACGGGCGCTGTCGTGCTGCACGCCCCTCAAGGTCGCGCGCGGCGTCGCGCACCAGCGTGGCCCGCACGGTGATCGTGCCTGCCGCCGTGAACTTCACGGCGTTGCCGAGCAGGTTCACGAGGATCTGCCGCAGGTGCATCGGGTCCGTGCTCAGCCGCGGCAGCGATGCGGGGACCTGGAGCGAGAGCGCGAGACCCTTCTCGATGACCAGCGGCTCGATCTCGCTGGCGACGTCGATCACGAAGGCGCGCAGCGAGAGCGGCTCGCGCTGCACCTCAAGCCGGCCGGCGGAGAGCTTGGCCAGGTCGAGGATCTGGTCCACCAGCGCCTGCAGGTGCTCGGCGGAGGACTGGATGCGATCGATGGGCGCGACCATCCGCGGCGCGAGTGCGCCGTACGAGCCGTCGCGCAGGAGGTCCACGTAGCCGACGATCGCCGCGAGCGGCGTGCGCAGTTCGTGCGACACGTTGGCGAGGAACTCGCTCTTCGCCCGGTTGGCGCGCGCCAGTTCGAAGGACAGATGCTCAAGCTCGGCGCCGCGCTCACGCAGCCGCCGCCGCCGCTCGCGCTCGGTGACCAGCACCGCGGCGAGCGCAATCACCGCCATCGCACCCAACAACCAGCTCAGCATCGGCACATTGACCGGACCGCCCTCCGAGGGTAGCCTCCGCCGTATGGATCCCCGCTCCCGCCTGCTCGACCTACTCGCGACGCGCAGCGCGCGCCGCGGCTCCTTCACCTTGGCCTCCGGCCGGCAGTCCGACCTCTACATCGACTGCCGTCCGACGACGATGCACCCCGAAGGCCTCGCGACAATCGGCCCGCTCGGCCTGCACGCCATCGGCGAGCGCGGCTGGGCGCCGACCGCCATCGGTGGACTCACGCTCGGTGCCGACCCCGTGAGCTACGCGATCAGCTATGCCAGCCAGCTGGCGGGAATGCCTATCCGCGCGTTCACGGTGCGGAAGGAAGCGAAATCGCACGGCACGGGCAAGGTGATCGAGGGCGCGTTCGAGCCCGGCGACCGCGTGGTGGTGGTGGAAGACGTCATCACCACCGGCGGTTCTGCGCTCCGTGCCGTCGAAAGCATCCGTGCCGCCGGCGGCGAGGTCTTGGGCGTGCTGGCGGTGGTGGATCGCGGCGAAGGCGGCCGCGAGGCGCTCGTGCAAGCAGGGCTCGAGGTCGAGGCCCTGGTCACCGCCGCCGAGATCGTCGCGCGGATGTAGGCGGGTCCGCGCGCGCTCAGCTTACGCGGCGATGCAGCGCGGGACGGCGATCGGCCACGGACGGCGGCACGGGGCGCATTCCCGGCCGAAGCGCGAGCGGTCGTAGGCGCCGCAGCGCCTCGCGGTGCGGCCGCACGAGTTCATCGAGGAAGCGCTCGAGCATCCGCTCGGAGGTGAACACCCGCCGGAACTCGCCGGCCGAGCAGCAGAGAAAGGTCTGCACGTGCCGGCCGAAGCTCTGCGGCGACGAGAAGTCGAGCGCGTTCGCGACGTCGGCGATCGAATGTCCCTGGTCCTCGAAGAGGCGCGCGGCGCGCAGTAACCGCGCGTACGCGAGGTAGCGCTTGGGCGCCGGCAGCTTCGCGCGGAAGAAGCGACTCATCATCGTGCTCGGCAGCACCTGCATCCGCAGCGCCAGCGCCTGGACGGTGTCGTTGCGGGCGCTGGCCGCGAAGAGCGCCTCGAAGAACTGCCAGGTCTCGTCGGGAACGGGGGCCAGCTCCTCACGGATGCGGGCGAGTGCGATGCGGTCCGCCGCGCGCATCGC
>CAZYQM010000005.1:0-8802 GCA_964649965.1 uncultured Gemmatimonas sp.
TGGACCCTTCGCCGACGGTCCCGCCGATGACGAAGGTCGGCGTGGAGCGCACCCGGTAGCGGCCCGCCTCCTCGCGGTTGGCCATAATCTGCGGCAGCATCCGGCCCGAGTCCACGCACTCGTTCCACTTGCCGACGTCGAGGCCGAGGCGCTCGGCGTAGCCTTCGAAGATCCGCTTCGGGTTCCGCGAGGCCTGCGTGTTCCAGTCGAACTGGCCGGCGAAGATCAGGTCCGCCATCTCCCAGAACTTGCCCTGCTCGTTGGCGCAGTGGGCCGCGTTGTGCGCGGGAACCGCATTGCGGTGCATCTCGAGCGGCAGGTCGTAGAAGCGGAACGCGACCTGGCCCGTCGCGACGAGGCGGTTCATCACGTCCGGCGCCGTGACCATCGCGAAATTGCCGCAGGCCGGGCACTCGAAGTCGGCGAACTCGATGACCTGGACGGGCGCATCGGGATTGCCCTTGAGGATGCCCGCCGCCGCGACCTTGGGCATCGTGCTGAGGTCAATCTGCTGCACCTGGCGGGGGCGGGAGACGACGTATCCGAGGGTCGCGACGCCGACGACGGCGACAACCGCGATGATGGCACCGAACGACTTGTTGGAACCGGACGACTTCTTGGCCACTGGAGCTCTCCGGGAGGGGCACAAAATGACAGGAACCCACGCAAACTATCTCACTTGGTGGGGTATGAGAATGGCGACGGACCGATTACGTTTCTCGGATGGGCGGAACGAACCGTCCATTCTCACCTTACACGGGACGAGATGAGCCGACCGAAGAATCGCGGACCTGCACGGACCGCTGCGCCGTCGCCGTTTGACGAAGCGCGCAATGAGTTGTTCCAGCACATTATGAGCTGTGGCGTGATCGGTGCCCTTCCGGAGCACCAGACCGAGTGGTTCGACGAGACGATGAAGTACTTCTCGGAGCGCTATCACGAGCTCAGCAAGCAGCAGATCGCCGACCTCCGCGTCCTGGGTGAGCGCTTCGCAGCGCCGCCGGTGCGGAACCCGGCGTCGGTTGACGCGGTCAGCGCCGCGTAATGCCCAGAAGCCCCGGCCTCGTGCCGGGGCTTCGTGCGTTACGGGCCTGACGCGCGCGACTCACCTTCGCGCCGCGCGGACGCTGCGCAACGCGCGTCAGCGGTAGCCGTCGGCGCGCGAACTGCGCCGCACCAGCGCCACACGTAGCCCGCCGCCCAACCCGAGCTCGAGCGCCCAGGCCCGCCCCTTGCGCGGCTGGCCCTCGATGCCGGCGAGCAACAACAGCACGGGCGGCTGTGCCCCGAGGCCCGCGCCGAGCTGTGCAGCACTCACGCCAACGCCGCCATAGAGGCCACGCCGCCGCTCGGCGAAGGGATCGAGCAGGAAGCGCACCGTGGCATCGGCGCGGACCTGCCCGACGGTCGGTCCGTCGTGGATCCACCGCGCGCCGCCGCCCAGCGCAGCCCCCACACGCACATACCAGCCGGCGCGGACGTTCACGCCGACGCTGCCGATGGCACCCGGCGACTCGGCGGCGACGCCCTCGGCGCGGAGCTCGAGCTGCGGACGCAGGGGCACGTGCCGGGGATCCGAGGTGGTCGCCTGCGCCCCGATCGATGCACCCATCAGGGGAAGCCACGCGATGAGGGCTGCGGCCGACATCACGGTCGGGAGCGTGGCCAGTCGCGTGCATTCCAGGGACCGCAGGAGGCGCATCCTGCAAGCTATCCCGCGGGCCGGATGTGACACCACCGCTTGCCCGCCCTAGTTTCCACGGGGTAGCTTCGCAGGGTACCCCTTCCCGCACCACCAGAGGCCAAGATGCCGGACACGGTCGCGCTGCTGCGCGGCGTCGCCATCTTCCAGGACCTAGACGACGGCGAGCTTGCGCGCGTCGCCGAGGTCTGCCGCACGAAGGATTTCGTGAGCGGCGAGTACATCTTCAAGGAAGGCGAGGCCGGCAACCGGTTGTACCTGATCGTCGAGGGCGACGTGCGCATCTCGCGCGTGGTGCCCGGCAGCGGCGAGGAAGCGCTGGCCGTGCTCAAGCCCGGCGCGCTGTTCGGCGAGATGTCGGTGTTCGACCGCTCCGAGCGGTCCACCGACGCCATCTCCAACGGCGGGACCAAGGTGCTGACGATCTCGCGCAGCGACTTCGAGCTGCTGCTCGACTTCAACCGCGAGATTGCCTACAAGGTGCTGTGGAGCTGCGTGCGCTTGCTGAGCGGGCGCCTGCGGGCGACGAACGACTCGCTGCGGTCGTTCTTGGCGATGTCGATGTTTTAGAGCGGCAGCTGTAAGCTCTAAGCTGTAAGCTGGAAGGGAACGGCAACCGCTCTTCCTACTCACAACTCCCAACTCGTAGCTGCAGTAGCGGCTAAACCTCGTTCAACCCCTGACGCCGATGCCGAACTCCACCGTGGGAGCGCTCCTGCGCTCCCTTTCGCTTGTCTCCCTCCTCGCGGTCGCGGTGCCCTCGATTGCCGCGGCGCAGGCGCCCTCGACGCTCGGGCTGCCGCGCGACGCGAAGATCGCCGCGGCGCTGTCGGATGTGTCGCCGGCGCGGCTGCGGGCGCTGGACTCGATGCTCGTGTCCTTCGGGACGCGGCATACGATGAGCGACACGGTGTCGAACACGCGCGGCGTGGGTGCGGCGCGGCGCTGGATCTACAGCCAGCTGCAGCAGTACTCGCGCGATTGCGGCGACTGCCTCAAGGTCGAGTATGACACGGGCACGGCGACGATCACGCGGCACATCGAGCGGCCGCGCTGGCCGATCGTGAACGTGGTCGCCTGGCTGCCGGGCAAGGACCCGAACCGCGTGGTGGTGATCGGCGGGCACTTCGATTCCTGCGTCTGCTCGTCGCCGAACCCGATGGACGCCTCGGGCGACGCGCCGGGTGCGGATGACGACGGCTCGGGCACGGTGGCCGTGATGGAACTGGCGCGCGTGGTCGGCAAGCACTTTCCGCAGGGGCTCGATGCGACGATCGCCTTCGTGCTGTACACGGGAGAGGAGCAGGGGCTGCTGGGGTCGACGCAGTTCGCCGAGCGGCTGCAGCGCGAGGGCAAGACGGTGACGGCGGCGTTCACGGACGACATCGTCGGCAACGTGGTCGCGGACGACGGCCGCGTGGACTCGACGTCGGTGCGCGTGTTCGCGGTGGACTCGCTGGCAGTGGGCGGTGGCGAGCTGGCCCGCTACGTGTGGGCGCTGGGCGCGCTCTACCAGCCGGACTTCGAGGTACTGCCGGTGCTGCGCCTCGACCGGCTCGGCCGTGGCGGTGACCACGCGCCGTTCCATCGCAGCGGCGTGCCTGCGCTGCGCTTCTCGGAGCGCCTCGAGAACTACAAGCGCCAGCACCTCGTCACCGATACCTTCGAGCGCGTGAACTTCGGCTACATCGCGAAGGTCGCGCGGTTGAACCTCGCGACGGTGGTCTCGCTGGCGGCAGCGCCGTCGCGGCCGGTGCGCACGGCCTACAGCCGCGACCGCGAGAGCGGCGGGCAGAGCTTCAACATCCGCTGGGACACGGTGCCCGGCGTGGTTGCCTACGAGCTGCTGGTGCGCCGCACGACGGCGCCGACGTACACGCGCATCGTCCCCACGGGCAACGTGACGACCTTCCTGCTCGACGAGCAGCTCGATGACGTCTGGGTGGGCGTGCGCGCGGTCGGGCCGAACGGGCATCGCTCGCTGACGACGGTCGTCGGCGCGCCGAACGGGCCGCGGCTCCCGAACCCGCCGCGTCGTCCGCAGCCGTGAGTGCGTTCGCCGGCTTCCCGGCCGAGTCGCTGAAGTTCCTGAAGGGACTCAAGCGCCACAACGAGAAGGGATGGTTCGAGGAGAACCGCCCCGTCTATGAGCGCGCGGTGAAGCAGCCGCTGCAGCGCTTGGCCGAGGAGCTGGATGTGCAGTTCGCGACCTTGGCGCCGGAGTTCGTGGCGCCGCCCAAGCGCGCGTTGTTCCGCATCCATCGCGACGTGCGCTTCTCGAAGGACAAGTCGCCGTACAAGACGCACGCGGCGCTGTGGGTCTTCCATCGCGATGCGGGACGCGGCGTGGGCAAGAGCGTCGGCGAGGCGCACGGTGGTGCGGGCTTCTACTTCCATCTCGAGCCCGGCGCGTCGATGGTCGCCGCGGGCTACTGGATGCCGCCGCGGCCGGCGCTCAACATCATCCGCGAGACGTTGCTCGAGGATCACCGGCCCTTCGCGAAGCTGCTTAAGGCGCCGGGCTTCGTGCGGCGCTTCGGCGGTTTGAGCGACGACGAGGCGGGCGTGAAGCTCACGCGCGTGCCGCGCGGCGTGGACGCGGCGCATCCGGCGGCCGAGCTGCTGCGCTTCAACTCGTTCACGGCCTCGCGCGCGCTGACGGACGCCGAGGCGCTGTCGCCGAAGCTCGTGGCGAACGTGATGAAGGACTACCAGGCGCTGCTGCCGATGGTGCGCTGGCTGAACGCCGCGCTCGGGCACGGGGCGGCGACGCGACGCTAGGCGTCTGTCGCGGCACCGCGCAGGCCGCCGTCAGGCGCGGCCGCGCACCACGCCTTCGATGCGCCGCGCCGGATCGAACCAGCGCTCGGCCACCGCGCGCATCCGCTCGGCCGTGACCGCTTCGATGTCGCGGGGATAGCTGGCCAGTTCCTCGAGGCGCCCCCACAGGAAGGCATCGGCGAGGTCGCTGAGGACGGCCGCACCGCTGGCTTGGCGGATCTGCCAGGTTCCGATGGCGTAGCGGCGCGCGCGTTCGAGCTCCTGCGGTTCGACGACGGCGTCACGGAACTTGGCGAACTCGGCGAGCATTCCGGCGCGCGCCGTGTCTTCCTTGTCCGGCGAGGTGCCGATGTAGGCGGCGAAGGTGCCGCCGGCGGCGCGCACGTACGGTCGCACCAGCACCGCATAGGCCAGCGACTGCCGGTCGCGCAGTTCTTCGAAGAAGCGGCCGCCGAGCCCGCTGGCGACGCCGCCGAGCATCTCGGCGTCGAAGCGCGTGATGTCCTCGCGCGCCGGGCCTTCGAAGAGGATGGCCAGCGATGTCTGCTTGCGATCGCGGGGCTCGATGTTCTCGCCGCCGCGGGCCGGCCACTGCGGACGCGCGATGGCCGGTCGCGCGCCGATCGTCACGCCATCCACGCGCGCGGCGATCGCATCGGCCGTGCGCTGTGGATCCACGTCGCCGACGACGGCGATGACGGCGTGACCGCCGCGGATCTTCTGTGCGTGCCAGTCGCGCAGCGCGCCGGCGTCGAATCCGCGCACCGTGGATTCGGTACCGAGCGTGGACCGTCCGTACGGGTGCCGCGGCCAGGCCAGCTCGGCGGCGAGCCGCATCGGCTGGCGGTACATATCGTCGCGGAGTGCCGCGAGCGAGGCGAGGGCAATGGCCCGCTCGGCTTCGACGCCCTCGTCGGGCATCGTGGGCTCGAGCCAGAGCTCGGCGAGCAGGCTGGTGGCGTCCTCGAGGCGATCCGTCGGCACGCCGATGGTCCACTGCATCGACTCGGTGCCGACGCTGGTGGCGAACGAGCCGCCGAGTCGCTCGGCGTCCTCGGCAAACTGCGTGGCGTCACGGCGTCGCGTGCCGCGCAGCATCGTGCGGGCGGTGAGCGTGGAGATGCCCGCCTGCAGCGGCGACTCCTCGATGACGCCGCCTGCGAGGAAGGCACCGACGTGCGCCAGCGCGGCGCCGGGCCGCGGCTTCACGAGAATCGGCAGCCCTGCCCCCGTGCGGAAGACGTGGATGCCGTCAACCGTGCGCTCGAGCCGTGCAAGGCGCGGCGCGGGCGCGGATGTGGGCGCGGACTCCGCTGCCACGGCCAGCGGCCGCACCCCCGGCGCGTCGAGCAAACTGCGCACGGCATTGGCGTCGGGGCCGAGCGCCTCGGCGGCGCGCGGGCGATACGCAATCAGGCCGGCGTGATCGAGCGTGAGGTAGCGCGACGCGACGTCGGTGAGCCGCGCGGCGTCGGTGGCGAGCATCGCCTGCTGATAGGCGATGCCGCGTTCCCAGCCACCGGCGAGCTCCCACGAGCCGAGGAAGTTGGCCTGGCCCTCGGCGCCCTCGAGGCGGCGCAGCCAACCGGCTTCAGCCAGTTGGCGCGCGCGCGTGATCTCGCGGTCGCTGATCTCGCCCGCGCGCACGCGCCGCAGTTGGTCGGCGATGGCGCGCGCCGCCTCGCGTGCCTTGTCGGCCGCGCCGGTGGCCTGCACGACGAAGATGCCGATGTCGGTGGGCGTATAGTTGAACGCCTGGATGCTGGAGACGAGGTGCCGGTCGCGCGTGGCGCGCAC
Organism: uncultured Gemmatimonas sp.; assembly: GCA_964649965.1. Classification (GTDB taxonomy): domain Bacteria; phylum Gemmatimonadota; class Gemmatimonadetes; order Gemmatimonadales; family Gemmatimonadaceae; genus Pseudogemmatithrix. The sequence goes on from CAZYQM010000005.1 coordinate 6,281, forward strand.
GAGTCGCGACGCGCGTCCGCTGGAGAGCACGGTCGCGAGGAAGTCGAGCGCCGGTGCGTCCGGATGGTCGGCCGGCGGCGTGCGCCAGCCGAAGACGAGTTCCGTCTGGGTGATGTCGCCGGCCCATTCGCGGACGCGGAAGCCCGCTGGGGCCATTTCCCGCGGCCCGCGATCGTGCGCGACGGGCGCGTCCTCGAGCCCACCGTAGAGACGCGTGGCTTCGGCGATGGCCTCGGCGGGCTCGACGTCGCCGACGATGGCGAGCACGGTGTTCGACGGACGGTAGTAGTGGTGGTAGAAGGCAACGAGCTGCTCGCGCGTCAGGGCGCGCAGCTCGTGTTCGCGTCCCATCCGCCAGCGGCGGATGCGATGGCGATCGTGCAGCAGCTCGAACATCGTCTCGAGCGCCAGCGCACCGGCGGAGTCCGCCTTGCGCTTGGTCTCCTCGATGATGACTTCGAGTTCGCGGCGCAGTTCGCCGGCGTCGATCAGCGAGTTGGCGTAGGCGTCGGCCTGGACCTCGAGGCCGGCGCGCAGGCTGTCGCCGGGCAGCACCGTGTAGTAGTGCGTGTGGTCGTAGATCGTGCCCGCGTTGAGATAGCCGCCGGCCAGCTTGGTCGCGCGGGCGATCTCCCCGACCCCGTGCGTCGGCGTGCCCTTGAAGTACATATGCTCCAGCACGTGCGCAATGCCGACGGTGTCGTCGGGCTCGTCGAAGTAGCCGGCCTTCACCCAGGTGACGATCGCGACGACGGGCGCCGTGCGGTCGCGACGGGCGAGGATGGTGAGGCCGTTGGGCAGCCGGACGCGCTGGACGGAGTCGGGCGTGAGGATACGCAACGGCATCGTGACGTCAGCGGACCAGCGGGGCGCGACGGATCACGAGCAGTCCGGCGGCGAGCAGGCCGAGTCCGTAGCCGATGACGTGCACGAGGTCGGTGACGGGCCACGTCCCGCCCTCGAGCAGGGTCTTCAGCACGAGATTCAGCGACTCGATGGGCGGCAGGCCACGGGCGACCGCCTGCAGCCACTCGGGCAGCGCGTCCTGCACGGCGAGGCGCTGCAGGGATTGCGTCGCGATGTACACGATGATCAGGACGAGGCCGTCCTTGTTGGCGATCGCGGCGCAGAGCGTGGCGAGGCCACCGATCAGCACGAGGATGCTGGCCATCGCCACCAGCGAGGCCAACAGCGGCACGTCGGCGCCGAACGCGCGCAGTGCCAGCGGGACGGGCACGAAGCAGATCAGGAACGTCAGCAGGCCGACGACGAAGCGCGACAGATAGAACGGCGCCGGCGCGACGGGATGCGCGAACAGGAAGCGCACGTACTGCCGCTCGCGGTCCTCGGCGAGGCTGCGCGTCATAAAGAGGAAGGCGCCGAGCGTCAGGCAGAGCGGCGCGACGCCGATGAAGACGAGACGCAGCATTGCACCGACCGCCTCGGGGTCGGGCGGCGCGGTGTTGCCGGCGCCCGCCATCGTCGCCGCGATGGGGATGCCACCGAACACGGCGAAGAGCACCATCGGCACGACGGCGCGGGGCAGGATGTCGCGGACGTGCCAGGGCACGTAGGCAAGAAGCGTCGGCGGCGTCATCGGAGCGTCACCGCCGAGCGGAAGGCCTCTTCGAGCGACGATTCCGCAGGGGCCACGGCGACGACCAGGGCCCCGGCATTGATGGCGGCGGCCAGTCCGGCATTCAGCCCTGCCACGTCAGCCGTACACTCGACATCCGCGCCAGTGACGGTCGCCCCCGGGAAGGCGGCGACCACCGCGTCAGCCGCCTGCGTGACGCGAATGCGCCAGCGCCGCGATGCCGTGATGCCAGCGCCCGTCCGCACCTCGACGACCCGCTGGATGGCCCCGCGGTCCACGATGGCCACGCGGTCGCAGAGCCGCTCGAGCTCATCCAGGTTGTGCGAGGCGATGAGCACGGCGCGGTCATCGCGACGGATGCCGGCGACGATGTCGCGGAAGCGCGCCGTCCACACCGGATCCAACCCGTGCGTCGGCTCGTCGAAGATGACCATCGCGCGGTCGGTCAGCAGGGCGTGGGCGAGGCCGACGCGCTGGAGATTGCCCTTGCTCAACGCCTTCAGTCGCTTGCGCCGGTGTTCACCGATGCCGACGGTCTCGATGACGCGCTCGATCTCGGCTTGGCGTCGCTCGGCGGGAATGCCCGCGAGGATGGCCATCCGCTTAAGGGCCTCGTCCGTGCGCCAGAGCAGCGGCCAGGTCATCAGCTCCGGCAGGTACGCGACGCCGTGGCGTTCCACATAGGCGCGCGGCGCGATGCCGTCGATGGTCAGCTGGCCTTCGTCCGGGGAGAGCATCCCGAGCAGCATCGCGATGAGCGTGCTCTTCCCCGCCCCGTTGGGGCCGGCGATGCCCAAGACCTCGCCGCGCTTCAGCTCCAGCGAGACGTTGGAGACGGCACGGACGGCCGGCCCGCGGAAGGACCGGTAGGTCTTGCTGACGTTGTCGAGGACGATCACCGATCGATGCGCAGGAGTCCGGCGTC
>CAZYQM010000005.1:8812-16117 GCA_964649965.1 uncultured Gemmatimonas sp.
CCGGCGTCGGCGCTGGCACGGAGAAAGCTCTCCGCGTCGCGCGTGGGGATGAGCCGACCGGTGAGCGCGAAACCGCGCCGCGCCTCGGCCTGCATAAACTCCTCGAGCGAGCGTTCGCCCTGGCCGGGCGTGGCATCGCGCATCCCGCGCACGATGTCGTCCCAGCTGCCCTCGTACGACCGACCGTCGCGGCCGATCACGCGGTGCCGTTCGGGCGCGCCCTTCTGCTCGCTGATCTCGCTGAGCAAGGCGCCGAAGAGCTCGAGCTGCGAGCGCGCGGCCTCCTGCTCCTGCTCGGCGGCCCGTTGCTCGATCTCGCCGAGCATCTCGTCGATCGCATCCGGCGCCGGCGTGAGCTCGACCAAGCGCTCCTCCCAGATCTTCAGCGACGGATCGTCGTCGCGGAGCCGCAGGTGCGACTTCTTGAGCTCGAGCAGGCGCCAGATGCCGAGCTCGTCCCAGTGATCCTCGGGCTTGGTGCGGTCGAGGTGGTACAGCGCCGCCTCGTACTCGCCCTGGTCGTAGAGCAGGTTGCCAAGGTAGATGCGCGCCTCGCTGTGCTCGGGGTCGAGCTGCAGCGCCTTGCGCAGCGTCTCCGCGGCGGCGGCTTCCTCGCCGAGGCGATGCTGGGTGTAGCCGACCATCGCGACGGCCTCGGCGTTCTCCGGCGTCTGCTGGACGGCGATCTCGAAGAAGTCCTTGGCGTCTTCCATATAGCCTTCGCGGAAGAGCGCGCGGCCGACCTGCAGCATCAGCTCGATGTCGTCGTTGTAGCCGAGTTCGAGGATGCGGCGGAAGCTCCTGAGGCCGGCCTCGTCCTGGCCGAGCTTGAGCAGCACTTCGCCGAGTCCGGCGAGCGCGTCTTCGTGCTCGGGGTCGAGGATCAGCGCTTCTTCGAAGGAGCGTCGCGCCCACGCGAACTCGTCGCGGGCGAGACGGGCGTAGCCGACGCCGACGTGCAGCTCGACGGCGTTCGGGTAAAGCCCGAGGCCCTCGCGCAGCAGCGTGAGCGCCTCGTCATAGTTGCCTTCGTTGTAGAGCTGGTGCGCGCGCTCGTCGTACTCCTCGGAACTCAGGAACGGAGAGGGCATCGGGCGACTGACCTCCAGCTCGCAAGGGGTTATACCTAACCTACAGCGGGGACCGCGAAGTCAACAGACGGGAAATCGTGAAGTGCAGGGCCTCAGCCGGCGGCCGCGAAGTGGCTGGCGATCTCGCCGGCCAGGGCCGCGTTGGCCTCCAGCAGCGCGAGGTTGGCCCGCATCGAGGCACCGCCCGTGGCTGCGGCGATGCGTCCCAAGAGAAACGGCGTGATGGCCGCGCCACGGATGGCGGCGCTGCCCGCGCTGCCGGCCGCCTCGCGCAATGCCGTCGCGACGACCTCGTCCACGAGGCTTCTGTCGAGGGCGGCCTCGGCCGGCGGCGGCTGCACGACGAGCAACGCCGACGACTGCCCAGCCTCTCCCCAGTGCGCGCGAGCGATGGCGACGATCTCCTGCGCCGACTCGGCGCGCGACGGGACAGGCAGTCCGGTGCTCCTCGTATAGAAGCCCGGCAACTCGTCCGTGCGATAGCCGACCACGGGGACTCCGTAGGTCTCGAGGCGTTCGAGCGTCGCGGGGAGGTCGAGAATGGACTTGGCCCCCGCACAGACGACGATCACGCGGCTACGCGAGAGCTCGGGCAGGTCCGCCGATTCGTCGAAGGCCGGTTCGCGATGCACGCCGCCGATGCCGCCGGTGGCGAAGACGGGGACGTCTGCGAGGCGGCAGATCGCGAGCGAGGCTGCGACGGTCGTCGCGCCGTCGCGGCCGCCGGCGATGGCGGCGCCGAGGTCGCGGGCGGAGACCTTGTGCACGCCGTCGCGGCGCAGGAAGCGCGCGAGTTCGTCGGGTTCGAGGCCGAGGGCGAGGCGGCCGTGGACAACGGCGGTGATGGCCGGCAGCGCGCCGCTCGCGCGGACGGCATCTTGCATCAGGCGTGCCGCCTCGGCGTTCTCGGGAACGGGAAGGCCCTGGGCGAGCACGGAGCTCTCCAGGGCCACGATGCCACGGTGCGCGAGGCGCGCCGCGACGAGTTCCTCAGCGACCCGGACCGCGCGCGATGCGCTCACCGGGCGATTGGCTCAGGCGTCGTCGAAGTCGTCGGCGCGGCGCGTGTCCATCAGGTCGCGCTCGCGGGCGTCGGGATCGAACACGGCGAGGATCTTGATGTTCTCGCCCGAGTAGCAGTCGAAGGCCTTGCCCGTGCCGCGCTTAATCGAGATCTCGTGCCCGTCCTCGAAGCGCAGGATGGCCGTGGGGAACTCGTTGTTGACGTACTGCTTGCGGAGCTTCTTCGGCGGCGTCGGCATCGTCTTGGGCTTGGCGTTCTGGTGGGGACCGCGAACCTATGCGAAGCTACCCCGTCGCACGGGCGCTGGGAAGGGTCAGGTAACGGTCGGGCGCGAATCGGCGAAGGGCTTCCACGCCGCCGTGGCGAGGATGTCGTCGATTTCCCCGACACAGCGCGCGATCTCGTCGTCCGTGGAATAGAAATGCGGCGCGACACGGATGCCGGCCCCGGGGCGATAGTCAATGACGACATCGCGCGCGAGCAGGGCCTGCGCGACGGCCGCGCCGTGCGGGACGTCGAAGGCGATGGTGCCGCCGCGACGCGCCGGATCGCGCGGCGCGGTGACCGTGTAGCCGCGCGCGTCGGCCATCTCGACGAGCATCGCCGTCTGGCGCAGGCTCTTGGCGCGCACGGCGTCCATCCCCGCCTCGTGCACGATGCGCGGCCCCTCGGTGGCGGCGTACAGCGACGGCACCGTCGGCGTACCGCCGAGCCAGCGCCAGATGCCGTCGGCGGGTTCCATCGCGGTGTCGAAGGCGAAGGGTCGCTTGTGCGCCTGCCAGCCGGTGAGCGCCGGCGCGAGGCGCTCGCTCATCGCCGGGCTCGCGTACAGGAAACACCCGCCAGGTCCGCCGCAGAGCCACTTGAGCACGCCGCCGGCGAGGAAGTCCACACCACTCCGCTTCACGTCAACAGGAATCACGCCGACCGCGTGATACGAATCGAGCGAGACCAGCGCGCCCATCGCGTGCGCGTGCGCAACCAGCGCGTCGGCGTCAATGATGTACGCCGAGCGGAACAGCACGTGGCTCACGCAGACCAGCGTCGTGCGCTCGGTGATGGCGGTGTGCAACGCCTGCTGGTCGATCGAGATGCCGTCCTCGCTGGGCACCACGACGACGCGCGCGCCGAACTTGGGCGCGAGGTGCTCGATGGCATAGCGCACGCTCGGGAAGTCCAGCGCGGTCATCACGATCTCGTTGCGCGCGGCGGTGATGGGCACGGCGGACAGCACCGTCGCCTGCGCCATCGTCACCGTGGGGACGATGCCGACCTCGTGCGATGCCGCGCCAATCAGCGGCGCGACGACATCGCCGACCGTGACGGGCATCTCCCACCAGCCCTTGGCCCAGGCGCGGACGCCCTCGGTGCGCCAAGCGTCGGCGTAGGCCTGCAGGCGCTCCGGCACCGAGCGCGGCATCGCGCCCAGGGAGTTGGACACGAGGTAGGTGCAGGTGGAGAGGATGGGGAACTCCTCTCGGTACTTCAGCAGGGGATCGGTCATTGGACGGATGACGGATGACGGATGCCAACGCCGCAATCTACAGCATCCCGCATCCGTCATTCACCGTCCGAAGTCGCCTCGGGTCAGTCGTCCTTGCGCGTCGCCTCCCAGCGCGCGAGCGCCCGATACAGCACCGGCAGCACGAACAGCGTGAGGAACGTGGACGTCACGAGCCCGCCGATCACGACGCTGGCCAGCGGCCGCTGCACTTCCGCACCGGCGCTCGTGGCCAGCGCCATCGGCACGAAGCCCAGGCTGGCGACGAGGGCAGTCATCAGCACGGGACGCAGGCGGTCCACGGCGCCGTGCAGCACCGCGTCCTCGAGCGAACGCCCCTTCTCGCGCAGCGCATTGATGTGCTCGACCATCACCACGCCGTTGAGCACGGCGATGCCGAACAGCGCGATGAAGCCGATGCTGGCCGACAGCGAGAGATTGAGGCCGCGCATCCAGAGCATCGCCACGCCGCCCACCAGCGCGAAGGGCACGTTGAGCAGCACGAGCACGGCCTGCGTCACCGATCCGAAGGACAGGAACAGCAGCAGGTAGATGATCAGCACCACCGCCGGCACGACCAACGCGAGGCGTCCGAGGGCGCGTGTCTGGTTCTCGTACTGCCCGCCCCACTCGAGGAAGACACCCGACGGCAAGTCCACCTCGGCGGCGACGCGGGCGCGCACTTCCTGCACGAAGCTGCCGAGGTCGCGACCGCGGACGTTACTCATCACCAGTGTGCGGCGCTGGGCGTCCTCGTGGGCGATCAGCTCGGGCCCCATCACGGTCTCGATGTTCGCCAAGGTGCCCAGCGACACGCGCGCGCCGGTGGCGGTGCGCACGGTGATGCGCTTGAGCGCCTCGAGGTCGCTGCGCGCACCGTCCGGCAGGCGCACGGCCACGCCCACGCGCCGCGGTCCGTCCACCAACTCGGTGGCGACGCCGACGCCGGTGCCGAGATCGAGCGCAGCCTGTACGTCCGACACCTGCACGCCGTAGCGCGCCAGCGCGGCGCGATCCACCTGCACGCGATACTGCCCGCTGCCGTCGGCGATCTCCACCGAGACGTCAGCCGCGCCTTCCACGCCCGCGACGATGCGTTCGATGCGCGCACCGAGCGCCTCATTCACCTCGCGGTCCGGCCCGACGATCTTGATGCCGAGGTCCGTGCGGATGCCGCTTTCGGCTTCGTCGAGGCGCATCGCCAGCGGCTGCGTGAAGGCGATCTCCAGCCCGGGGATCGACGCCAGCGCGGAGTCGAGCAGCGCGACGAGTTCTTCGTTGGTCTTGGCCGAGGTCCACTCGTCGTGCGGCTTGAGGATGACGTAGGTGTCGCCTTCGTAGAGGCCCATCGCCTCGGTCGCGAGGTCGGGGCGGCCTTCCTTGGTGACGACGGTGATCACCTCGGGGAACTGCTTGATGATGCGCTCGGCTTCCATCGACAGCCGCGTCGCCTCGCCGAGCGAGATGCTCGGCAGGCGGCGCGTGGTGATGAGGATGTTGCCTTCGTCGAGCTTGGGCATAAACTCGGTGCCGATGAAGGCCAGCGAGACGACCGCGGCGACGACGGCGAGGCTCGAGACGCCGACGACGCGGCGGGCGTGGTAGATGGCGCGGGCGAGCCCACGGGCGTAGGACGCCCGCAGCGTGTCGAGCAGGCGGTGCCGCTCCTCGTGGTCGTGCTTGAGCACCATCGAGGCGACGGCCGGCACGTAGGTCAGCGCGAGCAGCAGCGAGCCCAGCACCGCCGTCACGACGGTGAAGGCCATCGGCTTGAACATCCGGCCTTCCATCCCGTCGAGCGTGAAGATCGGGATGTACACGGCGACGATGATGGCGATGCCGAAGAGGATCGGCCGCCCGACCTCGACGGCGGCGGAGAGGAACACGGAGCGCCGGTCCTCGGGCGTGCCCTCCTCGAGCCGTCGCACGAAGTTCTCGACCATCACCACGGACGCGTCCACGATGAGGCCGAAGTCCAGCGCGCCCAGCGACATCAGGTTGGCGCCGTAGCCGAAGAGGTGCATCCCGCCGAAGGCGAAGAGCATCGAGAGCGGGATCACCGACGCGACGATCAGCGAGGCGCGCCAGTTCCGCAGGAACAGGAACAGCACGGCGATGACGAGCAGGCCGCCTTCGATGAGGTTCTTGGTGATCGTCTTCGTCGTGCGCTGGATGAGTTCCGTCTGGTCGTAGAACGGCGTGATGTGCACGTGCGCCGGCAGGCCCTCGCGCACTTCGTCGAGGCGCGCGCGTACGTCGCGGATGACGCGGCGGGAGTCGGCGCCCTTGAGCTTGAGCACCATTCCGGTGACGACCTCGCCCTTGCCGTCCTGCGTGACCGCGCCCTGGCGCGGCAGCGCGCCGCGCTCGATGCGGGCGACGTCGCGCACGAGCACCGGCGCGCCGCCGCGCGTGGCGACGACCATCCGGCCGATCTCGTCCAGCGACTCGGCGCGTCCCATCCCGCGGATCGTGAAGCGTTCGCCGGCGCTCTCCACGTACGCGCCGCCGAAGGTGCGGTTGTTGGCGTCGAGCGCGTCGTGCAGCTCGCTCAGCGTGAGGTCGCGCGCGGCGAGCTTGGCCGGATCGGCGACGACGTGGATCTGCTCGATGAAGCCGCCCCAGGAGTTCACCTCCGACACGCCGGGAATCACGCGCAGGCGCGGCCGGATCGTGTAGTCGTGCAGCGTCTTCAAGTCGGTGAGCGACATCGAGTCGCTGGTCACCGTGTACTGATAGAGCTCGCCCATCGGCGTGCTCACGGGGCCGAGGCCCGGCTCGATGCCCGCCGGCAGCGCGCCGACGGCGTCCGCCACGCGCTGCTGTACCAAGGTGCGCGCGAAGTACACGTCCACCTTGTCGGGGAAGCTCACCGTGATGAGCGACAGGCCCTGCTTGCTCACCGAGCGCACGTTCTCCGCGCCCTGGATGCCCATCAGCGTGGACTCGAGCGGATACGTGACGAGCCGCTCGACGTCCTCGGGCGGCATTCCCGGCGCGCTGGTGATCACCTCGACGCGCGTGCCGGTGAGGTCCGGGTACGCGTCGAAGGGGATGTGCGTGAGCGCGTAGAAGCCGAAGGCGACGATCGAGAGGACGCCGCCGATGACGAAGAAGCGTTGGTGCAGCGAGAAATCAACGAGGCGCTTGAGCACTAGTGGTCGCCTCCCTCACCGGCGCCCTGCCGCTTGAGGATCTCGGCCTTGGCCAGCGCGGCCCCGCGCGTCACGACAGAATCTCCGGCGACGAGCCCGTCGAGGATCTCGGCGCGCTGCGAGGTGCGCCGTCCGACGCGCACGCGCACGGCTTCGAGCAGCATCCCCTCGCCGAGTCGCGTGCCCTTCACCACCACGGTATCGCCTTCCATCAGCTGCACGGCCTCGGCGGGCACGCTGAGCGTGGCGGCGCCGTTCGCGCCGAGCAGTTCGGCGTCGGCGGTCATCTCGGCGCGCAGCAGACGTTGCGACGCGGCGGCGGCGCGCGCCCAGATCTCGACGGCACGGCTGGTGGAATCCACCACCGGCGCGATGCGGGCGACGCGCGCGTCGAAGCTGCGGTCCGGGTACGCCGGCACGCGGAAGCGAACGGGCTCGCCGATCGCGACGCCGCCGATGGCCTCTTCCGGCAGGCGCAGGACGATCCCGAGTCCGGCGTCGCGCGCGACGGTCAGCAGTTCCTGGCCGACGAGC
>CAZYQM010000005.1:16127-20301 GCA_964649965.1 uncultured Gemmatimonas sp.
CGCCATCGAAGGGCGCGCGCACCAACGCGGCGTGTTCGTCGGCGTCGCCGGTGGGGCCATCACCGAGGAGGTGCTTCACGTATCCCTCGGCGCGCTCGCGTTCGGCGTGGGCCGCATCGCGGTTGGCGGCAGCGGCGGTGCGCGCCGCGCGGAGCCGCTCGACGTCGGCCTGCGCGATCGCCTTGGCGGCGAGCAGGCGTTCGCCGCGTCCGACCGCCTGCTCGGCAACGGCGAGGTTGGAGTCGGCGCTGATCGCGCCCGACTTGGCCGCGACGAGGCGCTGGCGGGCGTCCATCATCTCGTGCGAGTGGACGACGACGAGCACGTCGCCTTCGCGTACGCGATCGCCGGGATACGCGCGGACTTCGAGCACGCGCCCTTCGACGAGCGAGCCCAGCGGCTGCGCGTCATTGGGATCGTGCGAGACGTGGGCCGGCAACTGCCAGGCCTCGCGCCAGGGTTCGTCGGCGGCCGCGCCGAGCGCGAAGCCCCCGATGCGCAGGGCCTCGGCGTTGAGCAACGCCGTGTCGGCGACGGCCGGGGACTCGGCGGTGGCGACGGCCTCGTCACCGCCGCAGGCGGCGAGGGCGATGAGGGCGAGGAGGGCGAAAGCGCGCATCACGGAGTCTCCAGGACCGGCGCGCCCATCGCGCGCCGCAGTTCGAGTCGGATCAGGTGGCGGTCGGCCGTGGCCTGCAGGGCGGCGGCGCGCACGTCGGCGACGGCGCGCAGCGTTTCGAGCGTTTCGGTGAGCGTGGCGTGCCCTTCGCGGTACGCCGCCTCGGCGGCGGCGGCGAGTTCATCGGCGCGCGCCGCGCTGGCGGCGTCGGCGCGGACGGCGAGCGCATCCATCGCCTGCGCGGCGTCGTAGGCCGCCTGCACCTCGCCGCGCACGCGGATCTCCAGCGCGCGGCGTTCGGCATCGGCGAGGAGCCATTCGCCGGTGGCGCGTTCGCGGTTGCCGCCGTTGGCGTTGAGGATCGGCGGCGTCACCAAGAGGCCGACGACGCCCGTCGCATAGCCGCCCGTGCCCTTGTAGCCGGCCGTGAGCCCGACGTCGGCGAAGCTGCCGCGGGCCTCGGCTGCCTTCCGGCGTTCGGCTTCACGCACCGCGGCCTGCGCGGCGCGCACGTCGGGACGCTCGGCGAGCGCGCGGTTGATGGCTTCGTCGGCCGTGAGGGCGAGCGCGGGCAGGTCGAGCGCCGGCGGTGCGGCGAGCGCGAGCGCGCGCGGATCGTCGAGCCCGATGCGCGCCGCGAGCGCGGCGCGTGCGCGGCCGGCCGCGGCAATCGCCTGCACGGCGTGATAGCTGGCGCGCTCGGCTTCGAGTCGCGTGCGGATGGCGCTGGCTTCGGCAATCGCGCCCTCGGCGGCGCGCAATGAGTCGAAGCGCGCCAGTTCACCGAAGCGCGCGGCCTGTGCGGACGCGAACTCCGCCGTCGAGGTCGCCGCCCAGACGGTCCACCATTCGCGAGCGGCGTCGAAACCGGCTTGGCGCTGCACGAACAGCGAATCGGCGGCGCCGCGGTCGCGAGCGGCGCCGAGTGCGCTGCGCAGCGCGAATCGGCGTCCGGTGAACGACACCGGCAGCGTGAAGGTCGCGAAGTCGTCGTAGGGCAGCGGCGCGCCTTCGTTCTCGCGGCGGAGCTCGAAGGTCGGGTTGGCCCACTGCGCGTCGCTGCGCGCGCGGCCGACGACGATCTGGCGTGCGGCGCTGGCGGCCTGGGCGGCGGGCCCGTCCTGCATCGCGCGGGTGACGGCCTGCTCGAGCGTGAGCGGCGCGGTGGCGGCGCGCGGCGCATCCTGTGCGCGCGCCTCAGGCGGCGTGACCGCCTGCGCCACCAGCATCAGGGCGCCCAAGGCGCCAAAGTGGAGTCGTGGCATCACCGGGTAAGCTAGGACGCCCGGATGAACCCACGATGAACGGCGCCGAAGGCGTCAGCGCGCCGGTTCGAACACCCCGCGCTCGCGGTTCTTGCGCACGTTGTCCCAGGGGAAGACGCGGCCGTTCATCGCCACGTACACGCCCGGCGGCAGCACCTGGGCGAAGCTCAGGGCGGAGCCGAGGTTGAAGAGGCCGTCCGAGGAGCCGAAGGCGTAGGGGATCATCGCGCCGGTGAGCACGATGGTCTTGTCGAGGTCGGCGGCGGCGAGGGCGCGGGCCGACTCGACCATCGTGTCCGTGCCGTGGGTGATGACGAGGCGCGGTTCGGCACTGCTGCGCGCCGCGGCGACGATGCGCGCGCGGTCGTCGTCGCTGAGATCCAGCGAGTCCTTGAGCATCAGCACTTCGGTGACGAGCGGCACGAAGCAGCGGCCGCGGCGCAGCACGTCCTCGACGTGCGAGGTGCCGAAGGCCAGCGTGCCGCGGATCTCGTCATACTGTTTGTCGAAGGTGCCGCCGGTGACGAGCAGGCGCAGCGTGGGGGGCGTCATCCCAGAAAGGTACGGGGGCGGGTCAAGCGCGGGGGAAGCGCACGGTGATGCGGGTGCCGGTGGGCGCATTGGCGGCGATCTCGATGCGCGCGCCGTGGCGGTCGGCGATGGCACGGGCGATCGGCAGTCCCAGCCCCGAGCCGTCGGGCGCGAGCTGGCGGGCGGCGGCACCGCGGAAGAACCGTTCGAACAGGCGCTGCCGCTCCTCCGACGGGATGCCGATGCCGCTGTCCTCGACCGTGAGGACGGCGCTGGTCGCTTCGGCGCGGACGGCCACGCGCACGCTGCCGCCGCGCGGCGTGTAGCGGATGGCGTTGTCCACGAAGATGGCGACGAGGCGCGCGAGGGCCGCGGCGTCCATCCGCATCGGGGCTTCTTCCGGGACGTCCACCTCGAGGGCGATGGCCTGTCGCTTGGCGATGCCGTCGAACCGGCCTGCCACGTCGGCGACGATGTCGTCGAGGAAGCCCGGCTGCAGCGATTCGCCGCCGCGGCCCGCATCGCTGCGCGCGAGTTCCAGCAGTTCGTCCACGAGGCGCGACATCACCTCGAGCTCGCGCTGCGTGCGCAGCAGCGCGTCGCGGTCTTCGGCGCCTTCGGGCAGCGACAGCGCGAGGTCCCCCGCGCCGCGCGCGCGGGCGATCGGCGTGCGCAGTTCGTGCGCGGCGTCGGCGAGGAAGCGTCGCTGCGTGGCGATGGCTTGGTCGAGGCGGTCGAGCAACGCATTGAAGCGGATACCCAGGCGTCCGAGTTCATCGTCGGGCACGGCGATGGGCAGGCGGCCGGAGGCGTCGGCGGTGATGCGATCGGCGGCGTCGGCCATCGCCGCGACGGGCCGCAGCGTGCGGCCGGTGAGCACCCAGCCGAGGACGATGGCGAAGAGCACCGCGAGCGGGATCGCGAGCAGCGCACCGCGGTCCACGGCGGCGAGTTGGCGCGTGAGGGGTGCGGCGGACGAGGTGAGGCGCACTTGCCAGCCCGGCGCGAGCTCGGGATCGAGCGGTCGCACGATCTCACGCAGCGGCGGTTCGAGCTGCGGGAGGGGCATCACGCGGATCTCCGCCGGTGGTGCGTAATCGCGGCCGTCGGGACGCACGAAGTGGATGTGGCGATCGGGAATCGCGAGTTCGCCGACGATGTGGCCGATCGTGCCCTCGACGACGCGGTACTCCAGCACCTCGGCGCGGAAGAATCCACGCACGAGCACCGCAGCCGCTTCCTGCGAGCGTGCATACTCGCCTTCGATGGACTGGCGGAGATAGCTGCGTGCGGCCCAGGTGCCGGCGAGCAGGATGAGCAGCACCGAGCCGGCGTACCACGCCGTGAGCCGCGCGCGGATCGAGTGCGGAATCATCGGCGCCTCGCGTGCTCGGCGTGCCCGGGCGCGGCGTCCGACGGCGCGGCGAGCCGGTACCCCGCCCCGCGCATCGTCTCGAGCATCGGCGCGTCGCCGGGCTGGTCGATCTTCTTGCGCAGCCGCCCGATGTACACGTCAATGATGTTGCTGAGCGGATCGTAGTTGTCGTCCCAGGCGTGCTGGCTGATGTGCTCGCGGGTGAGCACCTGGCCCGGGTGTCGCATCAGGACCTCGAGCACGGCGTACTCCTTGGCCGTGAGCGCGATCTCGCGCGCGCCGCGGCGGGCGCTGCGGTGACCGGTGTCGAGTGCGAGGTCGCCGACGTGGAGCACGGGAGGCAGCGCGTCGGCCGGGCGCTGCAGCAAGGCGCGCAACCGAGCC
>CAZYQM010000005.1:20311-31370 GCA_964649965.1 uncultured Gemmatimonas sp.
ACCGAGCCACGAGTTCGCCCAGCGCGTAGGGCTTCACGAGATAGTCGTCGGCGCCGATGTCGAGTCCCGCGATGCGCGCCTCGACGGCGTCGCGCGCGGTGGCCATCAGGATGCGCAGCGACGGCTGCGCGTGGCGGAGGCGCCGGCAGACCTCGAGGCCGTCGAGGTCGGGGAGGCCGAGATCGAGGACGACCGCGTCGTACGCGTTGAGGGCGGCGAAGTCGAGCGCCGCGCGGCCGGAGGCCGCGTGGTCCACGGCGAATCCGTGGTTGCGCAGGAACTGGCCGGCGGTGCCGGCCATCCGGGCGTCGTCTTCGACCAGGAGGAGGCGCATCGCAGGGGAATCTACGCTGGTCCCGCGGGAGGGATTGGCGGCGGACGTCGCAACACGCAACTTCAGCGGCAGTGACGCACGACCATTCCCCCCAAGCCGCCGCGCTGCCGGAGAAGCTCGCCCTCGTCCTCGGTGGCGGCGGGCTCAAGGGCTTCGCGCACATCGGCGTGCTGCGGGCCTTCGAGGAACGCGGCATCCAGCCGACGGTCGTCGCCGGCACGAGCATCGGCTCGCTGATCGCCGCCGCCTACGTGGGCGGGATGCCGATCCGCGAGATGGTGCGCCGCGCAAAGGCGCTCACTAAGCAGGACCTGTTCCGCATCAACCACGTGGGGATGGTGACGAAGCGGATGCTCTCGCCGTCGCTGTACCTCGCGCGGCCGCTGGAGAAGCTGATCGAGGAGATCGTGCCGGCGGGGACGTTCCGGGAGCTGCCGCGCCGGCTGTTGGTGAATACGGTGGATCTCGAGAGCGCGGCGCAGGTGCTGTTCGGGCTGCCGGGCCTCGAGGACGTGTCGGTGCGTCAGGCCGTGTATGCCTCCTGCGCGCTGCCGGGGTTCTTTCCCCCGTCGAAGATCGACGGCCGCACCTGCGCGGACGGCGGCATCGCCGACAACGTGCCGGCGCTGGCCGCTTCGCACGGGATGGACGCCGTGGTCGCGGTGGACGTGGGCAGCACGAACATCGCACGGGCGCGGCGCATCGGCGAGAAGGGCTTCGCCGCGATCTACGTGCGCAGCGCCCAGATAATGATGAAGTCGCTCCAGGCCCAGCAGCTCTCCAAGTGGAGCGGGCCGCCACTGCTGCTCGTGCGGCCGGCGGTCTGGCACTTCAACTGGTTCAGCTTCGGGCACGTCGAGCGCATCATCCAGCTCGGCTACGAGGCCGCGGTGGACGCGTTGGACCGCGTGGGCACCTCGCTGCTGCTCGGCGGCGTGTGGCCGCGGCGGATGGTCGAGGTCACGGTGGACAAGGCCAAGTGCACCGGCTGCACGCTCTGCGCCACGCTGGCCCCGCGGATGATGGCGATGGACCAGGACGGCAAGGCGCAGGTGCTCCACAGCCCGGTCGAGTGGAGTCGAGCCGAGGGCGACTTCGTGCACCAGTGCCCGACGGCGGCGATCCAGGTGGAGGCCGTCGAGGGCGACGAGCGGCGGGCGACGATGGAGATGCCGATCCTCGAGGACCAGACGGACGAGGGGTAGCGGCGTTAGATTGTGTGGTAGCCTGGCTGGTGAGCGCCGCTCCCACCCAGTGGCTCCGGTCGAACTCCCCTCGGGACTCGCGATGTCCTCCCAAAACAGCTTCAACAGCCGCTCCACGCTGACCGTCGACGGTCAGTCGTACATCTATTACAAGCTCGACGCCGTCGCCGGCCTCAAGGGCGCGACCGTCTCGACGCTGCCGTTCTCGCTGCGCGTGCTGCTCGAGAACCTGCTGCGCAACGAAGACGGCGGCTTCGTGAAGAAGGCCGACGTCGAGGCGATGGCCACCTGGAACGTGAAGCAGCCGGTGGACCAGGAGATCGCCTTCCGCACGGCGCGCGTGCTGCTGCAGGACTTCACCGGCGTGCCCTGCGTGGTGGACCTCGCGGCGATGCGCGACGCCATCGCCAAGCTCGGCGGCGACCCGGCCAAGATCAATCCGCTGCAGCCGGTGGACCTCGTCATCGACCACTCGGTGCAGGTGGACGAGTACGGCGTGGAGGCGGCCGAGCTGATCAACACCAAGCTCGAGTACGAGCGCAACGGCGAGCGCTACCAGTTCCTGCGCTGGGGCCAGAACGCGCTGCGCAACTTCCGCGTCGTGCCGCCGGGCACGGGCATCTGCCACCAGGTGAACCTCGAGTACCTCGGGCAGGTCGCCTTCGTCGGCGACGAGAATGGCCAGAAGGCCGTGTACTGCGACTCGCTCGTGGGCACGGACTCGCACACGACGATGATCAACGGCCTTGGCGTGCTTGGCTGGGGCGTGGGCGGCATCGAAGCCGAGGCCGCGATGCTCGGCCAGCCGGTGTCGATGCTCATCCCGGAAGTGATCGGCTTCAAGCTCACGGGCAAGCTGCCGCTGGGCGCGACGGCCACGGACCTGGTGCTCACCTGCACCGAGATGCTCCGCAAGAAGAAGGTCGTCGGCAAGTTCGTCGAGTACTATGGACCCGGGCTCTCGTCGCTCGCCCTGGCGGACCGCGCGACGATCGCGAATATGGCGCCGGAGTACGGCGCGACGATGGGCTTCTTCCCGGTGGACGCCGAGACGCTCAAGTACCTGCGCCTCTCGGGCCGCAGCGAGCATCAGGTAAAGCTGGTGGAGGAATACACGAAGGCGCAGGGCCTCTTCCGCACGGACGCGACGCCGGACCCGGTGTTTACGGACACGTTGGAGCTCGACCTCTCGACGGTGGTGCCGTCGCTGGCCGGCCCGAAGCGTCCGCAGGACCGCATCGCGCTGACGGAGATGAAGGCCAACTACAACGAGTCGTACAAGGCCGAGCGCGAGCGCCTCGCGGCGGCGGCGGCGGTGAAGGCCGGCACGGCGGCCGGGTCGCCCGCGGCGGCGATGGTCTCCGAAGGCGCGCCGGCGGACCTCACGCCGTCGAGCGTGGACTGCGCGCACCGCGGCGAGAACTTCCAGCTCAAGGACGGCGCCGTGGTCATCGCGGCGATCACGAGCTGCACGAACACGTCGAACCCGAGCGTGATGCTCGCCGCCGGCCTGCTCGCGCAGAAGGCCGTGGCCAAGGGCCTCAAGACCAAGCCCTGGGTGAAGACCTCGTTGGCGCCGGGTTCGAAGGTCGTGCGCGACTACTTCGACAAGGCCGGCGTGCAGCCCGCGCTCAACACGCTGGGCTTCCAGATCGTCGGCTACGGCTGCACGACCTGCATCGGCAACTCCGGCCCGCTGCCGGAGACGATCAGCAAGGCGATTGACGACGGAAAGCTGACGGTGGCGGCGGTGCTCTCGGGCAACCGCAACTTCGAGGGCCGCGTGAATCCGCAGACGCGCTTCAACTACCTCGCGTCGCCGCCGCTCGTCGTGGCGTACGCGCTGGCCGGCCGCGTGGACATCGACCTCGACACCGAACCGCTGGGCGTGGGCACGGACGGACCGGTGTTCCTGCGCGACATCTGGCCGTCGCCGAAGGAAGTCGAGGACGTGGTGCTCGCGAGCGTGAAGCGCGAGCAGTTCGAGAAGGAGTACGGCGACGTGTTCGGCGGCGACGCCGAGTGGAAGGCGATCGCAGCGCCGACGGGCAACCGCTACGCCTGGGACGACAAGTCCACGTACGTGAAGCACCCGCCGTACTTCGAGGGCATCACGAAGACCGCGCCGGGCGTGAAGCCGATCGCCAAGGCCCGCGTGCTCGGGATGTTCGGCGACTCGATCACGACGGACCACATCTCGCCGGCGGGCTCGATCGCCGAGAAGTCGCCGGCCGGCGTGTGGCTCAAGTCGCTGGGCGTGGAGAAGAAGGACTTCAACTCGTATGGTGCCCGCCGCGGCAACCACGAGGTGATGATGCGCGGCACCTTCGCGAACATCCGCCTCAAGAACGACCTCACGCCGGGGATGGAAGGCTGGTGGACGCGCACCGCGCCGAACGCCGAGCCGACTTCCTTCTATGACGCAGCGATGGCGTACCAGTCGCAGGGCACGCCGCTGGTCATCATCGCCGGCAAGGAATACGGCACGGGTTCGAGCCGCGACTGGGCGGCGAAGGGCACCGCGCTGCTCGGCGTGCGCGCCGTGATCGCCGAGAGCTTCGAGCGCATCCATCGCTCGAACCTCGTCGGGATGGGCGTGATCCCGCTGGAGTTCGTGAACGGCGAGACGCGGCAGTCGCTGGGGCTCACGGGCTTCGAGGAGATCACGATCGAGGGCCTGAGCGACACGATGGCCCCGCGCGCGACGCTAACCGTGAAGGCGGGAGACAAGACCTTCCAGGTGCGGAGCAGGATCGATACGCCGGAGGAGATGAACTACTACCGGAATGGCGGGATCCTGCACTACGTGTTGCGGCAGTTGGCGTCTTGAGGAGAGATCTTCAACAGCAGATGTGAGATGTAAGATGTAAGATGAAAGTGTGGGGGCTCCGGATGGTCCGGAGCCCCTCTGTTGTTCCGCGCCCTGCAGTTGTCGTTTCTTACAGCTTACATCTCACATCTTACATCTCGTCCTTCTCCCTTCTTCCCCACCGGTGATCAGAGTCCTCTGGAACCCCGCCTCCGGCCGCGGCCGCGGCGCCGAGCTGCATCCGCGGATCAAGGCCGCGTTCGAAGCCCACGGCATCACCGACTTCGTGCAGACCCAGCGCGCCGGCGACGAGGCGCGGCTAGTGCACGAGGCGATCGCCGACGGCATCCAGACCATCGTCGTCGCCGGCGGCGACGGCACCTGGGGCAAGAGCGCCGTCGCGCTCGCGCAGGCCGGCTCGCCTGCGCGGATGGCCTTCGTCGCCGCGGGCACGGGCAACGACTTCGCCAAGAACCTCCGCGCGCCGGCCACTGATATGGAGGCGATGGCGGCGCTGGTCGCCGCCGGCGGGGTGGAGCGGCGCGTGGACCTCGGTCGCGTGGACGGCAACTGGTTCGCCAACGTCGCGGGCTTCGGCTTCGACGTCGAGGTGCTGATCGCTTCGCAGGGCGCGCGCCTGCTGCGCGGCCCCGCGGTGTATGTCGCGGCGGCGGTCGGTCAGCTCTTCGCCTTCGGCGGTGTGCCGGTGCGCATCGGCGGCGTGGCGTCGCTGTTCGCGCCGCGGCGACCGCGCCTGATGCTGGTGTTCGCCAACGGCAAGGAGTTCGGCGGCGCGTTCAAGATCGCCCCGATGGCGCAGGTGGATGACGGCAAGCTCGACGCGGTGGTGTTCGAGGATGGCATCAAGCTGGGACGCATCGCGCTGCTCGCCCGCGCGCTGCGCGGCACGCACCTCACGCACCCAAAGGTCTTCCACAAGGCGGGCGCGGAGTTCACGCTGGAGTTCGACACAGCGCCGAGCTATGAGCTCGACGGCGACCTGCACCTCGCGCCGTCCCGCACGGTGACCGTGGCCAGCGTGCCGGCTGCGCTGCGGGTGCTCGACGCCGCCGGCTGAGCGCGGCGGCGCGCGCCGGACGTCAGGTCGCGGCGGCCTCGCGCAGGGCCTTCACCGCGTCGCGGCGGTTGTTCACGCCGAGGCGACGGAACATCTGCTCGATGTGGCGGCGCACGGTGTGCAGGCTAATGCCAAGGTCGTCGGCGATCTGCTGGTTGCGCAGCCCCTTGGCGAGGCCCGCCGCCACCTGGGCCTGGCGTCCCGTGAGCGGCATCTTGCGCAGGCCGTCGGCGAGCAGTTCCACGCGCAGCGCGGCCCCGCTCACGCGCGCCGTCACGACGCGGACCACGCCGGGCTCGGCCGCCAGCACGCGGGTTTCGCCCCCGGGCGTGGAGGCGAGAATCTCGACGGATTCGGGATCCCGCACCACGGCGTCGAGGCCGAGGCGGGCAAGAAGGCTGGCCACGTCCTGCGCGACGACTGGCAGCGGGGCGCTCTGGGGTGTAAATGAGGAGTGCATCGAGAACTATTGGCGTCGAAGGGAGTTCATCTCCGTAGGCCCAAGTGCCTGCGGGAGTGCCGATGCAGGGCATCCTGCTCGGCCCGTCTGACATTCGGTTCCGCTGTCTTCCTCTTCTTGCTCAGGTACCTGCGATGACTTCTGTGTTTCTTCGGGCTTTGACGGCTGCCTCCGCACTCTCGCTCGCCGTCGCTCCCTTGACCGCCCAGGATGCCGCCGGCGGACCGAAGGTCGGCGAGATGGCACCCGACTTCACCCTGCCCGCCGCCACTATGGGAGGGGTGAGTCAAACGCCCGTCAAATTGTCCGACCTCCGCGGCCAAACCGTTGTCATTGCGTTCTATCCGCGGGCGCGGACGCGCGGCTGTACGGTTCAGATGCAGACCTACCGCGACCAGTACGAGACCCTGTTCAACAACGGTCAGGGCGTGACGGTGCTGTCGGTCAGCACGGACCCGGTGGACACCATCGCGGCCTGGGCCAAGGACGAGAAGTTCCCGATGACCTTCCTGTCGGATCGCGAGGCGACCGTCGGCCAGCTGTACGACGTGAAGTACCCAGCGATGAACGTGCTGCGCCGCGTGCTGTTCGTGGTCGGGCCGGACGGGCGGATCGCGCACGTGATGCGTCCGTTCGCGGAGCTGTCGGCGGACTCGTATGTCGAGCTGCGCGAAGCGGTGGCCAAGGCGCGGGCGAGCAACTGATGATTTGCCCGGCGTCCGGAAGTCGGAACGCCGGGCCGTAGCGGCGCTTGGTTCGAGGCGCGTAGCATTCGCGGGTGATGCCGACCTCACGCGCCAAGGACCTGCTGCCGACGCTGTACGACGCCGCGCTCGCCGCCTCCGCTCCAGCGGCGGCGGTCCACCAGGCCTTCGCCGCCGCCGAGGTCACGCTCGAACTGGGCCGTGACCGCCCGCACTGGATCCTCGCCATCGGCAAGGCCGCCGATGCGATGGCCGCCGCCGCAATCGCCGGCTGTGAATCGCGCGGCCTGCACGTGGCCGGCGGACTGGTCGTCGCGAGCGCCACCGATGCGGTGCGGCACGCACCCGCGGAACCCGCCGCGACGCTCGCTGACGGACGCATCGAGCGCATCGTCGGCGACCATCCCGTACCCGGCGTGCGCTCCGCCCGTGCCGCAGACGCCGTCGCCGCCTGTCTCGATCGCATCGGCCGCAACGACGTCGTCATCGTCTGCATCTCGGGAGGCACCTCGAGCCTGATCGGCGCACCGATCGCCGGCGTGCGCAGCGAAGATCTCGCGACGCTCAATGCCCTGCTGCTCGGCGCCGGCGTCCCGATCGGGCGCATCAACGCGGTGCGAAAGCGTTTCGCGCGATTTGGCGCCGGGCGGCTGGCGGCCGCCCTCGACTGCGCGCGCGTCATCCCGGTGCTCCTCGCCGACGTGCCCAACGAGGATCCGGCGATGATCGGCTCGGGCCCGCTCTCGCCCGATCCCCTGCACGCCTGGCAGGTGGAGCGCGTGCTGCGCGACGCGGGGCTCGCCGTGCGCGTGCCGCTCTCGATCGCCTCCACGCTCGGCGCGATGCGGGCGGAGGCGATCGCCGAGACGCCGAAGCCGGGCAGCGAGGTGTTCGCGCGGGTGGTCGCGCCGTTCATCGTCGGCAACAGCGCGGCGCTCGAGGCTGCGGCCGCTGCCGCCACGCAGGCCGGCCACTCGCCGGTGCTGCTGTCGCGCACGATCCTCACGGGTGACGCGACCGCCGCGGGACGCGCCATCGCGCACGCCATCGCACGCGCCGCGCCGGGCAGCTGCCTTATCTGGGGCGGCGAGACCACAGTGCACCTGCCCGACGATCACGGACTCGGCGGGCGTTGCCAACAGCTGGCGCTTGCCGCCGCCGAGGTGCTGGACGATCTCGGCGTGCGCGCCACGTTGCTGGCCGCAGGCACGGACGGACACGACGGCTTCGCCCCTGCCGCCGGCGCGCTCGTGGACGGCGACACCTGGGCGCGGAGCCGCGCAGCCGGCGCGAACCCGACCCGCGCGCTGGCGCGCTGCGATGCCTACGGCGCCCTGCTCGCCGCCGACGCCATCCTGCCGGCCCGCGACACCGGCACCAACGTGATGGACATCGTGGTGGCGGTGCGGGAGCGATAGGGCGAAATTCCGCCCTATGAGCACCCGAGCCCCGTTTACCGTCGCCGTCATCCAGGACGGCGTCCTCGATACCCCGCAGAAGACCCTCGACGCGACCGTGGTCCGCATCCGCGACGCCGCCAAGAAGGGCGCGCAGGTCATCTGCCTCAAGGAACTGTTCAACGCGCCGTATTTCTGCAAGAAGCTCGATAGCTCGCGCTTCGACCTCGCCGAGCCGGTGGATGGCAACACCGTCACGACGCTGAGCAAGCTGGCGAAGGAACTGCAGGTCGTGCTGGTGGTTCCGATCTACGAGCGGCAGGGTCCGGGCGTGTATCGCAACAGCGCGGTGGTGATCGACGCCGACGGCACGCCGCTGGGCGTGTATCGCAAGATGCACATCCCGCACGATCCGCTGTTCGAGGAGAAGTACTACTTCGCGCCGGGCGAGAGCGACAACCCGGTGCAGCCGGCGGGCCTGCGCGGCCCGAGCGCCGAGGCGGGCGGCTTTATGGTGTGGAAGACGCGCTACGCGACGATCGGCGTGCTCATCTGCTGGGACCAGTGGTATCCCGAAGGCGCGCGCATCACGTCGCTGCTCGGCGCGGACATCCTGTTCTACCCGACGGCGATCGGCTGGCATCCGGCGGAGAAGGACGAGTGGGGCGCGGCGCAGGCGGATGCCTGGCGCACGGCGCAGCGCGCGCACGCGATCGCCAACGGTGTGTTCGTCGCGGCGCCCAACCGCGTGGGCTTCGAGCCAGAGGCGGGCACCGACGGCATCGAGTTCTTCGGGCACAGCTTCATCGTGGATCCCTACGGCCGCTACCTCGCGCAGGCGGGCACGGACGAGGACACGCTGATCGCCACCTGCGACCCGGCGCTGATCGAGTACACGCGGCGCAACTGGCCGTTCCTGCGCGACCGGCGCGTGGACGCCTACGAGCCGATCCTCGCCCGTTGGCTCGGGCAGTGATCGCGCCGCGCGCGCATTGAGACCGAGACTGCGATGACCCCGACGAAGAAGTCCGCGCCGCACGCGGCGCCCGGCGGCCTGCGCTGGCCCGCCGAGTGGGAGCGCCACGACGCGACGTGGATCTCCTGGCCGCACCACGAACCCGATTGGCCCGGGAAGTTCGGGCCGATCCCCTGGGTGTACGCGGAGATCGCGCGCGCGCTTGCCGAGCACGAGCGCGTGAACATCCTCGTGCACGACGAGAAGACGGAAGAGGAAGCCTGGCACTGCCTGCGGATGCACGAGGTGCCGCAGGGCCGCATCCACCTGATGCAGTGTCCCTCCGACCGCGTGTGGCTGCGCGACTCGGCACCGACGATGGTGCACGACGCCAACGGCGACGTCACCTGCGTGAACTGGGACTTCAACGCCTGGGCCAAGTACGAAAATTTCGAACGCGACAATAAGATCGGCGCGTTCATCGCCGACCACACCGGCCTGCCGCTCACGCAGCCGCAGCGGCACGACGGCAAGGGCCGCGTCGTGCTCGAGGGCGGCGGCATCGAGACGGACGGTCGCGGCACGATGCTCGTGACCGAGGAGTGGCTGCTCAGCGACGTGCAGGTGCGCAACCCGGGCTTCTCGCGCGCCGACTACGAACGGATGTTCGCCGAGACGCTGGGCATCACCAAGACCATCTGGCTGGGCGAAGGCTGCGTCGGCGACGACACGCACGGGCACGTGGACGACATCGCGCGCTTCGTGGCGCCGGGCGTGATGGTGCTGGCGCACGAGGAGGACCCGGACGACGAGAACCACGCGCGTTCGCTGGACAACCTCAAGCGACTGGAGGGCGCGACGGACGCCGAGGGCGACCCGATCCGCGTCGTGACCCTGCCGTATCCGCGGCCGGTGGTGATGGACGGCGCGCGGCTTCCCGCGAGCTACGCCAACTTTTACATCGCCAACGGGGTAGTCATCGTGCCCACGTTCAACGATGCGAACGACCGCATCGCACTGAACACGCTCGCGGAGTTGTTGCCCGGGCGGCAGATTGTGGGCATCCACGCCGTGGACCTCGTCTGGGGTCTTGGCACCCTGCACTGCCTGACGCAGCAGCAGCCGGCTGCGCGGCACGGACGCACCAAGCCCACGCGATGACCCACGACGCCCTTCGTTCCGCCCTCGAAGCCCGGCTCGGCGAGCAGTACGAGATCGAGTCGCTGCTCGGTCAGGGTGGGATGGGGAGCGTCTACCGTGCGCTGGACCGGACGCTGCATCGCCCGGTCGCCATCAAGGTCATCAGCGGCGACCTCGCGCTGAACCCGCAACTCAAGGACCGCTTCCTGATGGAGGCGCGCACGGTCGCCAAGCTGCGGCATCCGAACATCGTCGCCGTGTACAGCGCCGGCGAGGCCGACGGCCTGCTGTACTTCGTCATGGAGCTCGTGCCCGGCGAGTCGTTGCGCGACCTGCTCGCCCGCGACACCGGTCGGGCGATGCTCACGGACTTCGGCGTGGCGCGCGCGCTGGAGAGCAGCGGCAATATGACCGGCACGGGGATGATCCTCGGCAGCCCGCGCTATATGAGCCCCGAGCAGGCGACCGGCGAGGAGTCGCTCGACGGCCGCAGCGATCTCTACGCGCTGGCGCTGGTCGGCTACGAGATGTTCACCGGCAAGCCGGTGGTCGAGAGCGGCAACGTCGCGGGAATGCTGGTGAAGCATCTCACGGAGACCCCGAAGCCGCTGGCCGATGCGGTGGCGACGGTGCCGGAGGGTGCGGCCACGGCGATCGACCGCGCATTGGCGAAGGACCGCGAGCAGCGCTGGAGCAGCGGCCGCGAGATGGCGGAGGTGATCGGCGCGAGCTGGACGCCGGGGTCGGGGGCGACGCGGGGCCTGGGCAAGCCGCCGGCGCCCGCGGCCTCGCGACGCACGCGCCGCATCGCCGCGGCGGCCGCCACGCTGGTGACGCTCGGCGTCGCCGCGCTGTGGCTGAGCGGCGACCGCGGCGGTGACCCTCGCAAGTCCTACGCCGTGGTGCCCTTCGACATCCAGAGCGGCAACAGCGAGGTGCAGTGGCTGCGCGACGGCGCGGTGAATATGCTCACGTTG
>CAZYQM010000006.1:0-2808 GCA_964649965.1 uncultured Gemmatimonas sp.
TTCAAGCTCGGCTGGGAGCGCGCGGCCGGCCAGATCATCAACCCCGAGCGCGCGACGCCCACCGAAGGCCTGCTGTCGTTCGGCGTGTCGTTGCCGATCGGGCCACGGCTGCTGACCGACGAGCGCCGCACCGCGCTGCGCCAGGCGGAAATCGCGCAGGAAGCGGCCGACGCCGACCGTGACGCGGCCGTGGCGCGCGTCCTGCAGTCCGCCGCGCGCGATTGGGGCCTGTGGTCCGAGATGGAGCGCCGCGCCCGCATCACCGCGGAGGGCGTGGAGCTCGCGCGCTTCCGGCTCGAGGCCCTGCGCCGCCGCGTCGAGACGGGCGATGCCGCGGCCATTGATACGATCGAAGCCTTCGCCGAAGTGCGCGCGCGCGAGGTGCTGAACCTCGACGCCCGCGCCGCCGAGCAAGGCGCGCGGCTCGTCGCCGAAGGCTGGCTCTGGCGCGACGACGGCACGCCGGACCGCTTTCCCGAGGGCGCGGTGGCGGCCGAGCGCGCGTCGCTCTCGCAGGAGGCGATGCTGCAGGAGCGGCTCGGCGGCGATGCACTGCGCTATCTCGTCGCGCGGCATCCCTTCGTGCAGCAGGCGACCGCGCGCTGGCGGCAGGCCGAGGCGGCGCGCCGCCTGGCGGCGGTCAGCATCCTGCCCAGTGCGAGCGTGGAACTCAGCGGTCTCGCCTCCGGCGGCTCGATCGGCGACATCAACCCGCCATCGCTGAGCGGCGACGAGAGCAAGTTCAGCGGCAACGTGCGCCTGCCGCTGTTTCCGCGGCGCGAGGTCGGGCGGCTGCGCTCCGCCGAAGCCCGCACGCGGGCGCTGCAGGCCGAGCGCGAACGCGTGCGCCGTGACGTCGAGATCGAGGCGCAGCGTGCGCTGCTCGAACTGACCGCGGTGGACGCACAGCTCGGGCGCCAGGAGACGCTCGTCGCCCTGCAGGAGCGCCTGCTTGCCGCGGAGCAGCAGCGCTTCGCCGCAGGCGAGAGCACGCTGTTGGTGGTGAACCTGCGGGAACGCGCGCTGCTGGACGAGCGGCTGAAGCTGGCCGCGATGGTCGCGCGGCGCGCACGGGCGTTGGGCACACTCGCGGTGGCGACGGGAACTCCACAGCTTTCCGTGGGTGAAACACCCGGTCGGGGCTCGCGGTAAGGAGGCCTCGACCTCCCTCATCCACTTCCCGATATGTCCCAGCTCCGCCTCGTCGCCGCCGCGCTCGCCCTGACGCTCGTGCCCGCCACCCGTGCCGTCGCGCAGGGCGGCCTGCCCATCAACCTCCAGGTCGGCCTCCCGCAGGGCGAGTTCAAGGAGAACGTCAGCGTCGCCGGCGGCTTCGGCTTCGCCGGCATCTTCCCGATCGCGACGGAGTTCGGCATCCGCGCCGGACTCGACGTGCAGATCTATGGCAACGAGACGCGGCGCGTGCCGCTCGGTGGCGGCGCGCTCGGCCTGATCAACGTGGACGTCACGACCACGAACGCCATCATCGGCGGCAGCATCGGTGCGCAGGTCGGCCTGCCGAGCGATCGCGTGAAGCCCTACGTCGGCGGGATGATCGGCTTCTCGAACTTCAATACGCAGTCGCGCGTCGCGGGCTCCAACTCCGACGACCAGCCCTTCGCCTCGAGCACCAACTCCTCGGACAACGCCTTCTCCAAGCACGCGCTGGTCGGGATGTACTTCCCGATGAGCAACGGCAAGGTGCTGATCGACCTCGGCGCCCGCTACACGTGGAACGGCGAATCGGTGCGCTACCTGACGCCGGGTGACATCACGGAAGACGGCGCCGGTAACGTCGTCATCACGCCGAACGAGACGCGCGCGGATCTGTTGACGATTACGCTCGGCGTGACGGTGCGCTTCGGCGGCAAACAGGATCGGTGATGGTGCAGGACGCGACGGCGTCGGTCGCGTAGCGCGCGCCGCGCGGCGGCGCGCGATCGTTCAGTCGTCACCCTTCCAGCGGCGGTCGCGCTTCACGTGCGACCGCCGCTTCTTCTCGTCGAGGCGTTGTTCGCGCTGCCCACGGCTGGGCTTGGTGGCGCGACGGGCCTTGGGCACGACCAGCGCCTCGCGAAGCATCGCCGCCAGCCGGCTGAGCGCGAGCGCGCGGTTCTGCGCCTGGCTGCGCGTGTCGGCCGCGACGACGCGCAGGCCGCCCCGCGCATCCAGCTTGGTGGCCAGACGCGTTGCAAGGCGCTCCCGCTGCTCGTCGCTCAGGGCCGCCGAGCCGCGCAGGTTCCAATAGACCTCGACGCGCGTGGAGCTCGTGTTCACGTGCTGGCCGCCGGGTCCGCCGGACTTCGTCGCGCGTACGGTGAGCTCGTGCGCGGGGACGCGTACGCGGCCGTTCACGATGAGCCGACCCTCCTCGTCCCAGAGCTCAGGCGTGGCCACGGGATGCCTCGGTGTTGCAGATTGCGAGACTGGTCGTCACCTTAGGACCCTTGTGAATTGCAATACCCGGAGCCTTCCCTGAACGTCGCGCGCGTGCGGTCCACGGAGCGGATGCTAGCGGTGCTCGACCCGCGGCGGCTGCTCAATGGGATATATGTCGGGCGACTGCTCGTGGCGAGTGCCAACTTCGCCTGGGCAGTCCTCTTCGCGTTGTTCGCGAACCCGATGAACACGGTGATCGCGGCGACCGCCTTCGTCGTCGCGATGGCCCTGACAGCCGTCTCCTACATCCATACCGAGGTCAACCGGCGGCACGCAGGCCCGGGCTTTCTCTACGCGCAGTTCGTCCACGACCTGTTGCTCATCACGGTCGTGGTGCACCTGACCGGCGGCGGCGATTCGCAGTTCGCC
>CAZYQM010000006.1:2818-27617 GCA_964649965.1 uncultured Gemmatimonas sp.
GTCAACGCGACGGCCGCGCTGCTGCTGCCGATCGGCTCGTCACTGCTGCTCGCCCTGCTCGGCAGCGTGCTCTACGTGGGCGACGCCTTCCTCGTGAGCGGCGGCGACATCACGATTCCGCTGCTGCTCCAGCTTGTCGTGTTCGTGCTCGTCGTCGTGGGCACGAGCTACATCGCCGGACGCCTGCAGGAGGCGGGGCAGGGACGCGAGCAGCTGCAGGCGGAACTCGCCAGTGCGCAGCTGCGCGCGGCGGACATCCTCGCGAACATCCGCTCGGCGATCATCACCGTGGACGACCTCGGCCGCCTGCTCTACGCGAATCCCGCGGCTTCGAGCCTGCTGGCGGTGCCGTTCGAGACGATGGGTGGCGTGCCGGTGCTCGACGCCGTGCGCCGTGTGGCGCCGTCGGTGGCCGAGGCGGTGGATGCGACCATCGCGGGCGGGCAGGGCAGTATCCGCACGGAGGGCCAGCTGCGCCGCGACGGCCGCAGCGTGCCGCTCGGCATCACGACGACGGCCGTCACCGGCGACCTGCGCCCCGTCGGCGGCGCGACGACGGTGATCGTGCAGGACATCTCCGACGAGAAGCGCCTCGAGACCCTGCGCCTGCGCGCGCAGCGCCTCGAAGCGGTGGCCGAGCTCAGCGCCTCGCTCGCGCACGAGATCAAGAACCCGCTCGCGAGCATCCGCTCGTCGGTCGAGCAGCTTTCCCGCCGTGCCGCAGCCACCGACGACGAGCGCACGCTCGGCGAGTTGATCACGCGCGAGTCGGACCGCCTCTCGCGCCTGCTCTCGGAGTTCCTCGACTTCGCCCGCGTGCAGGCGGCGCGGCGCGACCGCCTCGACCTGCGTGAACTCCTGCGCGCCGCCGTCGCGCTGGCCAGCACGCATCCGGACCGCGGTCCCGAGGTCAGCGTCCTCACCGAGATGCCGGACGAACCCGCGATCCTCGAGGGCGACGAGGACCTGCTGCATCGCGCGATCTTCAATCTCGTGCTCAATGCCTGCCAGGCGGTCGGCGAGCGCGGGCAGGTCGTGGTGTCGCTGCGTCGCGTGTCAGCGCAGGAGCATCCGGCCGGCCTGCCGGTCTCGGCGGCGTCCTATGCCATCGAGGTGCGGGACGACGGCCCGGGCATCCCGGCGGACATCCAGGATCGCCTCTTCGAACTCTTCGCGAAGACCAAGCCCGGCGGCAGCGGACTCGGGATGGCCGTTGTGCATCGCGCCATCGAGGCGCACCGCGGCGTGATCCTCGTGGACAGCGACGCGAACGGCACGCGATTCACCGTTTATCTCCCCACCGAGGCTCCGGCCCCGGGAGCGACCGAATGACCGAGACCACCCGCCGCCCCAGCGTGCTCGTCGTGGATGACGAGTCCGGCATCCTGCAGACCCTCGACATCCTGCTGCGCGCCGAGGGCTTCGACGTGCACACCGCGCACGGCGGCCGCGCCGCGCTGGAGAAGATCCCCGCACTGACGCCGGACATCATCATCTCCGACATCCGGATGCCGGGCGTGGGCGGCGTCGAGGTGCTCAACGCCGCGCGCGAGCACGACGCCGAGGTGCCGGTCATCCTGATGACGGCACAGGCCACGCTGCAGACGGCGATGCAGGCGGTGAACGCGGGCGCGTTCTACTACATCCAGAAGCCCTTCCGCAACGACGAGTTGCTGGCGATCCTGCGCCGCGCCGCGGAGCACCGCGCGCTGCGCCTCGAGAACAAGTCGCTCAAGCGCGAGATCAAGCGCCGCGAGCGTCGCGGCGCGTCGGCGCCGGTGGGCGCGCATCCGGCCTGGATCGACGCGCTGTCGCTGGCCGAGGCGGTGGCGCACACCGAGTCCACGGTGCTCATCACCGGCGAGTCGGGCACGGGCAAGGAAGTGGTCGCGCGCTACATCCACGAACTGTCGCCGCGCGCCGAGGCGCAGTTTGCGACGATCAACTGCGGCGCCCTGCCCGAAGGCCTGCTCGAGAGCGAACTGTTCGGCCACGTGAAGGGCGCGTTCACCGGCGCGGTGAAGGACAAGGAAGGCCTGTTCACGGCGGCCGCCGGCGGCACCTTCTTCCTCGACGAGATCGGCGAGACGACGCCGGCCACGCAGGTGAAGCTGCTGCGCGTGCTGCAGCACCGCGAGGTGATCCCCGTCGGCGCCACGGAAGCCGTGCCGATCGACACGCGCATCATCGCCGCCACCAACCGCGACCTCGAGGACGAGATCAAGCGCGGCGCCTTCCGCCGCGACCTGTTCTACCGCCTCAACGTGATCGCCATCCACCTGCCGCCGCTGCGCGAGCGCCGCGACGACATCCCGCTGCTGGCCGAGGCCTTCCTGCAGCGCGGCGCCGCGCAGAAGGAGCAGGGCGCGGTGAAGGCGCTGAGCCCCGAAGCCAGCGCGGCGCTGCTCGAGTACAACTGGCCGGGCAACGTGCGCGAGCTGGAGAACGCGCTCGAGCGCGCGATGATCCTCACGCCCGGCCCGACGATCCAGCTCAGCGCGCTGCCCGAACGCCTCAGCGAACGGCGCAGCGAGCCGCTGCTGGCCGAGCGCGTGGCGGCGAACCCGACGCTCGAACTCATCGAGCGCGCGTACATCCACTGGGTGCTGCAGAGCGAGGGCGGCAACAAGACGCGCGCCGCCGAGGTGCTCGGCATCGATCCCTCGACCCTGCACCGCAAGCTCGCCCGCTACGGGGTCGAGGCGTGAGCGAATCCTCGCCGCTGGCCACCCTGCGACAGGCCTGGGACGCGCTCGACGAGCGGCGCGCCGCCGTCATCGCGTTCCTCGTGACGCTGGCGGTCGGGCTCGCCACGATGACGCCCGACCTCATCGGCGTGTTCTTCGACGATGCGATCTACGTGCTCGTCGGGAAGGCGATCGCCGAAGGGCAGGGCTACGTGTATCCGCAGCTGCCGGACACGCCGCCCGCCATCCACTACCCGCCGGTGTGGCCGGCGCTGATCGCGCTGGTGTGGAAGCTCGGCCCCGCGTTCCCCGACAACATCGGCCTGCTCAAGGCTCTGAACCCGCTCATCCTCGCCACCGCGGCCGCGGGCGGCACCGTCGTGCTGCGCCGGCTGTTCGGCCTCTCCGTCGGCGTCGCGATGCTCACGGTGCTCGCCGCGACGGCGAGCATCCCGATGCACGTGTTGACGAACGTGCTGCTCTCCGAGCCGCTGTTCATCGCGTTGCTGTTCCCCACGCTGTGGTGGGCGGAGCGAATGCGCGCCGAGGGCGGCACGCGGCTGGCCGTGATCGCCGGTGTGTGCGCCGGCATCCTCGTGCTCACGCGGACCATCGCCGGCGCGTATGTCGCGGCGACGGGCCTCGCGCTGCTCTGGGATCGGCGCTGGCGCGAGACGCTGGTGTACTCGGCCGCCGTGCTGCTGCTGCTCGCGCCGTGGCAGTACTTCGTGTGGAAGCACTCGCCGGGCTTCCCCGACGAGCTGCGCGGCTCGTACGGACCGTACCTCGAATGGGTGGCCAACGGTTACCGCGACGGCGGACTCCCGTTCCTGCAGCAGGTGGTGGCGAAGAACGTCGCCGACACCTGGCGCTTCGTCGGGGCGGTGCTCACGCCGCGTCTATCGGAAGGCGTCGTGCGCCCGCTCGCGGCGGCGCTGGCGACGTTCGCCGCGCTCGGTGGCGCGGCGCTCGCGCTGCGCCGTCCATCGACGCGCATCCTCGCGCTGGGTACTGCGGGCTACGCGGCGATCGTGCTCGTCTGGCCCTTCCAGGTGGACCGCTTCCTCTGGGCGGTGTGGCCGCTGGCGCTGGTGCTCGCGTACGACGGCCTGCGCGGCGCCGTGCGGGCGCTGCGCGCGACCGGTCGTCCGCGCCTCGCGCTGGCGCCGCTGGCGGTGGCGGTCCTGCTCGCCGTCGGGCACACGGTGTACAACGTGCGCGGCTTCTCGCGCGGCTGGGCCAGCAGTGCCTCCCGCGGGATGTCGGAGCGCGAAGCGCCGGTGGTGCGCGCCGTCAACCGCGAGCCGCGCCTGCGCGGAATGACGATCGCGGCGGAGGCGGCGCCGATGGTCGCGCTGTACTCGGGCTTGCGGGTGGTGCCCGTGGAGATGCTGCTCGTGGACGACCACCTGCGGCAGAAGACGGTCGAGCAGCGCGCCGCCATCCTCGAA
The DNA here is from genome assembly GCA_964649965.1 of uncultured Gemmatimonas sp. Taxonomy (GTDB): domain Bacteria; phylum Gemmatimonadota; class Gemmatimonadetes; order Gemmatimonadales; family Gemmatimonadaceae; genus Pseudogemmatithrix. Next base: position 6,957 of record CAZYQM010000006.1, read on the forward strand.
GCCATCGACCGCCGTTTCCGGCCAGACGCCTACGTGCTGAAGCCGAGCGGCCCCTACCTGTACGCGCTCACCCAAGCGCAACTTGATTCCACGCGGCGGTTCGTCGAAATCCCGACGGCCGAGCCCGACGTCCGGATCATTCCCAAGGCCACGCGATGACCCATCCCACGCCCACGAGCACGACGCGCATCCGCGGCCGCACGCCGCTGCCCGCCGAGGACGTCGTCCTGTCGGTGCTCATCCCCGTGTACAACGAGCGCAACACCATCCACACGATCCTCGACGCCGTGCACGCAGTCCCGGTGCGCAAACAGGTGATCTGCGTGGACGACTGCTCCACCGACGGCACGCGCGAGGAGCTGCAGCGCCTGCACGCGGCCGGCCGCATCGACGTGCTCCAACTGCACGAGCACAACAAGGGCAAGGGCGCGGCGATCCGCACGGCCCTCGCGGCGAGCACGGGCAACGTCGTCATCGTGCAGGACGCCGACCTTGAGTACGATCCGGCCGACTGGCCGGGGATGCTCGAGCCGATCATCGACGGACGCGCCGACGCCGTGTTCGGCTCGCGCTTCCTCGGCGGCCCGCACCGCGTGCTCTACTTCTGGCACTCGGTGGGCAACTTCGTGCTCACGACGTTCAGCAATATGCTGACGAACCTGAACCTCACGGATATGGAGACCTGCTACAAGGCGATCCGCGGGGAGGTGGCGCGGTCGCTGCACCTGACGTCGGACCGCTTCGGGTTCGAGCCAGAGGTCACGGCGCGACTGGCGCAGCGGAAGGACGTGCGCATCTTCGAGGTGCCGATCTCCTACTCGGGACGCACCTACGCCGAGGGCAAGAAGATCGGCTGGAAGGACGGCGTCGCGGCGATCTGGCACATCGTGCGGTTCAACTTGCTGTGATGCCGCACGAGGAACACGAGGGCGCGACGGGCGTCCTGACGAGCCCCGCGCCGCCGCCGCCGCCGGCATCCCCGACGGTCTCCCACACCCCGGCGTGGTGGGAGGAGCATCCGCTGTGGATGGCGGCGCTGCTGGTCGCGCTCGTGGCCGTGGCCGCGTCGTTCACCGGGCTGTGGAACGGCTTCGCCTACGACGACAACCTGCTGATTCGCGAGAACCCGCGCGTCCGCACGCTGGTCTCGCCGCTGGTGTATTTCACCGAGTCCTACTGGGGCCCGGCGGCCGGCAGCGCGTCGCTGTACCGGCCCGTGGCCGTGCTTGGCTGGGCGCTGCAGTGGGCGGCCGTCGACGGTGCCCCCTGGCTCTTCCACGCGGTGAACGTCGTGCTCTACGCGCTCGTCGCGGTGAGCCTGCTGTTCTTCCTGCGGCAGGTCGTCGGGCACGGCGCCGCGGCAATCGGTGCCCTGGTCTTCGCCGCGCATCCGGTGCACGTCGAAGCGGTCGCCAACGTCGTCGGGCAATCAGAGCTGATCGTCGCGTCGCTGCTGCTCTCCGGCGTGGCGCTGTACGCGCGCGATCGCCGGCACGGCGGCCTGCGGCCGCGCACGGCGGCGTGGATTGTCGCCGGCTTCGTGTTCGGCCTGTTCACCAAGGAACACGCGATCGTCCTGCCGGCGCTGCTCATCTGCGTGGAATGGGCCGGGCGACGCAGCGGATTCGCCGCCGTCGCCGACGCGTGGCAGACGACGCGACGCCTGGTGCTGCTGCTGGGACTGATCGCCGCGTTCTACCTCGCCTGGCGCGCGCAGGTGCTTGGCGCGGTCACGGGCGACCTCCCGCACTGGGCGGTGCGCGACCGCAGTCTCTGGGAGCGGGCGCTGATTGTGCTCGGCGTGTTTCCGCACATCGTGCGCCTGCTGTTCTTCCCGGCACGGCTGTATGCGGACTACGCACCCGCACACGTGGCCGTGCTGCCGGAGCCGGCGGCCGGGCACCTGCCCGGCCTGCTGCTGCTCGGCCTCGCGGTGGCCGGACTGGTGCTCGCGTGGCGGCGCGGCTGGGCGCTGCCGCTGCTCGCGGCGGCGTGGTTCACCGTGACCTTTGCGCCGACGAGCAACATCCCGTTTCCCATCGGCGTGATACTCGCCGAGCGTACGCTGTTCCTGCCGAGCGTGGCGGTGGCGGTGCTGCTGGCCTGGGCGTCGAGTCGCGCGGCGGAGTGGCCGTCGAGCACGCGCGCCCTCGCGGCGTCGTTGCTGATCGCGGCCGTGAGCTTCGGCAGCATCCACAGCGCGATCCGCACGCGCGTATGGACGGACAACCCGACGCTGTTCAGCACGCTGGCGGTGGAGGCCCCGACGAACTTCCGTGGGCAGATGGCGCTGGCCGAGTACAACTCGCGCGGCGGCCGCTGGAAGACCGCCGACTCGCTGTACCGCGTCGCGGTGGCGCTGTACCCCGAGCAGGTGCCGGCCCGCCTCGCGTACGTGAAGGACCTGCAGGTGCACGGAGAGTTCGGCCCGGCGCTCGAGGAGGTGCGGCGCGCCCTGGCGATGGAGCCGAACAACCCGTCGGCGTTGGTGTCCGAGGCGCTCTCGCTGCTGCACTTCCAACGCTTCGCCGAGGCGCGCGCGCGATTGCTGGCCGCGGCGGGCTATGACGGCGAGACCTCGGTGATCCGGATGCTGCGGACGGTCACGGACTCGATGCTGGTGGTCACCGACTCTGTAGATGCGCGGAACCGGTTCGCCCGGGAGGGCAGGGTGGCGGACGCCTGGACGCAGCCGTTGGAGGTGCGGGTAACGCCCGACCTTCGGAAACGGCTCGACGCCCTGCAATCCGACTCGCGTTCTGCAATGTCGGCGGGCGGTGGGTTCTATGGGTCCACTCCGTAAGTCGTTGTCGTGCAGGAAGTTGCAAAACGTTTCCGCTTTGGCCCCGATTTTGCGTTAAGATTGCCGAAGTCATTTTGTGTCACCGCAGTTCCCACCCTCGCCTGGAGTTTCTCCAATGCTGAGCAACAAGAAGGGCTTTACCCTGATCGAGCTCCTGATCGTCGTCGTGATCATCGGCATCCTGGCCGCGATCGCGATCCCGAAGTTCGCCAACACGAAGGAGAAGGCCTACATCGCCACGATGAAGGCTGACCTCCGCAACCTCGTGACGGCCCAGGAGGCGTACTTCGCCGATCACTCGATGTACACGAGCTCGCTGGCCACGACGCAGTATCAGCCGTCGTCTGGCGTGGCCGTCGGCAACATCTCGTTCGGCGCGGGCACGTTCTCGGCCGACGCCAGCTACTCTGGCGGCACGACCCGTACCTGCACCATCACGGTTGGCACGGGCGCGAACGACGGCGAGCCGATCTGCACCTGATTCAAGGTCGCTGTGGTGTGAGGCGGGCCGGGGCATTCGCCCCGGCCCGTTTCACGTTTCCGGGGATGTGCCCGGGCGCACTCGCCACGTAGCTTGATGCGATGCCACGCATAGCCGTCGTAGTCCCGGTGTTCAACGAGCAGGCGGTCCTCCCGGCGCTGATCGGGCGGCTGCGGGCCGTGTTCGACGCCACGCCGGCGCACGAGTGGCGGGCCTGTCTCGTGGACGACGGCAGCCGCGATGACTCGGCGTCCCTCATCGAGGCCGCCTGCCGCGACGACGCGCGGTTCCGCGGCGTCCTGCTCTCGCGCAACTTCGGCCACCAGTCGGCGCTGACGGCGGGCATCGCGCAGGTCGCCGACGCCGATGCGGTCATCACGATGGACGCGGACCTTCAGGATCCGCCGGAATTGATCCCGGCGCTGGTGGAGGAGTGGAGCCGCGGCGCCGAGATCGTGCTCGCCGTGCGGCGCTCGCGGCAGGAGCGCGGCCTGCGGCGACTGGGCTTCGAACTCTTCCACCGGATGTTCCAGCGCCTCAGCGACCATCCGGTGGAGGCGAACACGGGCACCTTCGGCCTGCTCGCGCGTCCGGCCGTCGAGGCCTTCGTGCAGCTGCCGGAGCAGCATCGCTTCTTTCCCGGCCTGCGTGCGTGGGTGGGCTTCACGCGCGGCCGCGTGGAGTATGACCGCCTCGAGCGTGCCGCTGGGACGCCGGCGCAGACCTTCCGCCGCCTCGTGCGCTATGCGCTCGACGGCATCTTCAGCTTCTCGCGCCTGCCGCTGCGCCTGCTGACCTACACGGGCCTGATCATCGCGCTGGTCGGCTTCGCGATCGGTCTCTTCTTCGCGATCCGCCGCATCATCGGCGTGGAGATCGCGCCCACGGGCTTCACGACGCTGGTGACGCTGGTGCTGTTCCTCGGCGGCATCCAGCTCATCGGCATCGGCGTGATCGGCGAGTATCTCGGGCGCGTGTACGACGAAGTGAAGCGCCGGCCGCCGTACATCGTGCGCCGCGTCGTCGGGCGCGAGTGAGCGTGGGCGAATCGCGCTGGCGGGGATTCGTCCTCGCGTGGGCGGTCGCGATGCTCGGGCTGCACGCGTGGCTGGCGCTGCGCGCCGCCGACCGGATCGCCCCGACCTTCGACGAGCCGCTGCATCTCGTGGCCGGCTACACGTATGACCGGGCGGGCGACTTCCGCCTGCATCCGGAGAACGGCGTGTTGCCGCAGCGCTGGGCGGCCTGGCCGCTGCTGCGGATGGACGTCGAGTTGCCGCGCGTGGGCTACGACGCGGCGTGGCGCACGTCGGACATCGCGGCGCTGAGCGCGGCGTTCCTCTATGACATCGGCAACGACCATCAGGCGATGCTCGCCGCCGCACGTCGGCAGGCGGTGTGGTGGAGCGCCGCCCTTGGCGCTCTCGTGCTGGCCTGGGCCTGGTCGCTGTGGGGACCGACGGGCGCCGCCGTCGCGGTCACGCTCTTCGCGCTCTCGCCGACGACGCTCGCGCACGGGCCGCTGGTGACCTCTGATATGAGCGCGGCCCTGCTGCTCACGCTTGCGTGCTGGGCCTGGTGGCGGCACTTGCGGGCACCGTCGCTCGGCTCGCTCGTGCTGAGCGCGGTGGTCGCCTCGCTCGCGGCGATCGCGAAGTTCTCGGCCGCGTTGTTGCCGCCGCTGTTTCTCGTGCTCGCCGCGTGGATGCTCTGGCAGCGGCCGGTGTGGACGCTGCGTGCGTTGGGCACGCGGACGCTCAACGGCGTCACGCCGCGCCTCGCGTGGATCGCGCTCGCCATCGTGGTGCACGTGGCGGTCGCGGCGACGGTGATCTGGGCGGCCTTCGATTTCCGCTTCGCGGCCGCGTCGCCCGAGATGCCGGCGATGGCGCAGTACTATCGTCTGTGGTCGCACGCGATGCCCGAGGGCACGATGGGTCGCGTGCTCGACGCGATGCGCGCGTGGCAGGCGCTGCCCGAGCCCTACCTCTATGGATTCGGATTCGTGCTGCGCTTCGCCGAGGCGCGTGCGGCGTTCCTCAACGGCGAGCACGGCATCAGCGGCTGGTGGTGGTTCTTCCCCTATGCGTTCGTGGTGAAGAGCACGCTGGCGGAACTCCTCGCGCTGGGCGGCGTGGTAGGAATCGGCATTGCGGCGTGGCGCCGCGCCGGCAGCGATGCGCGGACGCGACTCCGCGCGATGCCGGCTGGCGTCGTGCCGCTGCTCGCCTTCGTGGGCGTGTACGCGGCGTTCTCCGTGACGAGCAACCTGAACATCGGGCATCGGCACCTGCTGCCGGTGTATCCGGTGCTGTTCATCCTCGCGGGCGGCCTCGTCGCCCACGGGGCAGCGCGCTGGCGCCAAGGTCTCGCGATCGCCGTGCTGACCCTCGCGGCGGTCGAGGCGGCGCGCATCCATCCGCATCCGCTGGCGTACTTCAACGCGCTGGTCGGCGGCCCGACTCAGGGCTGGCGGCAGCTCGTGGACTCGTCGCTCGATTGGGGCCAGGACGCGCCGGCGCTCGGCGAGTGGCTGGCGCGCGAGCGGCGGCCGGGCGAGGCGGTGTACTACAACATCTTCGGTCAGCGCCGCGCTGCGGCCTACGGCATCACGGGCACGGAGATCGCTCCGGCCTACGCCGAAGTGCCGCGACGCTGGGTGGAGTGGGGCGACGGCATCTATGCGGTGAGCGCGACGATGCTGCAGGACGTGTACTCGCCCTTCGCCGGCCGCTGGGATGCGCAGAAGGAGTCGAACTTCCAGGTACTCTCGCGCAACGCGCGGGCGGAGCGCGAGCGGAATCCTGAGTCAGCGCTGATCGGCACGCAGCCTGATGTCGGCAACAACTACTGGACGTTGGAACGCCTACAATTCGCGCGGCTGGTGAACTACCTGCGCCTGCGCCGTCCCGACGCGGTGCTGGGGTACACCGTCTTCGTGCATCGGCTCAGCGCGGATGAAGCGCGCACGATCGTCTCCGGTGACACGCCGGCATACGTCGCGCTGCTCGAGTCAGCGTCGGCGGGCGACGAGTAGCAGGCTCACGCCGAAGGGGAACGGCAACCGCGACATCGCGAGGCGACGAAAGGACTCTCGCAGCAACGCATTGATTGGCGCCGCGGGAATTCGGTCCTCGGCGCGGACCGCGCTCGGCGGCGCAGGGAAGCGTCGCCGCCAGGCGCGCACCGCCCGCACCGCGGGGTACGCCAGCACGTTCGTGTAGTTCACGTGCAGCAGCTCCCACGCAGCACCCTCGAAAAGCCGCCGGAACTCGGCGCGGCGATACCGACGATGATGGTGCAGGTGCACGTCCCAGTCGCTCCACAGCGCCGGATCGGCGGGCACGGTGGCGACGCAGAGACCGCCGGGCGCCAACACGCGCGCGAACTCGCGCACGGCGGCCGTATCGTCGGCGATGTGCTCGAGCACGTCGAGCGCGGTGAGATACCGCACGGCGCCGTCGGCCAGCGGGATGCGGCCACCGTCGAGCGCGTGCACGCGATCCGCGGGAAACTGACGGCGCAGCCGCGAGAGCGACTCCTCGTGATCGTCGAGGACGCGGGTGCGGCAGTGGCGCTGCATCTCGAGCGCGAAGCGCCCCGTGCCTGCGCCGCAGTCGAGCAGTTCGTCGTCGGGCTGCGGCGGTTGCGTGCGCAGGATCCAATCGCGCACGAAGGCCCGCTTGGCCACGTAGTACCAATGCGCGCCTTCGACCCGCTCGAGGTTGTCGTACTCCTGGCTGTCCACGCCGCGGCTCCGGGGTGACGTCGCCCGAAAGCTAGTCACGGCAGACGATGATGCGGCGCGCGGCATCGCGATGCCGGTCCGGGGCCCTGCGCCCCGCAGCTTGCTGCCGTGCATACCCGTCGCGGAGTCTCGCTCATCGAAGTGCTGGTCGCGGCCGTCCTGCTCGCCATCGGGATCGCCGGGACGCTGCAGGCCCTGCTCACCAGCGCGCGCCTGCGACTCGACGCCGATCGCCGCGAGGCGATGGTCGGCCTGCTGCTCAATCGCCTCGCCTGGTTCGAGGCCGCGGCCTGCGCCGGTGGTGACACGAGTGGCGTGACACGCCTCGCCGACGGACCGGAGGCGCGCTGGCGCGTGGACGCCGTCGGCGCCCTGCGCGTGCTGACGCTCGATGGCGCGCGGCAGCCCGGCCGCACGGCGCGTCGGACCCATCTCGTCACGAGTCGTCCGTGCGTGTGAGGCCCGGGCACACGCTCGCCGAGGCGCTCTGCGCGCTCGCGCTCGGGGGGCTGCTCGCCACGGCCAGCGCTGCCTCGTTGACCGCCGCCCGACGCGCGCTGGATGCGGCGGAGGCGCGTGACGTCGGTGGGCGCGCCGAACGCGAGGCGGTCGCGGTGGTCCGGCGCGCCGTTGCGACGGGATCGGCCGTGATGCTCCGCGGCGATACGGCGGTCGAGCTCGACCTGCTGCTCGGCGTCGGCGTCGCTTGCGGCGTGGGCTGGCGCGAACTCACGCTGCCCTGGCCGCAGGCCACGGGGCTCACGATGATGCCGCAGTTGCCGGGCCCGGATGACCTGGTCGCCGTCCGCGGCTGGCGCGCCGACGTCGCGGACTGGAGCTATGCCGTGGTAGACTCGGTGACGTCGCGCATTGCGCCCGAGTTGTGTCCGGTGGCGCAGGGTTGGCGCGCCGCCGACGCGGCGAGCGAGCCGCTGCTGCGCCTCGTCCTCGGCGACTCGCTGCCGTCGGCGCTGGAGCCGGGGGCGGAGGTACGTGTCTATAGGAGGGGACGCTTCGCGCTGTATCACGCCGGATCGGGTGACTGGATGCTCGGTTGGCGCCGTTGTCATCCGTGGACGGAGGCCTGCGGGCCGATCCAGCCGGTGGCCGGTCCGCTTCGGGCGCCCTCGGCGGGCGGCTTCCGCGTGCGGGAGCGCCTGCAGCCCGATCGCTGGGAGATCGCCGCCCTGGGCGTCGGCGGTCGGGGCGCGTCCGCGGAGCTTCCGTGGTGAGGCACGCGCGGCGGGGCATCGCGCTGCCGATGGCGCTGCTCGTGCTGGTGGCGCTGGGGATGCTCAGCGCGCTGGCGCTCACGGATGCCCTGCAGTCGTCGCGGACGGCGTCGCTGGCCGAGGACGAGGTCGTGGCCCGGGCGGCCGTGCTCGACGGACTGGCGAAGCTGGCCGCGCCGCCCGATCTGGGGTGGCTCTGCCTGCAGCCGGCGGCGAGCCCTGTCCGGACGCGCGAGACGCTCCCCGATGGACGCGTCATCGAACTCGCGTGGTGGCTGGTGGCCCCCGGCGTGGTCCGCGCGGAACTGGTGGGCGTGGGCGCCGGGGGCGGTCGGCACCGGCGGATCGCCTGGCTCCGCCCCGAGCCCTTGGACCCCGCGGACGGGCTGCCCGGCTGCCCGGCGGCACAGCGGCTGGTCCCACTGGATTCCGGCTGGCTTGGGGCCCACCCCGAGGGGTGAAGATATCCCGACCCGGGGTGAAAACCGTTGCGGGCCGTTACCTTGCGGCGTATCCGCTCGTGTTACATCGCAAGATGTAGGTCTGTGTCGCATTGACCCCGACCCGGGACGTCCGCAAGTTTGGCGTCCCGAGACATTCCTAGCTGGCCGCCAACGGGATCCCTATGGCGCTTTTCGGTCGCAAGAAGACAACGGTAGGCCTCGACATCGGTTCCGGCCTGATCAAGGTCGCGGTGATCGACCACTCCAAGTCGCAGCCCGAGCTCGTGCGGGTGGCGGTGGCGCCGCTGCTCGCGGACGCCATCGTCGAGGGCGAGATAATGGACCCGGGCATCGTGTCCGACGCCATCACGGCGGCGCTGTCGGAGGCCGAGGTGACGACGAAGGACGTGGCGACTGCGGTCGGCGGCCGCGACGTGATCATCAAGAAGATCCAGATCGAGCGCGTGAAGGAGTCCCAGGCGCGGGAGCTGATGCGCTGGGAAGCCGAGCAGCACGTGCCGTTCGATATGGAATCGGTGGAACTCGACTTTCAGATCCTCGACCCCGACGGGACGGATCCGGAGATGAGCGTGCTGCTCGTCGCGGCCAAGCGTGAGTTGGTCGAGAGCAAGGTGCGCGTGCTCGCGGACGCCGGCCTGAACGCGGTGGCCGTGGACGTGGACGCCTTCGCGTTGCACAACGCGTTCGAGCTCAACCATCCGGACGCGATGAGCGGCACCGTGGCGCTGGTGAACATCGGCCACGAAGTGACCAACGTGAACATCGTCGAGGACGGCATCCCGATCCTCACGCGCGACATCTCGACGGGCACGCGCCGGATGCGCGAGGACCTGCAGCGCGACCGCGGGTTGGGCTCGGATGAAGCCGAGGGACTGCTCCGCGGTTTCGACCGGTCGGAGCACCTGGATGCGGTGCTCGAGGCGCGCGGCGAGGAGATTGCCGTGGGCATCGAGCGTGCGCTGGCGTTCCTGGCGTCGTCGTCGCGGTCGGGCGGCCAGGTGAGCGGCGTGTACGTGTGCGGCGGCGGTGCGCGCGTGCCGGGCCTGGTGGACGCCTTGGGCGACCGGCTCCGGATGTCCGTGCAGGCTGCCAACCCCTTGGCCAACCTCGTGGTGCGTGACGGTGCCTTCGGATCGCTCGTCACGGACGAGGTGGCTCCCCTGCTGATGCTGCCGCTGGGCTTGGCCCTGCGGAAGCCCGCGTGACGGACCGGACGGACCGATGATCGAGATCAACCTTCTCCCAGGCGCACGCAAGAAGAAGAGCGCGTCGAAGGGCGCATCCATCGATATGGGTGCGCTGCTCGAGCAGCTGCGTGGGCGCTTCCAGGATCCGTGGCTGCTCATCGCGGTCGCCGGGGTGCTGCTCGGCGCGGCGGCGACGGGCTGGATGTGGTACTCGCAGTCGACGCAGACGGCGGAGCTGGCCGAGCGCGAGCGTATCGCGGTGCAGGACTCGACGCGGTATGCCGCCGTGCTGGCGCAGCGGACGGCGGCGGAGGCGCAGCGTGACTCGATCCTGCGGCAGATTGCGGTGATTTCGGCCATCGACGGCGACCGGTTCGTCTGGCCGCACGTGCTGGACGAGGTGGCGCGTGCGCTGCCGACGTACACCTGGCTGCGACAGCTGCAGCAGTCCAATTCGACCCCGGCCGTGTCCCCCGAGGCGGTGGCGGCAGGCGAAGGCACGCGCATCGGCGTCCGCATTATGGCGTACACGGTCGACCTGCAGGCGGTGACCATCTTTATGAAGAACCTCGAGGCGTCGCCGTTCCTGGAGAACATCGTGCTCTCGAGTTCGGAGTCGGCGACGGTGGACGGGAAGGATGTGCACCAGTTCCAGATCGACCTGCAGTACCAGAAGCCGGATTCGGTCGCGATCCGCACGGTTCCCCTCTCGATCGCGGTGAGGTAAGCGTATGGCGGGAATGCCGACCAACCAGCGGGACCAGCTGATGCTGTTCGTGGGCATCCTCGGCATCATCGGGGCAGCCGCGTATTGGAACTTCGTCTACACGCCGAAGGCGGAGACGCTGGAGACCCAAGTCGCGCGCGTCGAGAAGCTGGATGCGACGAACAACCGTGCCAAGGCATTGCTGGCGCGCGGCACGGTGGAGCAGATGCGCGAAGAGGCGAAGGTCCTCGAGGACAACCTGAGCCTGATCCGGACGCTGATCCCGGCGGGGAATGAGGTGCCGGCGCTCCTCGACCAGATCCTGGGCGCGGCGCGGCGCGTTGGGCTCGAGCAGGACAGCTTCTCGCCCGGCACCGTGGTGCAGGGCGAGGCGTTCGACACCTACCGGTACCGCCTGTCCTTCAACGGGACGTATCACCAGATCGGCGAGATGCTCACGGCGATCGGCTCGCTGCGCCGCATTATGGCGCCGGTGAATCTCAACCTGACGCCGGCGACGGCTGGCAGCTCGCGGCTGCGCGTGCAGCCCGGTGAGCAGATCCTCAACGCGAGCTTCGAGATCCAGACCTACGTGGTCCGGACCGGGGACGCGGCGGGAGGCAACGACTGATGACGCGACGCACCCTTTGGCTGTCGGTGCTCTTGCTGGCCGCACTGCCGTCGCTGGTCGCGGCGCAGGGCGGCCGCCGGCGGCCGCAAGTGTCCACCGAGCGCGTGCAGCGGGACTCCGCGGGCGCGGTGGTCTTCAACCGCGAAGTCTACAGCTACCCGGGCGGTGGCCGGCGCGATCCGTTCGCCTCGTTGATCGCGACCGGCGACATCCGTCCGCTGCTGCAGGACCTGGTTGTCGTGGCAATCACCCTGGCGCAATCCGAGCGCCTGTCGATCGCCACGCTGCGAGACGTGTCGTCGGGCGAGATCTATCGCGCCCGCGTCGGCTCGGTGTTTGGACGGATGCGCGTGGTGGCGATCCGCCAGCGTGAGGTCGTGTTGGCCATCGATGAGTTCGGCAATACGCGGCAGGAAACCCTGTCGATCACTGTTCCTGTTGGGGGAGGTAGCACGCCATGAGGCGCATTCATTCGCTGTCCGCGCTCGCGGCCGGCGCACTCCTGTTCGGCGCGACGACCCTTGCCGCCGCCCCGCCGGCGCGCCCCGATGCCGCGGCGACGGTCACGGCCGTCACGGTCGTGCCCGGGGCCGGCAGCGCCGACGTCGTGCTCTCCTTCTCGGGTGAGCTCGAAGTCACGCACTTCACGCTCGACGGGCCGCATCGCATCGTCGTGGACCTCAAGGGCGCGACTCTCGAGACGCGCGCCCCGGCCTACGACCGCGTGGACCGTGCGGGCATCCGCAACGTGCGCCTCGGCCAGTTCGACGCTGACGTCGTCCGGCTCGTGCTCGACCTCGACGGGCAGCGGCAGTACCAGGTCACCCGCACCGCCTCGGAAGTGCGCGTGAGCGTGCGCGGCGCCGATTCGTTCGCCCCGTGGTCCACGGGGATCGAGGCGGCCCGCAGCGTTCCGCAGGTGCCGGTGACGGCCAGCCCGGTGCAGGAAGTCGCCGGCGCGAGCGCCTTCGAGCCGCGCCGTCCGGCTGCCCCCGTGCAGGCGCCGCAGCGCGTCGAGCAGCCGCGCATCACGGTGACGTTCTCCAACCAGAGCATCTTCGACGTCCTCGCCCACTTCTCGGCCTTCTCGGGGCGGACGTTCATTACCGGTTCCGGTGTCTCGGGAACCGTCCGTTTCACCGAGATCGTGAACCAGCCCTGGGACGTCGCGCTCAGCAAGGTGCTGTCCGCGAACGGCCTCCAGGCCGTCGAGGACTCTACCGGCATCATCACGGTGGACAGCTACCGGAACCTCGCGCAGCGCGTGGCGGCGGAGCCGCTCGTGACGCAGATGGTGCCGGTCAACTATGCGCAGGCCTCGGCACTCGCGACGACCATCCGTCAGCTCATCGCCGCCTGCTCGTCGGGCTCGCTGGGGGCCGAGACGGGCGTCGTGGACGTCGCGACGGGTGCAGAGGCGCAGCCGGCCGATCCAGCCGCCGCCGCGCCGGCCATCGGCGCGCCGGGCCAGGCGACGCCCACCTGCGGCCGCGGCGTCGTGACCTTCGATGAGAAGACCAACACCCTGCTCATCACCGAGACCGTCTCGCGACTGCCGGAAATCGTCAGCTATGTCCGCGACCTGGACTTCCGCACGCCCCAGGTGGCCATCAAGGCGAAGATCATCGCCGTGGACCGCACGGCGACCGAGGAACTCGGCCTGAGCTACGACTTCGGCTCGCCGACGAACTTCAACAACTCCCTGATCACGCGACCGGGGTCCACCGGGGAGTTCACCGTCGGGCTCGGCGGCGATGCCTTCGTCGGCGTCGCCAACTCCAACCGCACCTTCGGCAGCACGGGCTCGCTCAGCCTCATCTACAACGTCGTGATGGGCGGCAACAACCTCACGGCGTTCCTCGATGCGCTCAGTTCCCAGAACCTGTCCGACGTGCAGGCGGAACCGAGCACGACGACGATCGACAACCGTCAGGCGACCTTGTTCGCCGGCAGTGAGATCGCCTACCTGCTCACGCCGCCGGTGATCCCCGGCCAGATTGCGCCGGTCGCACCCACCATCAATCGCCAAAAGGTCGGCATCACGCTGCAGGTGACGCCGCGCGTGACGGCGAACCGCCAGATCCTCCTGCAGATCAACGCGATCCAGCAGGCCCTGCTCGGCGTCACGACCGCCGGTCCGGAAATTTCCGAACGGCAGGCCACGAACGAAGTGCTGGTGGGCGACGGCGAGACCGCCGTCATCGCCGGCCTCACGCAGACGCAGGTGACGCGCTTCCAGAGCGGCATCCCGTACCTGATGAAGCTGCCGTGGATCGGCCGCCTCTTCCGCGAAGACCGCACGGTCGAGCGCAAGCAGGACCTGCTGATCCTCGTGACGCCGCACATCGTGGACGAAGGCGAGGCGGTACGCGCGACCTCGGCCACGCCGGGAATGGAGCCGTAAGCTCGACGCAATGGCAGGAAGGGGGGCCGCTTCGCGATATTGCGAGGCGGCCCTCTCCTTTTCGACCCGTCTAGAATGCCTCACCTGACGTTCCATACCGCCGGTGAATCCCACGGCCCCGCGCTGATCGCGCTGGTCGAGGGGCTGCCCGCCGGAGTGCCCTTGCTTGCCGCGCACGTGGACCACGAGCTCGCGCGGCGGCAGCAAGGCTATGGACGCGGGCGACGGATGGTGATCGAGACCGATCGCGTGGAGTTCCTCTCCGGCGTGCGCGCCGGGGAGACGCTCGGCTCGCCGATCGCGATGATGGTCCGCAACAAGGACTGGGCGAACTGGGAAGCCATTATGGATCCCGCGCCGCGCCCCGAGGACGACACGCCGGAGGGCCGCAAGCGCCAGGTCACGCGCGTACGGCCGGGCCACGCGGATCTCACGGGCGTGCTCAAGTTCGACCGCGACGACGCGCGCGACATCCTCGAACGCGCCTCGGCGCGCGAGACGACGGCCCGCGTCGCGGCGGGCGCCGTCGCGCGGCGGCTGCTGGCGGCGCTCGGCGTGCGCATCGGCAGCCACCTCGTGCATCTGGGCGGCGTGGATGCCGCCGTCCCCGCCGAGCTGCCGGAGGACCTCAACGCGGCGGCGGACGCCTCGCCGCTGCGCTGCCTCGACCCAATCGCCGAGCAGGAGATGATCGCGCGCATTGATACGGCCAAGAAGGACGGCAACACGCTGGGCGGCATCTGCGAGGTCGTGGTCACCGGATTGCCCGTCGGGCTGGGCGCCCACGTGAGCTGGGACCGCAAGCTCGATGGGCGCCTCGCGGCCGCCATCTGCTCGATTCCCGCGGTGAAGGGCGTCGAGATGGGAATGGGCTTCGATGCCGCGCGCCGCACGGGCGCGGAGGTGCACGACGAGATCGTGCCGGCACCCGGCAACGCGCGCACTGGGCACGTGCGCCGCAAGACGAACCGCGCCGGTGGCCTCGAGGGCGGGATGACTACCGGCGAGCCGCTGGTGCTGCGCGTCGCGATGAAGCCGATCTCGACCTTGATGCGCCCGCTGCAGACGGTGGACGTGAAGTCTGGTGAGACGGCGGCTGCGGCGGCCGAGCGCAGCGACGTGACGGCCGTGCCGGCGATGGGCGTGATCGCCGAGGCGATGGCCGCGCTGGTGCTGGCCGATGCCGTGCTCGAGAAGTTCGGCGGCGACTCGCTGGGCGAGTTGCTGCGCAACCACGGGAGCTACCTGCAGCGCGTGTCCGAGCGTCTGGGATGATCCCAGCGCCGGAACGCATAGTGCTCGTGGGGCTGTCGGGCGCGGGCAAGAGCACGGTGGGTCCGCTGATCTTCGCGCAACTGGACGCGGCAGGTGAGTCCGACTGGCGCTTCGTGGATCTCGACGCGGAGATCGAGGCGAAGGCCGGCCGCACGATTCCCGAGATCTTCGCGCGGCAGGGCGAGGCGGCGTTCCGGAAGCTGGAGCGGGCAGTGTCCCGCGAGGTGGCGGGGAGCGGCCGGATCGTGGTGGCGACGGGCGGCGGCTGGATCGAGCTCCGGGACGCGGTGGCGGAGATGCTTCACCGGTCAATCGCTGTGTATCTGCGGATCTCGCCGGAGGTTGCGGCGGCGCGAATTTCGGCCCAGGGCGGGGGGCGGCCGCTGGTCGCAGGCGAGAATCTCGTCGAAAAGCTGCGCGAACTTCTGGCGCGTCGAGAACCGCTCTATCTGCAATCACAGCATACAGTTAGCGTTGATTCGATGTCGCCGGACGAGGTGGCCTCTTATATAGTTGCGCTTGCGACGGGGAGAACTCGGGACTAGGATGACCTCCCTGTTCCGTTCGACCCTCCGAGTTAATGGCAACGACCAAGAAGACCGCCGCCAAGAAGGCGACCAAGAAGAAGGCCACCGCGAAGCGCGCCCCCGCCAAGGCGAAGCGCCGCAGCGCGGAGCCTGAGCTCCCGCACGACGAGGAAGCCGCCCGCGCAGCCGCCGGCAAGGCCCTCGTCATCGTCGAGTCGCCCGCGAAGGCCAAGACCATCGGCAAGTACCTGGGCTCTGGTTACGCCGTGAAGGCCACGGTCGGCCACATCCGCGACCTGCCCGTGAAGAGCATCGGCATCGACCCGGAGAACGGGTTCGAGCCGGAGTACGTCACGATTCCGGGCAAGGAGAAGACCGTCGCCGAGCTGAAGAGCGCGGCGAAGACCGCGAAGGCCGTGTATATCGCGACCGACCCTGACCGCGAAGGCGAGGCGATCGCCTGGCACGTGGAGTCGCAGATCAAGAAGACCGGCGCGCCGATCAAGCGCGCGCTGTTCTACGAGATCACCAAGGACGCCGTCAGCAAGGCGCTCGACGAGGCCCGCGCGATCGACAGCAAGAAGGTGGACGCGCAGCAGGCGCGTCGCGTGCTCGACCGCCTCGTCGGCTACAAGGCCTCGCCGGTGCTCTGGAAGACCGTCAAGAAGGGCCTCTCGGCCGGCCGCGTGCAGACCGTCGCACTGCGATTGCTCGTGGAGCGCGAGCGCGAGATCCGCGCGTTCAAGCCGAAGGAGTACTGGACGATCGCCGCACGCCTCGAGCACGAGGGCCAGGAGTTCGTCGCCAAGCTGCATCACCTGGACGGCGAGAAGCCGGAGATTCCGAACCAGGCCGCCGCTGACGCGATCCTCAAGGATCTCGCCGGCCGCAAGCACTTCGACGTCACGGACATCAAGCGACGCGAGCGTCGCAAGAATCCCGAGGCGCCGTTCAAGACGTCCACGCTGCAGCAGGAAGCCGCCAAGAAGCTCGGCTTCGGTTCCAAGCGCACGATGCGCCTCGCGCAGAACCTCTACGAGGGCGTGGAGCTCGGGAAGAGCGAGGGCGCCGTCGGTCTCATCACCTATATGCGTACGGACCACGTGCGTGTGGCGGAGACGGCGGCTGCCGCCGCGCGCGAGCACTTGGGGAAGCACTATCCCAAGGAGTTCCTCGCCGACGCACCGCGACTGTTCCCCGCCGGCAAGGACGACGCCGCGCAGGGCGCGCACGAGGGCATCCGCCCGACGGATCCGGCGCGCACGCCGGACAGCGTGGCCAAGTACCTCTCACCGGAACAGCTCAAGCTCTACACGCTGATCTGGCAGCGCTTTATGGCGTCGCAGATGGCGCCGGCCGTGTTCGACACCACGACGGTGGACTTCGACCTCGGTCGCTACCTGTTCCGCGCCACCGGGTCGGTCATCAAGTTCCAGGGCTTCCTCGCGCTCTACAAGGAAGCCCGCGAAGAGGGCGATTCGAAGGCGCTCGAGGACGAGCAGGCGCTGCCCGCCATCGAGCCGGGCGAGCACGTGCCCGTGCGCAGCATCGATCCCTCGCAGCACTTCACCGAGCCGCCGCCGCGCTACTCCGAAGCGTCGCTCGTCAAGGAGCTCGAAAAGCGTGGCATCGGCCGCCCGTCGACCTACGCGAGCATCATCTCGACGCTCACGGAGCGGCACTACGCCGAGCTGCAGCAGCGCCGCTTCTTCCCCACCGAACTCGGCGAGAGCGTCGAGAAGGTGATGGTGAAGCAGTTCCCGCGCGAGTTCGACGTCGGCTTCACCGCGCAGATGGAAGGCGAGCTCGACAAGGTCGAGGAAGGCGAGATGGGCTGGAAGGAGGTCCTCGGGGAGTTCTGGGGGCCCTTCGAGCACTCGCTGGAGACCGTGGACGCCGAGGCCTTGATCCGCGAGGCGCACGACCTCTCGGCGCTCGACAACGAGAAGTGCCCCGAGTGCGGCGGTCGCCTGCTGCCGAAGGGCGGCTTCTTCGGGCCCTTCGTGGCCTGCGAGAACCACCCCAAGACCTGCAAGTTCACGCGGCCCCTGAAGGGCAAGAAGGAGCCGCCGGTGATGACCAAGTACGCCTGCCCGATCTGCGGCAACCCGATGGTCATCCGTCGCTCGCGCTCGGGCGAGTTCCTCGGCTGCTCGACCTTCCCGAAGTGCAAGGGCACGAAGTCGATGCCCACCGGCGTGCTCTGCCCGAAGGACGGCGGCGACATCGCCGCGCGGCGCTCCAAGAAGCGCGGCAAGGCCTTCTACGGCTGCGAGAACTACCCGAACTGCGACTTCGTCTGCTGGGACAAGCCGGTGAAGGAGAAGTGCGCCGAGTGCGGCTTCGAGGGCGCCGAGGCGAAGAGCAACAAGACCCGCGGTCACTACCGGAAGTGCCTGAAGTGCGCGAACGAGTGGGATGTGGAAGTGACCGAGAACACGGAAGGTGCGGAGGCGGCGACGGCGTGACGACGCGGAGCGACATCCACGTCATTGGAGGCGGCCTCGCAGGCAGCGAGGCCGCCTTTCAGTTGGCGGAGCGTGGGCACCGCGTGGTGCTGCACGAGATGCGCGGCGCGCCCGGCAACAAGGGCACGCCGGCGCATCGCACGGAAGGCCTGGCCGAGCTGGTGTGCTCGAACACGTTCAAGAGTACGGACGCGACGAATGCGCACGGCCTGCTCAAGGCCGAGATGCGCGCGCTGGGCTCGCTGATTCTCGAGTGCGCAGACGCGGCGCGCATCCCCGCAGGTACGGCGCTGGCGGTGGACCGCGACATCTTCTCGGCGGCGGTGCAGGCGCGCATCGCGGCGCATCCGAACATCACGGTCGTGCGCGACGAGATCACGATGTTGCCGGAGGTCGGCATCATCGCGACGGGTCCGCTCACGAGCGACGGCTTGGCGTCGAGCATCGCGACGCGTCTAGGTGCGAAGTCGCTGGCGTTCTACGATGCGATCGCGCCGGTGATCTCCAGTGACTCGATTGACACGAGCATCGCGTTCCGCGCCGCCCGCTGGGGCAAGGAGACGATGGCCGAGGCCGGGCCGGAGGGCGCGTACCTCAACTGCCCGATGACGAAGGAGGAGTACGACGCCTTCATCGCGGCGATGGTCGAGGCGGACCTCTACCACTCGCACGAGTTCGAGGACATCCCGTACTTCGAGGGCTGTATGCCCGTCGAGGAGATGGCGCGTCGCGGGGCGGAGACGCTGCGGCACGGGCCGATGCGGCCGGTGGGCCTGCGCGACCCGCGCAGCGGCAAGCGCCCGTGGGCGGTGCTGCAGCTGCGTCAGGAGGACCGCGCCGGGCGGATGTGGAACCTCGTCGGCTGCCAGACGCGGATGCGCTATCCCGAGCAGACGAAGGTCTTCCGCCTGGTGCCGGGGCTCGGCAACGCGGAGTTCCTGCGATTCGGCAGCATCCATCGCAACTCGTATCTCAACGCCCCGCAGGCGCTGAGCCCGCACCTCTCGCTCAAGGATTCGCCGACGACGCTGTTCGCCGGGCAGATCACCGGCGTGGAGGGCTACACGGAGAGCACCGCGACGGGCTTGATGGCGGGCATCAACCTTGACCGCCTGCTGCGCGGGGAGGGGCCGGCGCTGCCGCCCCCGACCACGATGCTCGGCGCGCTCTGCCGGCATCTCCGCGAGGCCGACCCGGCGCACTTCCAGCCGATGAACGCCAACTTCGGGCTGCTCGAGGAACTGGCCGACCCGCCGCGAGACAAGGCCCTCAAGCGGGAGCGCTACGCCGAGCGGGCGTTACAGGCGCTGGCCTCGTGGCGTCTGGAGTATGGCATCGTGTCGCTTTCCCCCTCCGGAGTTTCGGTATGAAGTTCCTCATCAAGTTGGTGATGGTCGGGATGTTCGTCGTGCTCGGCGGCGCCTACCTCTTCGGGCGACGCCTGCCCCGCGAGCACGTGGTGACGAGCACCATCGTGCTCGTGGCACCCGTCGACACGGTGTTCAACCTGATGCGGAACATCGAGGCGTCGCCGCAGTGGTGGTCGGATGTGAAGGCGGTCGAGCGCATCACCGGCGCACCCAAGGAATCCTGGCGTGAGGACCTCGGGGCAATGGGCTCCATCGAGATCGAGGTGACCAGCGTCTCGCCGGGCCGCGCGATGACGGTGACCATCTTGAACGCCGAGGAGCAGGGCTGGGGCGGCACCTGGTACTACGAGATCGACAACACGCCGTCGGGCACCGAGGTGACGATCACCGAGGAAGGCTTCGTGGACTCCCCGGTCTTCCGCACGCTGATGCAGCTGCGCGGCAAGTACCGCACGATCGACTCGTACCTGAGCTCGCTGGGCGCGCACTTCGGTGAGTCGGCGACGCCGCGACACGGCTGAGGCGCAACCCGTGGCGGATGACGCGCCCGGGCGCACTGCCGCAGTGGTGCTTCGCGATGCGCAAGTCGCGGAGTTCCTGACGCATCTCGAAAAGGAGCGCGACGTGTCGCCGCACACGGTGACCGCGTACGCGCGCGATCTCGACGAGCTGGCCACGGTGCTGGCGCGGCATCTCGGTGTCGAGGAGATCGATTGGGCGACGGTGGACCGGCTGTCGCTGCGGGCCTGGCTGGCGCATCTCTCGCGGCGCGGGCTGTCGAAGCGGTCCAGCGCACGGGCCCTTTCGGCGGCGCGCAGCTTCTTTCGCTGGCTGCATCGCAACGACCTTGTCGAGGCCAACCCCGCGCGGGCCGTGAGCTCGCCGAAGCTCGACAAGCACCTGCCCGGGCATCTCGATCGCAGCCAGGTCGAGACGCTGCTGCAGGCGGCCGCGACGCGCGCGCAGGAAGGGCGCTTCAACGACGTGCGTGACTTGGCGATCCTCGAGCTGTTTTACTCCACCGGCCTCCGTCTCTCCGAACTGAGAGGCATCGACCGCCGCGACCTCGACCTGCTCTCGGGCTCCGTGAAGGTGCGTGGCAAGGGACGCAAGGAGCGCATCGTGCCCGTGGGCGGGCCGGCGCAACGCGCCCTGCGCGAGTACGAACGCGTGCGCGACCAGCTCATCGCGCAGGTCGGCGCGAAGGCGGATCGTGTGGCGTTCTTCCTGAGCGCCCGCGGGAAGCGGATGAGCCAGAAGACGCTGCACAACGCGGTGACCGCGGCACTCGGCGAGGTAGACGAGGGTGCGGGGCTCTCGGCGCACGCGCTGCGACATACGTTCGCCACGCACCTGCTGGATGGC
>CAZYQM010000006.1:27627-30104 GCA_964649965.1 uncultured Gemmatimonas sp.
CCAGCGTCAGCACGACGCAGATCTACACGCACACTAGCGTGGAGCGGCTGAAGCAGGTGTATCGCGGGGCGCACCCTCGGGCCTGAGCCGGGCGACGACGCGCCGAGCGTCGAGGTTCTGCAGGCCGCGGAAGAGCACGATGCGCGGACCGAGGATCAATCCCGGCACCTGGGGCGGCGGCTTCACGCCGCGCGGCTCGACGTCGTAGACCAGCCAGCTCCGGCCGTAGCCCGGTGCGCAACGGATCGGGTGCACCACCTGCACACCGTCCATCCCACTGGCGCGCGCGTGGAAGATGAAGTTCAGCCCGACGAAGGTGCCGTCGGCGCAGATCGTCGCGCGCCCTTCTGGCGCGAGGATGGCGAGCAGCGTGGTCCAGTCCGGCTTGGGCCAGCGCTCGGCGAAGTTGAACGCGCCGGCGGTGCCCCACCAGAGCAGGGCGACGGTCGCGACGGTCGGCAGGCGACGCGTCGGCAGAGCCTGCAGGGCGAACGCGGG
This sequence comes from uncultured Gemmatimonas sp., assembly GCA_964649965.1. Lineage (GTDB taxonomy): Bacteria > Gemmatimonadota > Gemmatimonadetes > Gemmatimonadales > Gemmatimonadaceae > Pseudogemmatithrix. Next base: position 28,126 of record CAZYQM010000006.1, read on the forward strand.
CACGAGGAACAGCGCGGGCAGGAATCCCGTGAAGTAGCGCGGCACGATCAGCTGCCCGCCCGCGACGACGTGCGCCGCGAAGGCGCTCAGCAGCGGGACGGCGCCAATCACGAGGGCGCTGCGCGCGAGCCGGACGTGATCCGCCGACGCAGCGTCGCGAATGGGACGCGTCGCCCACCAGCCGGCCACGCCGAGGGCGCCCAGGGCCGCCAGCGCAGCAATGCTCCTGCCCGCCGGCGTGAGGAAGGCGAACATCGCCGCGAGCACGTCGCGCGACGCGGTGTAGAGCGAGATCTGCGGGATCCACGTCACGTTGCTCCCGATCGCGACGCGGGCGTTGAGGATGACGATCGTCACCCACGCGGCGATGGACAGCGCGGCCGGCGCGCCGAGCTGCAGTGCACGGCGCAGCACCTGGGGCCAGCCCTCGCCACGCCGCCAGCGTCCGTCGAGCGCCACCGCGAGGCTGATGCCGAGTACCACGAAGGCGGCGAAGTAGTGCAGCATCACCATCGCGACCTGGGTCGCCGCCAGCGCCGCGACGCGGCGCGGCGGAGGCGGTTCATCGCGACCGATGAGGCCGGCGGCGATCCACAGCGCCAGCGCCGTCAGCAGCGCCAGCGGCGCGTAGGCGCGAATCTCGAGACTCATTCGCCAGAGCATCGGCGCGAGGGTGAGCAGGCCGGCTGCCGTCGCGGCCGGGAGGGCGCGGAAGCCAAAGCGTCGGCTGGCGAGCCAGAACAGCGGCGGCACGAGTCCGCCGCTGAGGGCCGAGAGCAGGCGGTTCCAGGCGATGCCGCTGCCGCCGAGTTGGCTCCAGGCGTGCGCGAGCAGGTAGTAGCCCGGCGGGTTGGTCTGCTCCGTCATCGCCGTGGCGACGACGTCAGTGAGCGGCTGGCTGGCCGTGTAGATGCTGAAAATCTCGTCGAACCAGCCTTCGTCGGCGCCGAGGAACGGTAGGCGCAGGGCCAGGGCCGCGCCGGCCAGCAGCATCGCGACGACGCGGTCGCGGCTGTCCTGAGGGGCCTGGGGACGGGGCGGGGCGTCCAAACGCATTGCGGAAACATACGGCGGGAACCGAGGCCGCAAAGGAGTATATTTCTCCTCTATGCCGCTCCCCACGTTTCACGCCACGACCATCCTCGCCGTGCGCCGCGACGGCAAGGTCGCCATCGGCGGCGACGGGCAGGTCTCCGTCGGCGATACCGTGATGAAGGCCGGCGCCGTGAAGGTGCGGGCCCTGAAGGGCGGGCGCGTGCTCGCCGGCTTCGCCGGGGCCGCCGCCGACGCCTTCACGCTGTTCGAGAAGTTCGAGGAAAAGCTCGAGCGGCATCCGGGCAACCTGCCGAAGGCCGCCGTTGAGCTCGCCAAGGAATGGCGCTCGGACCGCGTGCTGCGCCGGCTCGAGGCGCTGCTCATCGTGGTGGACGCGCAGCACGGCTTCGTGATCTCCGGCAACGGTGAGTTGATCGAGCCGGACGACGGCATCCTCGCCATCGGCTCGGGCGGCTCGTATGCGCTCGCCGCAGCCCGTGCATTGGTGCGCGAGACGAATCTCCCGCCGACGGAGATCGTGAAGCGCGCGCTGACCATCGCCGGCGAGATCTGCGTGTACACGAACACGCACATCACCGTCGTCGAGCCCCTGGCCTGATGACGGGTCCGCGCACCGAACAGGCGCTGGCCCGCCTCGCCGACCTCACGCCGCGGCGCATCGTCGCCGAGCTCGACCGCTACATCGTCGGCCAGGCGGAGGCCAAGAAGGCCGTGGCGATCGCCCTGCGCAACCGCTGGCGCCGCCAGCGTGCGCCCGAGGGGATCCGCCAGGAGATCTCGCCGAACAACATCATCCTCATCGGCCCCACGGGCGTGGGCAAGACGGAGATCGCGCGGCGCCTGGCGAAGCTCTCCGGCGCCCCCTTCGTGAAGGTCGAGGCTTCGAAGTTCACGGAGGTGGGCTACGTCGGCCGCGACGTCGA
>CAZYQM010000007.1:0-3991 GCA_964649965.1 uncultured Gemmatimonas sp.
GCCGAGGCCGACGAAGTCCACCGCCTCGTGAAGGGCGTGGGGCTCAAGACGGGCTACCTCGAGAACCAGCTCTTCGCGCCGCACGTGGAGTTCGGCAAGCAGCTCATCTGGGCCCGCGGCGCCGCGACCACGGGCCGTCCCTACCTCGCCCGTGCCGCCGAGGAGCACAGCGGCCCGCACGCGCCGTGGTTCTGGAACGGCTCGCTGCAGGGCGGCGGCGTGCTCAACGATATGATGTGCCACTCGGCCCTCGTCGTGCGCCATCTCCTCACCGAACCGGGCAAGCCGCTGTCCAGCGTGAAGCCCGTGCGCATCACCGGCCACATCGCCTCGCTCAAGTGGTCGCGCCCCACGTACGCGAAGAAGCTGCAGAAGTCCTACGGCCGCGCGATCGACTACACCAAGCGCCCCAGTGAGGACTATGCCAGCATCCTCATCGAGTTCAAGACGGCCGACGGCCACAAGGTGATCGGCGAGGCCTCGACCTCGTGGAGCTACATCGGCGCAGGACTGCGCCTCTCGGCCGAGCTGCTCGGGCCCGAGTACTCGATGAAGTGGAACTCGCTCGACAGCGGGCTCAACCTGTTCTTCTCGCGCGAGGTCACCGGCCGCGCCGGCGAGGACCTCGTCGAGAAGCAGAACGCCGAGCAGGGCGTGATGCCCGTGGTGCCGGAGGAGTACGCGGCCTACGGCTACACGAACGAGGACCGCCACTTCGTGCGCGTCTTCCAGGGCAAGGAGAAGGCGATGCTCGACTTCGCCGACGGCGTCGAGGTCGTGAAGATGCTGATGACGGCGTATCGCTCGGCCGAGCAGGGGCAGACGCTGGCCTTCCCCAACCGCGGCATCGACCGTTACGTGCCGAAGGTGGCGAAGGGTACCTGGAAGCCCTGATCAGGCTCTGAACGCGCCACGGATGCCGCGGATCACGGCGGCGTCCGTGGCGCGGGCGTGCACGCGCTGCACGCCGGACCGCTCGACGAGCTCGCGCACGTTGTGCGGGCGGATACCGCCGCCGGCGAGGATGGCGATGCGCCCGGCAGCACGCTCGTGCAGGCGGCGCAGGGTGGCCGCGCCTTCGAGGGCCGTCGGCGCGTGGCCGCTGGTCAGCACCTCGTGCACGCCGAGGGCGACGAGGGCATCGAGCGCGGCATCGGCATCCGGCGTCGCATCGAAGGCGCGGTGGCACACGACGCGCATCCCCTCAGCAAGCGCCACGAGCTCGCGCATCCGCTCGACGTCGAGACGTCCGTCCGGCAGCAGGATGCCGAACACCACACCCTGCGCCCCGCGCTGGCGCAGACGCTCGATCCCGAGACGCATCGCGTCGAACTCCACGTCGTCGTACACGAAATCGCCCGCGCGCGGCCGCAGCATCGCGTGCACGGGGATCCGCTTGCGCTTCGCGAGCCATCCGAGCACGACGGAATCTGGTGTCAGCCCACCCTCGCCCGGCCCGCAGAGCTCGAGGCGATCCGCGCCGGCAGCCATCGCGGCCTCGCCCTGCACCTCGTTCTCGACGTAGGCCTCGATGAAGATTCGGGGATTCTCGGACATCGCTGTAAGGTGGCGCGGCGGCCGCCAAGGCGCGACACTCTATACTATGCGACGCTCCCATCGACTCCTGGCGCTCGGCGCCCTGATGCTCGCGGCTTCCGCCTGCGAGCCCACCGTCATCATCGAGCGCGACGAGACGGTGCACATCGCCTCCGCTGCACGTTGGTCTTGGAGCGCGCCAGACGCCGACGGGCCCAGCGCCGCCCAAGGCGAGGTCGTGCCGCCGCCGGACATCCACGACCGCATCAGCGACGCGATCGCCCAAGGCCTCGAGGCCCGCGGCTTCCGACTCACCACGCCGGACTCGGCGGATTTCTTCTTGCACTTCCACCTCGCCCGCCGCGAGGTCGTGGACACGATGCCGCCGCTCGGTGCACCCCGCGCCGTCGGCGACCGCGATCGCCAGGACTGGGGACGCTACGGCGACCCCGAGCAGATGCACGACCGCACGATGACCTGGCAGGAGGGCCTGCTCGTTGTGGACGCCCTCACGGCCGACGGGCGCCACGTCGCCTGGCGGGGCATCATCTATGGCGAGATCAAACCGCAGGCCGAGCGCGATCCGACCAGCGCGATCCGTGGCGCCGTGGAGCGGCTGCTGGCGCAGTTTCCTTGAACTGCCTTCACCACGGAGACACGGAGGCACGGAGACTGCAAGGGCAGGACGGCCAAAGGGACTCGGACCGAAATGTCGGCTCGAGTCCCTTCGTGTATCCTCCCGCAGTCTCCGTGCCTCCGTGTCTCCGTGGTGACCGCCGTTGCAGTTCTACAGCGACCAACCGGCGCGATACGTCGGCATCACCCACTCGCTCGGCGCCTGCACGTTGGTGATCGCCCCCGTGTCGGCGTTGAGCTCCAGCGTCTGTCCCATCCGCGTGGCGAGGCAGCCGAGCAGGATCATTTCGGTCATCGGCGCGGCGTAGCTGGCGAAGTTGCTGCCCGGCTGCGTGCCGCCCTTGATGGCCTCGATCCACTCCTGGTACACGCCGCCCGTGCGCGGATACTTCTGCGGCACCGGGTTCGCCTGCAGGTCCTTCCACTGCTGGTCGTTCACGAGGCGCGGGTTCTCCGAGTACGTGCCCGCGAGGATCATCCCCTTCGTGCCGTGCCAGATCTGCCCGCCCGTGGCCGAGTGCGGGAAGTCGAGGTCGGCGGGCCAGTCGGCCGGCTTCGGCGGCAGCAGGCCGCCGTCGCGCCACACCAGTTCCACCGCGCGGCGCGAGCCGATCGCCGGGAACTCGTACGTGATGCGCTCCTGCGCCGGCGCCATCTCCGGGTAGAGCTGCGTGCTCTCCGGGATCACGCGCGCCGGATACTTGAGCCCCAGCACCCAGTAGGCCGCGTCCATAATGTGGCAGGCCATATCGCCCATCGCGCCCGTACCGAAGTCCCACCAGCCACGCCAGTTGAACGGCGCGTAGCTCGGATGCCAGGGGCGTTCCGCCGCCGGGCCCAACCAGAGATTCCAGTCGAAGGTCGGCGGCACGTTGTGCATCTCGCTGGAGCGATTGCGCGCCTGCGGCCAGATCGGGCGGTTGGTCCAGTAGTCGATCTTCGAGACCTCGCCGATGACGCCCGCCTCAACCCACTCGCGGATGAGGCGGATGCCTTCCTGCGCGTGGCCCTGGTTGCCCATCTGCGTCACCTGGCGCGGCCGCCGCGCCGCCTCGGCCTGCAGCGCACGCACCTCGCCGATCGTGCGCGCCAACGGCTTCTGGCAATACACGTGCTTGTCCATCTTGAGCGCCATCATCGCCGCGACGGCGTGCGTGTGGTCGGGCGTGGACACCGTCACCGCGTCGATGTTGTTGCGCTCCTTCTCGAGCATCTCGCGAAAATCCTTGTAGCGCTTCGCGTTCGGAAACTCGCGGAACGCGCGCTCGGCGCTGCGCCAGTCCACGTCGGCGAAGGCCACCAGCTGCTCGCCGCTCACGCCGCGCACGTCGGAGTGCCCCATCCCGCCGACGCCGATGCAGGCGATGCGCAGCTTTTCGCTGCCCTGAGGCTGCGGCGCCGCGTACTCGCCGAGCGCGTGGAGCGGCTTGGGAAGCGCAGCGAGCGCGCCGGCGGCCGCGAGGCCGGTGACGACGGTACGACGGTCCAGCTGACGATCACGGGACATCGCGAACCTCAGGCGGTGGTGGGGGACTGTGACGCGCTGCGGAAGCGCAGCACGAAGAGCACGGCGACGGCGAGCGCCATATACGCGGGGATCGGCCAGATCTTCGACCAGTCGTGCAGCGTGACGCCGCTGGCATCGTCCACCGTCGCATACTTGGCGACGACGAAGCCCGACACGTTCGCACCGACGAAGTAGCCGAGTCCGTTGGTCACGAAGTTGAAGAAGCCCTGCGCCGCGCCGCGGATGCTCTCGCCGGCGCGCTGGTCGGTGTAGATCTCGGTGGTCGCCGTATCATTAAAAAAGCAGACGCCG
>CAZYQM010000007.1:4001-4754 GCA_964649965.1 uncultured Gemmatimonas sp.
CCCCGGGCCCGCATCGCCGCCCGCGAAGGCGAAGTAGCGCGCGCCCCAGGCCAGCATCCCGACGATGAGCACCGTCTTGATGCCGAAGCGCATCAGGAACACCGGCAGCGCGATGAGGAAGAAGATCTCGCTCATCTGCCCGAAGGTCTGGATGAACGCCGGGTCCGGCGCGCCGATCTCGTTCAGGTACAGGTTCGTGAACGTGTAGTAGAACTGCAGCGGCACGCAGAGCAGGAAGCTCGCGAGGATGAACACGAAGAAGTCGCGATACCGCAGCAGCTTGAGCGCATCGAGGCCGAAGGCGTCACGCGCGCTGAACGCGCGGCCCGCAGCCTTCGGCGGCGTCGCCGGCAACGCGAACGAGAACAGGCCCAGCGCCACGCTCGCGCCCGCCGCCAGCTGCATCGGCAGCGCCAGCGCGTCGGCCTTCAGCACCTTGCCCACCACGATGCCCGCCGCGATCCAGCCGATCGTGCCCAGCACGCGGATCGCCGGGAACTCCTTGGCCGGATCCTTGATGTGGTGGAACGCGACCGTGTTCGTGAGCGACAGCGTCGGCATATAGCAGATCGCATAGACGATCAGCACCGGATAGAACGTGCTGAAGTCCTGCTGCTGCGCGACGAACCACATCAGCGCACCGCCGGCGAGGTGCAGCACGCCGAGCAGCTTCTCCGAGTTCACGAAGAGGTCGGCGACCATCCCCATAAAGAAGGGCGAGATCAGCGCGGCGATCGCCGTCGCGCCGTAGGC
>CAZYQM010000007.1:4764-23914 GCA_964649965.1 uncultured Gemmatimonas sp.
ATCTGCTGGTCGCCGAAGCGCAGCGTCTGGCCGAGGTAGGTGCCCATCGTGACGAACCAGCTCCCCCAGACGAAGTACTGGAGGAACATCATCAGGCCGAGGCGTGCTTTGATCACGGCAGCTCCCGGATGCGCATCCCGCGGAACTCGACGACGTCCCCGTGGTCCTGCAGGCCGATGTGGCCGCGGCGCGCCTTCCCGTACGACGGCCACTGCGCGAACTTCGACGCCGCGACCAACTGCGTCCATTCCGGCGAGCCGGCCACGTACTCGACGACTTTGGTGCCGTTGAGCCAGTGCTCGACGGTGTCGCCGCGGGCGACGACGCGCACCGCGTTCCACTCGCCTACCGGCCGCGTCACGTCGCGGATCGGTGCGTTGAGCGCGTAGTTCGAGCCGGCGCTGGTCAGGGCGTTGTTGCCATCGTTGTGTCCGGCGTTGTCGAGGATCTGCATCTCCGGCGCGTTCTCGTAGATCACGCGCGTCTCCTCGGTGGCCCAGTAGAAGACGCCGCTGTTGCCGCGCGGGCCGACCTTCCACTCGAGCTCGAGCTCGAAGCTGCCGAACTGCTGCTTCGTGATGATGTCCGTGCCGGCGCGGCGCGTGAGCACCTGGGTGGCGGTGTCGAAGTCCCAACCGTTCGGCAGCGTCTCGCTGCGGTAGCCACGCCAGGCGTCGGCGCGCTGGAGGTCGATCCACGGACCCGGCTGCGCGCCTGACGCCGCAGCCTGCGCGTCCGAATCCTGTGCCGGTGCGCAGGCAAAGAGGAGCGCTGCAACCACAAGCAGCGATGAACGCGACGCCGCGGACAACGCGCGGCCGAAAGCGGGGGGAAGCATCACGCGAAGGGGCTGGAGGAAAGAATTGCCTGCACCAGTCTCCCAGAAGATGCGCCGTCCGGCGCGGCATCGGAAGCCGCCCGTGGCGATCGCGCGCCCCCGCCCTCCTCGCGTCACGCGGCAGCTTCCGATATACTCGACACACTGGGCCGCACGGCGCGCCCCTGACCACCACCCTCCGTGCATCCGCTATGTCTTCCATCAACACCAGCAAGACCGAGGTCACCTTCCACCGCTGGTCGGAGATGGCCAAGGAGCGAGTGACGGACCAGATCTCGCGGCGCCTCGTCACCGGCCAGGGGATGATGCTCGCCCACGTCTATCTCGAGAAAGGCGCCGTCGTCCCGAAGCACCAACATCACAACGAGCAGATCACGTACATCCTCGAAGGCGCGCTCCGCTTCTGGATCGGCGAGCACGGCGAGCAGACCATCGACGTCCGCGCCGGCGAGGTGCTGCACATCCCGTCGAACGTGTGGCACAAGGCCGAGGCGCTCGAGGACACGCTGGACGTGGACGTGTTCAACCCGCCGCGGCAGGATTGGCTCGACGGAACGGACTCCTACTTCCACAAGAAGTAGCGGTGGAGCTCGGTCTGAAGGGCAAGGTCGCCTTCGTCGCGGCGTCGAGCCGCGGACTGGGCGCGGCGATCGCCGAGGGGCTGGCCGCGGAAGGCGCGCAGATCGCCTGCTGCGCACGCTCGGCGGAGATTCACGACAAGTCCGCAGGCCTGGCCGAGCGCTTCGGCGTCGAAGCCATCGGCATCGAGGCCGACGTCTCGCGCCCGGACGATGTGGCGCGCGCCGTGGGTGCGGCGCTGGAACGATTCGGCCAGGTGGACATCCTCGTCACGAACGCCGGCGGCCCGCCGCCAGGACCGTTCGAGACCCACACGCCCGACGCTTGGGACAAGGCCATCGCGCTCAACCTCGGCAGCGTCGTGAACCTCGTCCGCGCCGTGCTGCCGGGAATGAAGACGCGCCGCTGGGGCCGTATCCTCAACGTCACGTCCATCGCGGTGAAGCAGCCGGTGGACAATCTCATCCTCTCCAATAGCGTGCGGGCCGCCGTCACGGGATTCGCACGCACGCTCGCGAACGAAGTGGCGCCGTTCAACATCACGGTGAACAACCTGATGCCCGGCTACACGCGCACCGAGCGCCTCGATCAACTCGCGGCCGCGAACGCCGCCGCGAAGGGCAGCAGCACGGACTCCGAGTTCGCCGCCTGGGAGCGACAGATCCCGATGGGCCGCGTCGGCGAGCCACGGGAGTTCGCCGCGCTCGCCACCTTTCTCGCGAGCGAGCGCGCGAGCTACATCACCGCACAGAGCATCGCCGTCGACGGCGGCTGGATTCGCTCCCTGCTCTAGTTCCATCCTCCAACACCGCGACCGTGGCCAAGATCGGCGAGACCCAATACATCTGGAAGGACGGCAGCTTCATCGAGTGGAAGGACGCCAACATCCACATCCTCTCGCACTCCGTCCAGTTCGGATCGGCCGTGTTCGAAGGCATCCGCTGCTACGCGACGCCCAAGGGGCCGGCGATCTTCCGCCTCCGCGAGCACCTGCGGCGGATGCTCAACTCCTGCAAGGTCTACCGGATGCCCGTGCCGTACAGCATCGACGAACTCGTCGAGGCCAACCGGGAGCTCGTGCGCAAGAACGCCATCGACGCCTGCTACCTGCGCCCGATGGTGATCCGCGGCTACGGCGCGGCGGGGATGGTCCCCTTCGACAGTCCCATCGAGGTGTATCTCCCCTGCTGGCCTTGGGGCGCCTACCTCGGCGCCGACGCGCTCGAAAAGGGTGTGGACGCCTGCGTGGCAAGCTGGAATCGCGTCGCGCCCAACACGATCCCCGCCATCGCCAAGATCGCCGGCAACTACCTCAGCGGGCAGTTGATCAAGATGGAGGCGCTGCAGAACGGCTTCGAGGAGGCGATCGCCCTCGGACCGGACGGGATGGTGAGCGAAGGTTCCGGCCAGAACGTGTTCGTCGTGGATGGCGGCGTGCTCTACACGCCGCCGATCGATGGCACGCTGTTGCCGGGCATCACGCGCAGCTCGGTCCTGGCGATCGCCGAGGACCTCGGGCTCAAGCACGTCGTGCAGCCGCTCGCGCGCGAGGTGCTCTACACCTGCGACGAACTGTTCGTGTGCGGCACGGCCAGCGAAATCACGCCGGTGCGGAGCGTGGACCGCTTGCCCGTCGGCGACGGCAAGGTGGGGCCGGTGACGCGCGCGCTGCAGACGCGCTTCCTCAACATCGTGAACGGCCGCGCCGAGGATACGCACGGCTGGCTCACGTACGTGCGTGAGGCCTGAGCGGCTGCCGCCGCGTCGGAAGGCGCCGACCGCAGCGCTAGAACGCAGAGAGCCCGCCCCGACTGTCGTCGCGGGCGGGCTCTCCAATTGCCCCTCCAGGTTTCGAACCTGGAACCTCCTGATCCAGAGTCAGGCGCTCTGCCAGTTGAGCTAAGGGGCAGTACTCCCCGCGGTTTCCCGCAGAGACACGAAACCTAAGCGGGTCAGGCCCCTCGAGCAACCCCTCACGAGGACGTGCAAGTCCCTGTCAGACAGCGACTTGCAGTGACGCTTAGCCCTTCGCGACTTCCTTCGCCCAGGAATCGCGCAGGCCGACGATCCGGTTGAACACCGGCTTCCCGGGCGTCGAGTCCTCAGGCTCAGAATAGAAATAGCCCACGCGCTCGAACTGATACCGGCTGCCGATCGGATCGTTTGCCACCGTCGGCTCGACCTTCGCGTCCGGAATGATCACGAGCGAATCCGGGTTGAGCGCCGAGATGAAGTCCTGGCCTTCCGGCACGTCGTCCGGATCCGGCTGCTTGAACAGGCGGTCGTAGAGCCGCACCTCGCAGGACAGCGCGTGCGGCGCCGACACCCACTGGATGGTGCCCTTCACCTTCTTGCCGGCGTTGGCGCCGCCGCTCTTCGTCTCGGGGTCGTAGGTGCAGCGCAGCTCCACGATGTTGCCCGCCGCGTCCTTCACGACCTCTTCGCACTTGATGATGTAGCCGAAGCGCAGCCGCACCTCGTTCCCCGGCGAGAGCCGGAAGAACTTCTTCGGCGGGTTCTCCATAAAGTCGTCGGCGTCAATGAAGAGCTCGCGCGAGAACGGAATCTGCCGCGTGCCCGTCTTCGGCACGTCGTGCGGATAGTTCTGCGCCTCGAGCATCTCCGACTGGCCCTCGGGATAGTTCGTGAGGACCACCTTGAGCGGCTTCAGGACCGCCAGCACGCGCGGCACTTCCATATTGAGGTCGTTGCGCACCGCGTGCTCGAAGATCGCGATCTCCACGCGCGCGTCCTTGCGCGCCACGCCGATCGTCTCGGCGAAGTCGCGGATCGCCTCCGGCCGCACGCCGCGGCGCCGCATCCCGGCGATCGTCGGCATCCGCGGGTCGTCCCAGCCCTTCACGTGGCCTTCGTTCACGAGGCGCAGCAGCTTGCGCTTGGACAGCACCGTGTAGTCGAGCTCGAGGCGCGCAAACTCGATCTGCGTCGGCGGGTTCTCGAAGCCCGCCTCGCGCACCAGCCAGTCGTAGATGTCGCGGTTGTCCTTGAATTCCAGCGTGCACAGCGAGCGCGTGATGCCCTCGATGGCGTCGCTCAGGCCGTGCGCGAAGTCATAGAACGGGAAGATCTTCCACGCCGTGCCGCGGCGGTAATGGTGCGCGTCGCGGCGGATCCGCAGCAGCAGCGGATCGCGCATAATCATATTCGGGTGCGCCATATCGATCTTGGCGCGCAGCACCTTGGAGCCGTCGGGGAACTCGCCGGCCTTCATCCCGCGCAGCAGCGCGAGGTTCTCGTCCACGCTGCGGTCGCGCCACGGCGACGGCGTGCCCGGCGAGGTGACCGTGCCGCGGTTCGTGCGGATCAGCTCCTCGGTCTGGTCGTCCACGTACGCCTTGCCCTTCGTGACCAGCAGCTCGGCGATCTCGTAGAGCTTCTCGAAGTAGTCAGAGGCGTAGAACTCGTTCGTCCACTGGAAGCCCAGCCACTGCACGTCGCGCTTGATGGACTCCACGTAGCGCACGTCTTCCGTGAGCGGATTGGTGTCGTCGAAGCGCAGGTTGCAGGTGCCGCCGTACTCGTTGGCGATGCCGAAGTTCAGGCAGATGGACTTGGCGTGGCCCATATGCAGGAAACCGTTCGGCTCGGGCGGGAAGCGCGTCGCCGGTGCACGGCCGAAGCGGCCGGTGGCGACGTCCTCGGCGACGAGTTCGCGGATGAAATCGAGGGAGCGGGTCGGGGCGGTATCGGACACGGGTCGGGTGACGGAGGACAGAACCTGAAAACTAACCGCTCACCGCAGCCGGAGCCGCCGCAGGACCACCGCCGGCAGCGGCCGCCCATCGGCCTTGCGCTGCCCCTCCTCGGTCCAGAACGGCCAGGCGCTGGATGCCACGTACACCAACTCGTCGCCGAGGACCACGCCGACCGTCAGTTCGCCTTCGAGGGGATCGGGCGCGTCGAGCACGGTGAGCGCGGCCAGGGTCCGACCCTCGGCGTCCAACGTGACCCGCAGGACGCGGTTCGGGCTCGCGCCGTTCTGCATCGCCAGCAGCGTTCCCTCGTGAAAGCGCAGCCCGTCCACGCCGCGCAGGAGACGTCCGTCGTCCGTCGTCACGGGAGCGATGGAGTCCGTCGCGAGATCCCAGCGGAGAATGCCGCGTGACCAATCCGCCACGTACGCCACGGCGCCGTCAGGCCGCACCGCGATTCCCTGCGGCGATCGCAGGCCAGCGGCGCGAATGGTCTCGAGAGCGACGGCACCCGGCCGCAGACGGTACAGCTGACTGCGGACCCCATCGCTCACCAGCACGCTGCCATCCGGCGCAAGCGCAATCTCTCCCGGGATGCCGCCGCCATCACCGAGCGCGAGGCGGCGCAGGATGCTCCCGTCGCGGGCGGAGACTTCCAACAGCTCCGCCACAACGCGCGCATCGCCGGCACCTTGGGATCGCATATACGGCAGCTTCGCCGTCGACAGCCAAAGCGTGCCGGACGCGCCGTCGAAGACCGCGCCCATCACCGACCCCACATCTGCCGCGCCGCCACTCAAACTCCCCTCGCGCCAGAGCCAGCGCGCCGCGCCACCCGGCGCGACGACCAGCACATTGCGGTGATGGACGCTCGTGACGTACAGCGTGCCGCTGCCCGTGTCGGCCGCGATTCCTTCCGCGAAGAACATCGTGTCGGCGGCGATCGCTTGCGGCCTGCTCGCCGTCACCGGCGCCGTCTGCGGTTCCGCGCGCGCTGTCACCGCGAGCAGTCCGGCCAACGCGCAGCCCACGATTCGCCTCACAGAACCCTGACCCATCCCCACGCTCCCGGTTCGGTATCTTGCACAGTACCCTGGCAGCACTCCACCACCACACACCGCGCCTTCGATGACCGAGGACCTCCGCTACCCCGTCGGCCCGTGGCAGCCGCCCACCGGTCCCGTGTCCCCCGAGTGGCGGGCGAACCACATCCGCGACATCGCCGAGCTTCCGGCGCGGATGCGCGCCGCCGTCGAAGGCCTGAGCGACGCACAGCTCGACACGCCCTACCGCCCCGGTGGCTGGACGCTGCGCCAAGTGGTGCACCACGTCGCCGACTCGCACGCCAACGGATACATCCGGCAGAAGCTCGCACTCACCGAGGCGAACCCGACGATCAAGCCCTACGACGAGGAGCGCTGGGCGGAGCTGCCCGACACGACGCTGCCGCTCGACGTGTCGCTGCGGATGCTCGATGCGATCCACGAACGCTGGGCCGCGTTGTTGCGCGCATTGCCGGCCGAACGGTTCGCCGTGCCCTACCAGCACCCGCAATCCGGACCGCAGACGCTCGACAGCTCCTTGTCGAACTACAGCTGGCACGGCCGGCATCACGTCGCGCACATCACGGGATTGAGGAAGCGCGAGGGCTGGTAACGCCGTGGCACTCGTCTTCCGTCTTCCGTCTTAGTCCGGCACCGCTACCTCGGTCATATACCGAACGACCCCGTTCGGCTGATGCACCTCGCCCGCCACCATATACGGCGACTTGTCGACCATGAACCACACGGCGAGCAGGGTCGGGTCGCCGAAGCGTCGCTCCTCGATACGCCAGGCGTTCCAATGCTGGCCCTCGACGCTCTTGTGCTCGCGCCCCACCACCGTGAACACGCGCCGCTCGGTGCGCTGCATATTCGGCCCCCACATCGGCGCGACGATCACCATTCCCGACGCGAGCTTCATCGCCATCGGCACGAGATCGCTGGCCGAGGCCACGTAGCCGGGCTGGTCAAGCTCCACCTCCACCGGCACGAAGTCGGGTGTGTTCACCTTGCGGCGGCCGCTGACCTGCGTGCCATCGAGCCGCAGCTGCACCTCGATGCCGTCGCTGCCAACCCGGTGATAGGCGTAGGGCTGCAGCGTGCGCGCATCGTAGGTCTGGCGGATCTCCCAGGTGCTGCGCGGTCCGTTCACGGGCATCTGCGTGCCCGCCGTCACCCAGCGATGCACCGCGCGCCCCGCCGAATCGCCGTGCGTCAGCTCGTTGATCCACTCGGCCACCACCGGTCCGTCGGGCGCGCCGAGCCGCACAGTGACCTTCGCACGATGCGGGGCGTAGACGCGAGCGTCGACTTCGGGCGCCCCCATCGAGAGGAAGACGGTGTCGGTCGCAGGCGGAATCGTGGGCGGGACTGGGGGAGAATCGGCCGGCAACACCGCGACCGAGAACGCAGCGACGAGGGCAAGCACGGGAAGCTCCGGGTGAGGGATACCCGATGAGACGGCCGCCGACCGCGGAGGGTTTCCTCGGCCCACCCCCGCGGCTTCTCCGTTCCCCTCTCCCCGCTCCGCCGTGCTCCGTTCCCCGGAAACACAAGCGGCGCGGACCGAAGTCCGCGCCGTCTCAGGAAATCCCTGCAGGGTGCCTCGCGCGCCGTCATTGGAACTCTACGTCCTACCGAACAGCGGCGGGCTAACTTCCTGCAAGGGGGGAAACCCTTGGTCCTGCCATATGGAGCTGAGGGGGATCGAACCCCTGACCTCTGCAGTGCGATTGCAGCGCTCTCCCAGCTGAGCTACAGCCCCGAAGCAGCGTGTGGGTCAGGCCCCTGTCGTCCAACATACCCCAGACGACCCAGACAAGTTCCCGTCACGCATACGGCCCCGCCCGATGTGGCTGGGGCGAGGCCGCCGATGCCCATAAACTAGTGGCACCGGGAACCCTGCGCCACCCCCTGCCCTTCCTCTCAGCGTGAGCGCCAAGCCCCCCGTCCACCGCCTGGAATCCGAGTACGTCCGCGGCCAGCTCTCGCTGCGCCGCCGCGACGCCAACACGGCCGACCCCCGCCCCGCCGGCGACTACGTCCTCTACTGGATGCAGGCCACGCACCGCGTCGAGGACAACTGGGCCCTGCGCTACGCAGTGCTTCAAGCCGACGCACTCGGCAAGCCGCTGCTGATCCACCAAGGCCTCGACCCGACCTACGAGCACGCCAACGACCGCATCCATACGGTCATCCTCGAGAACGCCAAGGCCCTCCACCGTCGCGCCGAGCAGCTCGGTTTGCGCTACCAGTTCGTGCTCCGCCGCCGCCGCGACGACGATCGCCGCGTGGTGGACCGCCTCGCCGCGCGCGCGGCACTGGTCGTCACGGATCTCTTCCCCACCGCCGGCATCGCCGCGCGGACGGCGCGCTTCGCCGAACGCTGCCCGGTGCGCGTGGTCGAGGTGGAATCGCACTGCATCGTGCCCTACGGCAACTTCACGAAGGAAGAGTACGCGGCGCGCACGATCCGTCCGAAGATCGCGAAGGTGCTGGAGAGCGCGCTGGAGCCGGTGGAGGACCGCGGCCCGCGCGCGCAGTTCACGCAGGCGCTCTGGGAGTCCCTCGAGGTGGACCGTCTCGACCTTGCGACGCTCGACGTGCCCGACGCCGTGGCGAGCTGCGAGATTGACCACGCGGTGCCGGCCGTGCCGTTCGCGAGCGGCCTCGACGGCGCCCGCGCGCGCCTCAAGGCCTTCTGCGCCGACGGACTCGCCGACTACGCCGAGCGCCGGAACGAACCCAGCGACACCGACGGCAGCTCGCGGCTCTCGCCGTACCTGCACTTCGGGCAGATTTCCGCCGCCGAGGTGCTGCGCACCGTGCGCGCGGCGGGTCACAAGGCGTCGGCGGAGAAGTTCGCTGACGAACTCGTCACCTGGCGCGAGCTCGCGTTCAACTTCTGCGTGCGCAATCCCAACCACGGCAAGCTGAAGGGCCTGCCCGACTGGGTGCACCGCTCGATGGAGAAGCACAAGGACGACCCGCGCGAGGCGATCTATTCGCTCGAGCAGCTGGAGCGCGCGGAGACGCACGACGAACTCTGGAACGCCGCGCAGCGCGAACTCGTGCGCACGGGCTATATGCACAACGTGACGCGGATGCTCTGGGGCAAGTCGGTGCTGCTGTGGACGGCGCGCTACAAGCACGCGCTGGAGCACCTGGTCCTGCTCAACAACAAGTACGGCCTCGATGGCCGCGACCCGTCGAGCTACGGCGGCATCCAGTGGTGCTTCGGCAAGTTCGACCGGCCGTGGTTCGACAAGCCGGTCTTCGGCGTGATCCGGCCGATGTCGCTCGCCCGGGCGCGCGAGAAGTTCGATGCGGAGGCGTACATCCGGATGTTCCCAGCGTAACGTCTTCGTGCCTTCGTGGTGAAACGCCGTTGCACGTAGCTTTCGGGATGCACGAACGCATCCTACCGAGCGCCGAGGAGATCCGCGCCGCCCACACGCGGATCGCGCCGTTCGTCGCGCGCACGCGCCTGGTGCACGACGCCGAGCTCTCGGCTCGCGTCGGGGGTGACGTCCTGCTCAAGCTCGAGTGCGAGCAGCACGGCGGCTCGTTCAAGCTGCGCGGCGCGCTCAACGCGGTGATGACGCTCTCTGAAGCGGAGCGCGCCGCCGGCATCGTCGCGTCGTCGGCCGGCAACCACGGCATTGGCGTCGCGATGGCGGCCCAGCGGCTTGGCGTGCCAGCGACCGTGTTCGTGCCGAGTAGCGCACCGTCCGTGAAGCGCGACAAGATCGCCGCGCTCGGCGCCACCGTGGACGCGTCGCAGCCGAGCTACGACGACGCCGAGGATGCCGCGAAGGCTTTCGCCGCACGCAGCGGCGCGACCTTCGTGAGTCCCTGCACCGGTCGCGCGCTGCTCGCCGGCGCCGGCACCGTCGCGTTGGAGATCTTCGAGGAGCGGCCCGACGTCGCGACGCTCGTCGTCTGTGTGGGCGGCGGCGGCTTGGTGGGCGGGATGGGCGGCTTCGTCCGCGACGCCGCCCCGGCGGTGCGCGTGCTCGGCGCGCAATCGGTGAAGACGAACGCGATGACGCTCGCGCTCGCCGCAGGGCACGCCGTGGACATTCCCGACGAGCCCACGCTCTGCGACGGGCTCGCCGGTCGCGTGGACCACGCGATGTTCCGGCAGGGCACGGCCGCGCTGGATGCCATCGCGACGGTCGAGGAACCAGATGTCGCCGAGGCGATCGTGTACCTGCACCGCGCGCACGGCCTGCGCGTCGAGGGCTCCGGCGCCGTCGGCGTGGCGGCGCTGCGCAGCGGCGCGTTGACGCCCAAGCGGTTTCCCGTGGTGGTGACCATCTCGGGCGCCAACATCGAGCAGGCGCGTTGGGACGCGCTGCTCGCGACCGCCGCTCAGTAGCGCTTGCCGAACACCCAGCTGGCGGACAGGCCGAACGACGACGCGTCGAGCGAGCCGCCGCCGGCCGTGTACTCGATGGCCGTGTAGGTCAGGGCGAAGGCCTTCCAGCCGAGCTCGATCGTTGCACCGGCAGCCGGATCGAAGTCCACGTCCGGCACGAAGCCATCGCCGTTGAAGCTCACGCCCGTGTGGTACGCCAGCCCGGCGCCGGCACGCCAGTCCTTGGCGAAGTAGTAGCTGCCGACCACCTCGACCGGGATGCGGAGGAAGCTGATGTCCGCGTTGCTCGACGCGTTCGACGTGAACTTCACGCCCGCCGTCGTGCGCAGGCCGAGCTGCGGCATCCGGGCCGGCCGATAGTCGAAGCCGAACGCGACCGTGCCGCCCTGCCCCGCGAGGATGTCCTGCTCGCTGCCATCGTCGAACAGCAGGGTGACCAGCACATCACCACCGTACTCGATGCCGCCTTCGAGCACCCAGCCGAAGCGATGGACCGACGGGGCACTGACCTTCGGGGCGCCATCCGCCGTGACCTCGCCGGACGGGCTGGTGGTGGGCGTCGGCTGCTGGGCCTGGGCGGCGGTGGGCTGGAGCAGGGCGACGGTTGCGGAGAGGGCGAGAGCGGCGAAGCGCACGGGATGCGGGGTGTGAGAGGTGAGTGGCGCGACGGATGTACGCGGAAGCCGCCCTGAACGTTTCCGGCCTTAGATTTCGCGGATGCACCTCACGTTCCTCGGCACCTCCGCCTCGCGTCCCACGGTCGAACGCGGCCTCTCGTCCATCGCGCTGCTGCGCGAAGGCGAGACGCTGATGTTCGACTGCGGCGAAGGCACGCAGCGCCAGATGATGCGCTACGGCGTCGGCTTCACGCTCGAGGACATTTTCTTCACGCACTTCCACACCGACCACTTTCTCGGGGTGCTGGGACTGCTGAAGACGCTCGCCCTGCAGCTGCGCGAGCAGCCGCTGCGCATCTGGGGGCCCAAGGGCGCGCAGGCGCTGTTCAAGCGCGCCGATGGGCTGGGCAACGAGAAGCTCACCTTCCCGCTCACGGTGACGGACCTCGAGCCCGGCGCCGTCGTGCGCCGCAAGGACTACGAGATCCAGGCCTTCGCCGTGGAGCACCGCAAGGGTGCGGCCATCGGCTACGCGCTCGTCGAGGACATCCGCCGCGGTCGCTTCGACCCCGAACACGCGCGTGCGTTGGGCATTCCCGAAGGGCCGCTGTGGGGGCGCATCCACAAGGGCGAGACGATCACGCTCGACGATGGACGTCGCGTGAGCCCCGGGGAGTTGGTGGGACCCGAACGGCCCGGCCGCCGCGTCGTGATCACGGGCGACACGCGACCCTGCGCAGCGACCATCGAACACGCCGTCGGCGCCGACCTGCTCGTGCACGAGGCGACCTTCGGCGACGAGGAACAGGCGCGCGCGGTGGAGACGATGCACGCCACCGCCCGCGAGGCGGCGACCGTGGCGAAGATGGCCGGGGCGCGACGCCTCGCGCTGACGCACTTCTCGGCCCGCTACTCGCGCGACCCCAGCGACCTCGGGCGCGAGGCCCGCGAGGTGTTCGATGGCGAGGTGATCCTCGCCAAGGACGGGATGGAGATCGAGATCCCGTTCCGCGACGCCGGCGCGTGACGTGACGCCGTCCTAGGACCGGGCAGTCTCCCGATGGTATTGCGCACTCGCGTCCCGTCCCACATCGTGGGCGCGTACGCTCCCCACACCAGAGGGCCTGCTATGCGATTCCTTCGTTCCCTCGCGGCCGCCATCGCGTTGGCCGCGCTGCCCGCTCCGCTCGTCGCGCAGGAGATGGGTTCACTCGACCTCTCCCTGCTCTTCCGCTACTCGATGCTCGACGACAAGGCCGCCTCGGAGCCGGGCCTCGGTGTCGGGGCGAGGGTCGGGGTCTTTATGTGGCAGGACGTCGCGCTCGAACTCGTCCACGCATCGAGCCGCACCGCCGACGATCCCGAAGCGCGCCAGGCCTCGTTCCACCTGCACCTCGCGAAGCACTACGCCCTGAGCGACCAGTGGACGGCGATCCTCGGCGCGGGCTGGGTGCGTGACCGCACGAACGCCGTCGCGCCGACGGGCCTCCTCGAGTCCGACGGCGCCTCCGCGGTCGTGGGCCTGCAGCGCAACTTCAACGAGCGCGCCGCACTGCGCCTCGACGCGATCTACGACTACATCCCGGTGTCGCGCTTCGACGCCGCGCGGTCCTCGGCCTCGCACTTCCACCTGCAGGCCGGCCTCGTGATCCGCCGCCAGCCGGCGGACAGCGACGGCGACGGCATCAGCAACACCTACGACGCCTGCCCGAACA
The DNA here is from genome assembly GCA_964649965.1 of uncultured Gemmatimonas sp. Lineage (GTDB taxonomy): Bacteria > Gemmatimonadota > Gemmatimonadetes > Gemmatimonadales > Gemmatimonadaceae > Pseudogemmatithrix. The sequence goes on from CAZYQM010000007.1 coordinate 17,648, forward strand.
CGGCGGCGGGCACTCCGATCGACGCCCGCGGCTGCGCGCTCGACGCGGACGGCGACGGCGTCGCCGACAACGCCGACCGCTGCCCCAACACGCCGGCCGGCACGCCCGTCACCGCCGAGGGCTGCCCGCGCGACTCCGACGGCGACGGCGTCACGGACAACAACGATCGCTGCCCGAACACCCCGGCCGGCACGCCGGTCACCGCCAACGGCTGCCCGCGTGACTCCGATGGCGACAACGTCCCTGACAACGCCGACCGCTGCCCGAACACGCCCGCCGGCACGCCGGTGAACGCCGAGGGCTGCCCGCGCGACAGCGACGGGGACGGCGTGCTCGACAACGCCGACCGCTGTGCGGACACGCCGGCCGGTACGCGCGTGGACGCCAACGGTTGCCCGGTGCCGCTCGATGCCGACAGCGACGGCGTCCGCGACATTGACGACCGCTGCCCGAACACGCCGCCGGGCACCCGCGTGGATGCGCGTGGTTGCCAGCTCGTCTTCGAGGAAGGCCAACGCAACATCGTCCTCGAGGGCGTGAACTTCGAGACTGGCCGCGCCGTGCTCACGGCCGAGTCGCAGTCCATCCTCGACCGCGTGGCGGAATCGTTGGTGGCTTCGCCGGAAGTGAACATCGAGGTGCAGGGCCACACCGACAACACGGGTTCGCTGGCCGCCAACAACCGCATCTCGCAGCAGCGCGCGGACGCGGTGCGGCAGTACCTCATCAGCAAGGGTGTCGCGGCCAACCGCCTGACGGCGCGCGGCTACGGCCCCTCGCAGCCGGCGGCGTCGAACACCACCGCGGCCGGACGCGCGCAGAACCGGCGCGTGGAGTTGCGGCGCACCAACTGAGTCAGATCGGCTGACGGCCCGAGAAGCCCGCGTCGCGCGTATGCCAGTGCGCGACGCGGGCTTCTCCGCGCATCCAGCACCAGTACACCGGCTCGCCGTCGCGTTCGCCCGGGAAGTCGATCAGCCCCTGGTCGAGGCTCTTGCACTCGACGCCCAGCGATTCGAGCTCAGCGAGGCAGGCCTGCACGTCCGCGGCCGCGAGCTGCACCTCGCGCTGCAGTTGCTCCGCTTCGGGATCCGGCGCGGTCGCCGTGTTGCGCAGCGAGGCCACCTCGTAACGCTCGACCAGTTCCTGCCAGCGGCGATACCCCAGCAACAAGTCGTCGGTGATACGACGCAAGAGCGGCAAGGCCTTGTTGGCGCGTTCGGGAGTCCAGGGCTCGTGGGCGGTAGCGTTCATAGGGTCGAATCGGGTGAACGGAAGGCGCGGTAGCGACGCGCGTCTCGTCGCCGTAGAGCGCGGCGTCATCGAAGGCTCGCACCAGCGCCTCACGCGTGCCAGGCGCGACGAGCGAATCCTCGAGCCACATCAGGCGCTGCACGGGCGCGGGCACGAAGCCCAGCGGCCACTCCTGGCCGCCGGCGTCACGCAGGGCGAAGGCGACGCGCGGCGCCGGGCCCGGCGCGGGACGGGCCACCACCCTCATCCGCGTCGGGATACGCATCGGCCACCGTCGGCCACCACGCGGGCTCGGCGACGGCGACCGGCCCGAGGCGTGTCGCGTCGGATGCCGTCAGCGCGCCGCGCTGGACCAGCGTGAACTGCACATACGGAATGCGGCGCTCGACCCGCAGGCCGAAGCTCCGCGCGTCGAAGCTCAAGTGCGCGTACTGCTCGCGCAGCACTTCTTCGTCGGACGTGCCTGACGCCGCAGCCAGCGTCGAGTCACGCAGCTCGCGCCACTGCCGCTGCCCCTCGGCCGCAAGCCGACGGGCATCGTCGCGCCCGAACAGCGCCTCGAGCGTCGTCGGCACGCCGGTGCGCAGGTCGAGCACGCCGCGGCGCAGGCCGAAGGATGACGGGCGGCCGATCACGTCCACGTCGGTGCGGTACTCGTACGAGGCCCAGGGCCCCGTCACGTCGAGCACGACGATCTCCGCACTTGCCACGATGCGCGGATCCTCGCTGCCGACTTCGTCCTCGCCGAGCGGGAGCTCCTCGGGATTCGCGGCCGCGTAATTGCGCGCCAGCGCGCGCATCAGCGTATCGGCGAAGAGCTGCACCGAATCGCCGTTCACGAGGTCGCGCTTGAAGAGCCGCTGGCCCACGTAGATGGCGTCGTAGAACGAGAGGTCCTCGTCCGCCACGTAGAGCTCGGCGAGCCGCCCGCCGACCATCGTGAGCAACATCGGCGCGCCGCGCACGCGGATGCCGTCGGCCTCCGAGCGGATCCAGAACACCGAGTCGCCGGCGGCAACGAGGAACTCCGTCGGCGGCGCCGGCGGCGGCGGCTCCACGCGTTCGCAGGCCACCGCACCGGCGAGGGCAATCGTCAGGAGCAGGGCGCGCGGCTGCATCCCTGCAATATAGCCTTCAGCGCTTAGCCACCTCGGCCACGCCCGCCAGCAGGCGCTCGACCTCGTCCATCGTCGAGTAGCAGGAGGCACCGACGCGGACCAGGCCCGTGTCGCCGTGCCCGAGCAGGCGCACGATCGTCGTCGCGTAGAAGTCGCCGCTGCTCACGAAGACCGCACGGTCGGCCAGCGCGCGCGCCACGTCGTCGCTCGTCACGCCGTCCACGGTGAAGCTCACCGTCGGCGTGCGCGGGCGGTCGGGCCCGGGACCGTAGCGCGTCACGCCGGCGATCGTGCCGAGCCCGTCCCAGAGCCGGCGGCACAACGTCATCCCGTCCTCGTGGAGCGCGTGGAAGGCGGAGCGCAACCGATCGCGGCGCGTCGCGCCCTCGCCCAGCGAGGCGAGGAAGTCCACGGCCGCCGCCGCTCCGACGATGCCTTCGTGATTCTGCGTGCCCGTCTCCATCCGGTCCGGCACCTGCTCCGGCGCCGGCTCGAGCTTCGGCACGTCGAGGCGCCCGAGGTGCGCCTCCTTGCCGTAGATGATGCCGACGTGCGGCCCGTAGAACTTGTAGGCCGAGCAGCCGAGGAAGTCGCAGTCGAAGGCCTTCACGTCCACGAGGTGGTGCGGCGCATAGTGCACCGCGTCCACATAGACGAGCGCGCCGACGTCGTGTGCGAGGCGCGCCGCCGCGGCGACGTCGGTCACCGTGCCGAGCGCGTTGGAGCCGGCGCCAATGGCCAGCAGCTTCGTGCGCGACGACAGCGTCTGCTCCAGCGAGGACCAATCGAGCTCGCCGCGCGTCGCATCCACCTTCACCTTGCGGATGGTGAGGCCGCGCTCGCGCTCGAGCGCCCGCCAGGGCGCGATGTTCGCGTGATGGTCGAGTTCGGTGACGACGATCTCGTCGCCCGGGCCCCAGGTGCGCCCGAGCGCGCGCGCCAGGTGGAAGGTGCCCGTCGTCATATTGTTCGCGAACGACACCTCACGCGGCGACGCGTTGAGGAAGTCGGCGATCGTCGCGCGCGCCTCGAGCAGCTTCGCGTCCGTCTCGATGCTGGTCGGATACACCCAATGCGTGTTCGCATTGTGGTGGAAGAGGTACTGCGTCATCGCGTCCACGACCATCCGCGGGACCTGCGTGCCGCCGGGACCATCGAAGTACGCGACCGGCTGACCGTTATGCGAACGCTGGAGCGCGGGGAAATGCGGACGGACGGAATTCATCAGGGGGGGGGAGATTCCGGTGACGACAGGGGGATCGGAATGACCTAGACCGAAGATAGTACGCAGGGGTCCGTCGGACTCGTTAGTCCAAACTTTGTCGAGCTAGGTCTGCGCCGCTCAGGCCTCGCCGCGCAGCCACTTCACGATCTCCACGTGATCGGCCTCCTCGCCCATCGCCGCGTGCGCATCGCGATACCGGGCGCTGGCCAGCTCGAGCATCGGCGCCGCGACGCCCGCCTCGCGCGCGACCTGCAGCGCGATGCCGACGTCCTTGTCGAGCAGCGCGAGCCGGAACGTGCGCGGATACGCCTTCGTGAGCACGCGCTCGGGGAAGAGGTTCATCGACGCGTTGCTGCGACCGCTGGAGTTGTTGATCACGTCGAGGGCCAGCGCCGGATCCACCCCCGCGCGCTCGAGCGCCATCAGCCCTTCCGCCGTGCCGATGATGTGCTGCGCGAGCAGCGCGTTGTTCACCGCCTTCACCGCATCGCCCGCGCCGACGGCGCCGCAGTGCACGATGCGCTTGCCGAAGGCGTCGAGCACCGGCCGCACGCGCTCGAGCGTCGCCGCATCGCCGCCGATCATCACCGTGAGCGCCGCCGCCTCGGCACCCGCGACGCCGCCCGAGACCGGCGCGTCGAGGAATCCGATACCCTGCTCCGCCAGCCGCGCCGCGATGCGCCGCGAGGTCGCCGGATCGCCCGAGGTGCAATCCACCAGCGTGCTGCCGCTCGCCAGGCTGGCGAGCAGGCCGTCCGGTCCGTCGAGCAGGGCTTCGACATCGCGCGAGACGGGAACGCAGGTGATGACCACGTCCGCGCCGCGCGCTGCCGCCGCGGGCGTCGCCGCGTGCTCGGCGCCGTGCGCCTTCGCGAAGTCGGCGGCCTTGCCGGCCGTGCGGTTCCAGACGCGGGTGCCGGGGAAGGCGGCGGCGAGGTGGCGGGCCATCGGAGTGCCGATGGCGCCGAGGCCGAGGAAGGCGACGTGCATAGCGGGGAACGGTGGAGGGGGAACGGTGGACGGTGAAGGGTGAACGGAAACTACCTATCTCCCGAGGTCGCGGACGAGTTCGCGCCCGGCTTCCCTCGGCGACCGCGCGCCGCCAGTGTTCCCCGATGCGCTTTGAGTTGCTGGTTTCCGGGATGCTCGCCGTCCACGCCAAGCACGCGGTGTTCGCGGCGCTGGGCGGGGTCGCTGGCGTGACGCGCGCGGAGGGCGAGCTGGGGCGCGTGGAACTGGAGGTGGCGCGGCCGGAGGCGGAGCTTGCGGCGGTCGAAGCCGAGCTGCGCGCGGCCGTCGAGGCCGTGGGCTTCACCGTGACCGACGTCCGGCGGCTCGCGCGGCAGTTGCCGACGCTGTAGCGCGCGGGCCACGCAGGCCCAGTCAGGTACGGACGCGCCACGGGGCGCCGCGCGATGCCCTTCACAACATCGCGTGACGCCCCGTGGGTTGTGCCTTGCGTAGTGAAACCCCTTCAGTCGAGCGGGCAGCGGGTGGGCCGGCCCCCCACCAGCACCGGCGTCACCCCGCTGCCGCTCTTCTTCGGGTCCTGCAGTCCTTCAGACACTGCGTACGGCTGGAAGGTTTACCGGGTTTCGGGGAGTCGGGTTCCCCTTCACCTTCCCCCCTTCTCCCTTCCCGGTCCTACAGGCTGAACCAGTAGCTCGCCTTGATCAGGAACGTGTTGTCCGAGCGCGTGCGGAACAGGTCACCGTAGTCGCGGCCGAACTCGAAGCTGCCGGGGTTCCGGTAGTCCTGACGCCCCTGCTGCCAGACGAAGAACAGCACCGAACCCGGGCGGTACTCCCAGCGCAGCACCGTGTTCGACCGGAACTGCTTGAAGTTGAAATCGCTCGGCGTGGCGTCCGTGTAAGGTTGGAAGCGGTCCGCGTAGCGATCGGCGCGCGGATCCACGACCTCGCGCAGGTCCGAGTAGTCGCCGGCCGTGACGAAGGGCTGCGCGTAGAGCTGCAGCGACAGGCGCGGCGTCATCGTGTAATCGAGGCGCGTCGTCACGCCCATCGTCGTCTGCTCGAGACGCGCGAAGGTGTACGCCGTGCCGCCCGGCGTGGAGAAGTTGTTGTACCACTGCTGGTCGTTCACGCCTTCGTAGTAGTTCAGCGAGACGCTGCCCTGCACGTTGCCGCCGGCGCGGAAGTTGAGCGCGGGGTCCACGCCCCATTCCGACGAGCCGGACACGTCCTTGAACACCACGAAGCCCTGCAGCACGCCGGTCACCGGCTTGCGGCCATCGGTCTCGAAGCCGAGCCAGGCGTTCTGGCGGAAGTTGCGGCGCAGCGCGGGGCCGCCGCGGGTGACGCGGTCGTCGTAGGCGGCCCCGATGCCGTTCACGTTGTAGCCGGCCCAGAACCACCACTGGTTGGGCAGCTCACCGTTGATGTTGATGTTGCCGCCGCTGTTCAGGCGCAGCCCGTCCGTCGTCCAATCGTTCCACTGGTTGACGTTCACGAACAGCCGGCGGTAGAACTTCGTCGGCTCGAGCAGGTTGAGGCCGAACCAGTTGCCGTTCTGCGTGATGTCGGCGCGCGGCTGGAAGCCGGCGTCGTTCACCTCGTAGCCGGCGCTGATGCGCGTCACGCCGGTGTTGAAGCGCGTGATGCCGCCGCCGTTCTTGCCGATGTTCACGTTGAAGCGCGTGCCGCTCAGCGA
>CAZYQM010000007.1:24014-29932 GCA_964649965.1 uncultured Gemmatimonas sp.
AGGCGCAGCACCATATAGTTCGTCTGCGGTTCGATCGTGCGGGCGCTGGCGCCGAGTTCCTGCTGCGTCACGGCGTCGATGAAGCCGACGTTGAGCCCGCTCGCCGTGCGGCCGGTGATCTTGGCGGCGCCGAGGATCGTCGTGTTGAGCGGGTTATCCTGCGCGGCGTAGACGCCGCCCAGTTGCGGGGCGCGTCCCACGCGGCGCGAATAGAACAGGTTGTTCGCGAAGTTGAAGATGCCGGCGCCCTCGAGGAAGAACGGCCGGCGCTCCTCGAAGAACTGCTCGAAGGCCCCGAGGTTGAGCACGGCGGGGTCGGCTTCGACCTGGCCGAAGTCCGGGTTCACCGTGGCGTCGAGCGTGAGGTTCGACGTGATGCCGTACTTTACGTCCGCGCCGAAGGTGATGTTCTGCTGGCGCGCGTACCCGTTGGCCGTCGGGCGCGGCCCGTCGCTGGAGACGGAGTACGGCAGCACCTCGAGGCGCCGCGGGCTGGCGATGCCCTCGAAGCCGTCCACCTCGCCGAACTGCGAGACGAAGCCCATCTGCGTGCGGCGGTAGAGCGGCCACGAGATGCGCTCGTTGTGGCGCGCGATGTCGCGCCAGATCGCGAAGCCGAAGGTATGCGCTTCGGCCGCCGGGAATCGCAGCTGGCTGAACGGGATGCGGTACTCGGCCGTCCACCCCTGCGCGTCCACCTTCGTGGCCACGTCCCAGACGCCGTCCCAGGACAGATCCTCGTTGCCGTCGTTCGAGATGTACACGTCGCGCTTGACGCCGAGCGGGTTGGCCGTGAAACGGAAACCCGTGCGCTTGTCGTGGTAGCTGTCCACCATCAGGTGGATGTAGTCGCTCTGCGTGCGCGCGTCGCGGCGCGAGAGGAAGGCCATCACCGAGTCGGGCGCCGGATCGAAGGCGCGCACGAACACGTAGAGATAGCGGTCGTCGTAGGCGACGCGGGCTTCGGTGCGGTAATGCGGATCGCCGTCCTCGACCGGATCGTGCTGGCGGAACTGCGTGATCGCCGGCGCCTCGCGCCAGATCGGGTCGTTGTCCACGCCGTCGAGCTGCGGCGGCGTGACGGCGCGCATCGCCGTGGCGCTGCGGGCGGTCGGGGCGGGCACGGTCTTCGGCGCAGGCGGCACGACGACCCCTTCGCGCGGCGGCGTGGCGGGTCCGGCAGCCACCGCCGTCTGGAAGGCGAGAGCGAGTTGAACGAACATAGGTCCGATCCGGGTGTGAGAGGTACCCGGTGGGGGTCGGGCCCTGCGTGGGACGACGTAGGCGGGCCTACGCCGGACTTCTGTTGCCAGTTTCGACATTGAGACGCGTGAAAGGGTTGCGTCCCTTCCCCGCGTTGACCGATTCCTGACATTCGCCTACCCCGGGCATTGCGCACGGCGGATCGCGCACACGACAGCACGCGGCGGGTTCCGACGCGGGGTTGCCGGGCTAACTTTCGGGCACCTTCGTCCGCCCTTCTATATGCAATCAGCGCCAGACCAACCTGAGCGGTCCCTGGCCGCCCTGGTGGCGCCGGACATCCTCGACCTGCTCGAGACGGATCCGCGCAGCATCGCCGCGGAGACGGAGGAGCTGCATCCCGCCGACCTCGCCGATGTCGCCGAGCTGATCGATCGCGCGCTGGTGCCGCAGTTGTTGGCGGCGCTGCCGGCCGAGCGCGCCGCGGCGGTGCTCGAGTACCTCGGCGAGGAACTGCGCATCGAGCTGCTCGAGACGATGCCCGCCAAGCAGGCGGCGGCGCTCATCGTCGAGATGGACCCCGACGAGCGCGCCGACGCGCTCGAGGAGATGGACGAGGAGGTCGCCGACCACATCCTCGAGGCCATCCCCGAGCGCGAGCGCGCCGAGACCCAGCGGCTGCTGCAGTACGAGCCGGACACCGCGGGCGGCCTGATGACGACGGAGTTCGTCTCCGTGCCCGAATCGCAGACGGTGGACGAGGCGCTGATGACCATCCGCGCGATCGCCCGCGAGGGGCGGCGCGAGGGGATGCAGACCATCTACGTGGTGGATGCGCAGGGCGCACTCACCGGCGTGATGTCGCTGCGCGAGCTGCTCGCCGCGGCGGAGGGCACGCGCGTCGGCGAGAGCGCGTGGACGGAGATCGTGACCGTGCCCGCCGACGCCGACCGCGAGACCGTGGCGCAACTCACGTCCAACTACGACCTCGTCGCCGTGCCCGTGGTCGACGCCGAGCGCCGGCTGCTCGGCGTCATCACCGTGGACGACGTCATCGACGTCATCCAGGAAGAGCAGACGGAGGACGTGCAGAAGTTCGGTGGCTTGGAGGCGCTCGAGGAGCCGTACCTGCAGGTGGGCTTCGTCGAACTGCTGAAGAAGCGCACGCCCTGGCTGATCGTGTTGTTCGTCGGGCAGATGTTCACGGCGGCGGCGATGGGCTTCTTCGAGGAGTCCATCAACGCGGCGACGGTGCTCGCGCTGTTCGTGCCGTTGATCATCTCGTCGGGCGGCAACTCCGGGTCGCAGGCCACGTCGCTGATCATCCGGGCGATGGCGCTGCAGGAACTGCGGCCGCGCGACTGGAGCCGCGTGTTGCTGCGCGAGGCCGGGATGGGGTTGGTCCTGGGCCTGTTGCTGGGCGCCGTCGGCGCGCTGCGCGTCGTCGTGTGGCAGTGGGCCGGGTTCTATCCCTTCGGCGAGCACTATGCGATCCTCGCGACGACGATCGGCGCGACGGTGCTCGGCGTCGTGCTGTTCGGGACATTGACCGGCGCGATGCTGCCCTTCGTGCTGCGCAAGGTCGGCTTCGACCCGGCGAGCGCGAGCGCGCCGCTGGTCGCCACGCTCGTGGACGTCACGGGCGTGACGCTCTACTTCTCGCTGGCGCTGTTGCTGCTGCGCGGGACGCTGCTCTGACGACACCGCGGCGGGCCACCCTGCTGGTCATCGTGTCGGCGTCGGCGTATGGCTCGTTGAGCATCCTGACGACGCTCGGCGCGCGCATCGGCGTGGGCCTGCTGCCGTTGATGGCCTGGCGCTATGCCTTGGCCGCGCCCGTGCTCGCGGCGATCGCCGGCCCGCGTGACGTCACGGCCGTGCCCTGGCGACGTGCCGTGGCGCTGTTCGCGATCGGCGGCGGCGGGCAGTCGCTGGTGACGTACTTCTCGCTCTCGGCCCTGCAGTGGATGCCGGCGGCGTCGCTGGGCTTCCTCTTCTATACGTATCCCGCGTGGGTGGCGATCTTCGCCGCGATTGCCGGCACCGAGCGGCTCACGGCGACGCGCGTCGCCGCGCTCGCGCTGGCGCTGTTCGGCATCACGTTGATGGTCGGCGCGCCGTGGAACCTCGCGCTGCCCTGGCCCGGCGTGTGGCGCGCGCTGCTCTCGGCCGTGATCTACGCGCTGTACATCCCGTTGCTGCATCGTTTGCGCGGACCGCTGACGCCGGCGGCGGCGTCCACGTACCTGATTGCCGGCGCCGCGACGATCTTCCTCGTGGCGGCCGCCCGCAACGGCGGCGCGCTGGCGCCGATGCTCACCGCGACGGTCGTGCCCCTCGCGTGGACGTACGCCGCGATGCTCGCGCTGTACTGCACGGTGGTATCCTTCCTCACGTTCCTGCGCGGCCTCGAAGTGCTCGGCGCCGTGCGCGCGGCGATCCTCTCGACCACGGAGCCGCTGTTCACCGCCGTGCTCGCGCTGCTCATCCTGCGGCAGCCGCTCGGCCTGCCCACCGTGCTCGGCGGCGCCTGCATCGTCGCCGCCATCCTCGTCCTTGAACGCGCCACGCCCCCGACTGATGAACTCCCCCACGCGGCCTGAGGCCGGCGCCCTCGGCGCCGGCACGTTCTACACGTTGCTCGCCGCCGCCGGGTTCGCGGCCGTGAGCATCCTCACGTCGCTGGCCACGGCCACAGGGCTCACGCTCGCGACCGTGCTCGCGTGGCGGTACACGCTGTCGGCGGTGGTGCTGGTCGGTTGGGTCGGCGCGCGCTCGTACCGGCGCATCCCGCCGAACGAGATGCTCGCGCTCGTCGCGCTCGGCGGCGGCGGACAGGCCTTGATGGTGTACGTCGCGCTCAGTGCGTTGGCCTACATCCCCGCCGCGACGCTGGCGTTCCTGTTCTACACGTATCCCGCGTGGGTCGCGCTGGTGCAGGCCGTGCGCGGCGCCGAGCGACTCGACGCGCGGCGCGCGCTGGCGCTGGCACTCAGCTTCGCCGGCATCGGCGTGATGGTCGGGTTGCCGGCAGCGGCCCCGGGCGCCGCGGCCGCCGCGCTCGATTGGCGCGGCGTCGCGCTCGCGCTCGGCGCCGCGATGATTTACGGCGCGTACATCCCGATGATGCGCGCCCTCGCGAAGGATCATCCCGTCGCCCCCGTCAGCGCGTACGGCAAGATCGGGTCGGCGCTCGCGTTCCTCGTGCTCGCCGTCGCCGACGGTTCGTTCACGTACCAGATGTCCGCCGCCACCTGGGGCGTGATCGCCGCGCTGACCATCTTCAGCACCGTGCTGCCGGGCGTGTTCTTCCTGATGGGGCTCGTGCGACTCGGGCCCGTACGCACGGCCATCGTCTCGACCGTCGAGCCCTTCCTCACGGCCCTGCTCGGCGTGGTGGTGCTCTCGCAGGCGCTGACGCTGCCGACCGTGCTCGGCGGCGCGTTGATCGTCGGCGCGGTGGTGCTGCTGCAGTTCAAGCGCGATCGCGTGGCGTAGCTCCCGCCGCCGGCGCGGGCTATGCTTGGCGCGGGAGGGAAGGAATCCGCCACCCGCTGCGTCCAATCCGGGAATGCGTGAACAGTCGAGTGCCGCGAGGGCCGATGAGCCCGCGCTGATCGAGGGATGCCGTCGCGGCGATCCCTCGGCGCAGCGCGCCGTCTTCGACCGCTACCGCGACCGCGTGCACGCCATCGCCCTGCACTACCTCAAGGGGGACGCCGATGCCGCACAGGATGCCGTGCAAGAGGTGTTCGTTCGGTTCTTCCGCGCCGCCGTCGGCTTCCGCGCCGAGGCCACGTTGGCGACGTACCTGTACCGCGCCGTGGCCAATGCCTGCGTGGACGAGCTGCGGCGCCGACGACGCTTCGTGTTCGTCGGCGACATCCCGGAGGCGCTGCATCCGACCGTGCCCGGCGATGTCGACGGCATCGACCCGGAACTCCAGCGGGCCGTACACGCGTTGTCGCCGAAACTCCGAATGGTGGTCCTGATGCGCTACTTCGATGAACTCTCGTACGACGAGATCGGCGCGGCGCTCGGCGTGTCGGCGGGCACGGTGGCGTCACGTCTGAGTCGTGCGCACGCGGCGCTCGCGACGGCGCTCGGGCGCGATATCCGTGTGGAGGACGACAATGCGGCCTGACGAGATGCGTCGCGGGTTGGGTGAGCCGCCGCTGCCCGATCCCGAACGGCAGTGGGGCGCCATCCGCGCGCGGCTCGCCGATGGCGCGTCGCCGCGGCGCGGCGTGTCGTGGAGCGTCGCGATGGCGGCTGCGGCGGCAGCGATCCTCATCGGCGTGGCCGGTGGCTCGTACCGGCAGTTCGCCGCGCCCGATGCGTGGAACGCAGTCGGTCGCGACGTCGCGCTCGACAGCGCGTGGACCGACGTCCGCGGCGATTCCCTGCGCGTCGCCGTCGGGCGCATCGGCGAGGTGACGCTGGCGCCGGGCAGCCGCGCGCGCGTGCAGCGCGGCCGGTGGAACGAGCATCGGCTCGAACTCGCACAGGGCGCGCTGCGCGCGGTGATCGCGGCACCGCCGCGACTGTTCTTCGTGCAAACGCCGAGCGCCTTGGCGACGGACCTCGGCTGCGCGTACGAGTTGCGCGTGTTGCCGGATGGCGGCACGGCGCTTCACGTGACCGCGGGTTGGGTGGAACTCGCGCGCGACTCGGCGCGCAGCGTCGTGCCGGCGGGACTCGTCGCGACGATGACG
>CAZYQM010000008.1:0-4100 GCA_964649965.1 uncultured Gemmatimonas sp.
GACGACCGGGAGGTTCATCTCCTCGGCCAGCTTGAAGATCAGCTTGTTGAGCTTCTGCTGTTCGCCGGCCTCGTGGGCCTGGACCTCGAGGTGATAGCGATCCTTGAAGACCTCGGCGTACCACGCGGCCACGGCCTTGGCGTCGTCGTAGCGGTCATCCAATAGATGCTGGGCGACCTCGCCAGCCATACAGGCGGACGAGACGATGAGACCGGAGTTGTGGCGGGCGAGGAGCTCGCGGTCGACGCGCGGCTTGCCATAGAAGCCCTCGGTGTAGCCGAGGGACGAGAGCTTCACGAGGTTGCGATAGCCTTCGATGTCGCGGGCGAGGAGGACGAGGTGGTAGTAGTTCTTCTCGCCGGCGGCGGCGCGGGAGCGGTCGCGGCGGTCCCCGCGCGCGACGTAGGCCTCCATCCCGATGATGGGCTTGAGTTTGGCCTTCTTGGCCTTCTCCTGGAACTCCCAGGCCGCGTGCAGGTTACCGTGGTCCGTGATGGCCAGGGCAGGCTGCTCGAACTCCTGGGCGCGGGCGATGAGGTCATCGATCCGGTTGGCGCCGTCGAGGAGCGAGTACTCGGAATGGGTGTGGAGGTGGACGAAGCCCATATCCACAGGAATCTAGCGGCTCGGCTGACGGTCGGAGACCGGGTTTTGGTAGGTTTGAGGCCGTGACTGCGCTGCTGACGAGATTCCGACCTGTGTGGCGGCTGGTGCTGATCGGCCTCGGCGCCTTGCTTGCGCTGGGGGTGCTGCTGCTGGTGGCCACGCCGCTCGGTCGGTACCTGATGCGGGCCGGCTACGAGGAAGCGCGGATTCTCGCGGCGCGGCGGCCGATTGCCGAGCTCGTGGCGGATAGCGCGCTCGATGCCTTGACGAGAGGGAAGCTGCAGTTGGTGCTCGAGGCGCGGGCCTTCGCCGAGGATTCGCTGGGGTTGCCGGCGGGCAAGACGTTCACGCTATTCACGCAGTTGGAGTCCGACACGCTGGTGCTGGTGCTCTCCGGCGCGCAGCCGGACCGGCTCGAGTCCGTGCTGTGGCGGTTTCCGCTCGTGGGTCGCCTGCCGTACAAGGGATTCTTCCGCCTCGAGGATGCCCAGGCCGCCGAGGCGGCACTGCGGAGCGACGGCTTCGACACCTACCTACGGCCAGCGGCGGCATTCTCGACGCTGGGCTGGTTCAACGACCCGTTGCTCTCGACGACGCTGGCGCAGGATTCCGTGGGGCTCGTGAACACGGTGATCCACGAGCTGACGCACAACCGCTACTTCGCGCCGGGCGAGGCGACGTTCAACGAGAGCTTCGCGAACTTCGTGGGGGCGCGGGGGGCGGAGGCGTTCTTCCTGGCCCGCGGGGATTCCCTGCGGGCGCGGCGGGCGGCGGCGCGCTGGGCGGACGATCGGTCGCTGGCGGCGTTCTGGGGGCAGCTGTACCGCGAACTCGACGCTGCGTTCAGTGCTGCGCCCGGCGATTCGCTGCGCGACCGGCGGATCGTGCTCCGTGATTCCGCGTACGCCGCGGCGCGGCGGGTGCTGGTGGATTCGGTGGCTCCGACCTGGCGGACGATCTCGCCGCGCTACGCCGAGCTGTTGCAGCTGGACAACGCCGCGCTGCTTGCCAGGCGAGTGTACCTCACGGATCTTGACGCCTTCGAACGCGTGTATGCGGAGGTCGGGCGCGATCTCCGCATCGGCATCGACAGCCTCATCGCGCGGCACCGGGATCGCAGGCCCTGATGCACGTGCTGCCGATGCGCCGCGTGCGCAGCCCGGACTGCGGGCAGGATCGGCGTCCGTCGCGTCACCTTTTCGCGGTCCAGCGCGTAGGGCGCACTATGCGACGTCGCGCCGTGATCCGCGGGCTCTGCGCCCTTCTGCTGGGGGCCGCCGTCGGCTGCGACCCGTTGGACGTCCTCGGCTCCGGCATCAGCGGCGACCCGCGACTGGACGTCGCGTGGAGCACGGTGCGCACGGGTGCCTTCGCGAGCGGGCAGGTGGTGCTGGGCGAGGACAGCGCGGGCACGACGGGCCGTGTGTACGTGCCGGCGAGCTTCGATCCGGATGTCCCGATCGGCCTGCTCGTGATGCTGCACGGCGCGGGCAGCGCGGGCCAGAACTACATCGGGACGTTCCAGGCGCTTGCCGACGCGCACGATTTCATCATCCTCGCGCCGGACTCCAAGCAGCTCACCTGGGATATGATGTCGACGACGAAGGTGGGCGTGGACGTCGCGCGGCTGGGCACGGCGATCGAGTACGTGCTGCAGCGCGCGACGATCGATCCGGAGCGTCTCTGGCTCGCCGGGCACTCCGACGGCGCGAGCTACGCGATCACGATCGGCACGGCCAACGGCGACCGCTTCCGCAAGCTGATGCTTTTCGCTGCGGGCATCTACTGGTCGCCGCAGAAGAACGGTCGGCCCGACGTTCGTGTGGTGCACGGGCAGTTCGATCCGGTGTTTCCGTTCGCCGAGGTGCAGCGCGAGGTGGTACGGCCGCTGGAGCGTGCGGGATACGCGGTAACGTTCGCGCCGCACTCGGGCGGGCACGAGATCGGGAGCGAGGCGGCGGAGGCGGCGATCCTGTGGGCCAAGGGCGGAAGCTGAGGTGACGCGCTTGCGCGCCGCACGCGGCAACCTGGCCGGGGCCATCCGCACCGGCGACGACGGCGTGCCGAGCATCGAGCGCTACGCGATCGTCGCGCGTTGATCGGCACGCGCCGAGTCGTGCACGCCGGCGACGGCCCGCCCGCTCGGATCGGCCGCCGCCGCGAAGGCCGCGTCCCAGGCGATCGCTGCCGGTGACGAGCAGGCGATGGACTTGCCGCCCGGCACCGTGGCGGCGTAGGCATCACCGGGAAAGTGCCGTGCGAACATCGTGCGGTACATATACGCCTCCTTGGTGAGCGGCGGGTTCACCGGGAATCGCTCGCTGGCCGACGCGAGCTGGGCGTCGCTCACGACGACGTCCGCCCGCGCGCGGAGCGCGTCGATCCATCCGTAGCCGACCCCGTCGCTGAACTGCTCCTTCTGCCGCCAGAGGATCGGCTCGGGGAGCGTGCCCTCGAAGGCCGTGCGCAGGAGATGCTTCTCCACCGGACGGCCGCCCTCCCTGCGCGGGCGCACGCGCTTGTGTTCCGCATCGATGCGCATCGCCTCGTCGACGAACGCGAGATCGAGAAAGGGCACGCGCGCCTCGACGCCGAAGGCCGCCATCGCCTTGTTGGCCCGCAGGCAATCGTACAGATGCAAGGCGTCGAGCTTGCGCAGCGTTTCGGCGTGGAACTCCTCCGCGGACGGGGCCTTGTGGAAGTAGAGATAGCCGCCGAACAGCTCGTCGGCGCCCTCGCCCGAGAGCACCATCTTGATGCCCATCGAACGGATGCGGCGCGCCAGCAGGAACATCGGCGTCGAGGCGCGGATCGTGGTGACGTCGTAGGTCTCGATGTGGCGGATCACCTCGGAGAGCGCGTCGAGGCCTTCGTCCACCGTGAAGTGGAACTCGTGGTGCTCCGTGTCGAGGGCCTCGGCGGCGCGCGCCGCCGCGACGAGATCCGGCGCACCGGCGAGTCCGATCGCGAACGAGTGCAGCCGCGGCCACCAGGCTTCGACGGCACCGTCGAGCTCCACGCGTCGCCGCGCGAACTGCTGCGCGCACCAGGCGATGAGGGAGGAGTCGAGCCCGCCGGAGAGGAGTACGCCGTAGGGCACGTCGGACATCATCTGCCGGCGCACGGCGTCGAGCAACGCCGCCTTGAGCCGCGGCGGTTCGGCAGGAACGGCGCGCACCGTGGCATAGTCGCGCCACGCGGGCGCGACGTAGGGACGGATGACGCCTTCGTCGCTATCGAGCAGATGGCCCGGCGGGAAGGTCGCGACGTCATCGCAGATGCCGACGAGTGCCTTCATCTCGCTGGCGAACCAGCGGCGCCCGTCGGCATCGCGCCCGTGATAGAGCGGGCAGACGCCGAGTGGGTCGCGAGCGACGAGATAGCGGCCCGCCGCGCCGTCCCAGAGGGCGAAGGCGAAGATGCCGTTGAGGCGGGCGACGCCGTCGGCGCCGTGGTCGCGCCACAGCGCGTTGATGACTTCGCAGTCCGACTCG
>CAZYQM010000008.1:4110-13254 GCA_964649965.1 uncultured Gemmatimonas sp.
GCCGGACGCGAGGGCGCGGTGGTTGTAGATCTCGCCGTTCACGCAGAGCGCGAGCGATCCGTCGGCACTGCGGATCGGCTGTGCGCCGCCGTGGATGCCGACGATGGCCAGGCGCTCGTGCGCGAGCACCGCGCGGGGTTCGGCATAGACGCCACTCCAGTCGGGCCCGCGGTGCCGCTGCCGCGACGACGCGGCGACCGCGCGGGCGCGCAGCGCCGCGAGATCATCGTCTGGCTTGAGGTCGAACACTGCCACGATCCCACACATCGTCTGCTCCTGAAGAGGCGAGAAAACACAAAAGGCCCGCATCGGTCGATGCGGGCCTCGGTCACTTGTCGCTGCTGCCGTATATGCGCGACTAGACGCCGACCCGCGTAGGCGGATTGGCGTTGTTGTTGCTGCGGACGGCGGCGAGATGCGGTGACATACCTGAACGAAGTGTATCTACATCTGGCGCGAAAGCCAAGGGCTCAGTTCGCGAAGCGTCCGCGCAGCAACGCGCGCAGGTCCACTTCCGGCGCGACTGCGGCCTCCGATCCGGGACTCGGCTCGACCATCGCCTGCAGGGTCACGCGCTGGAAGGCCTTCCGTACGCCGCGGTCGATGAAGCGGCTCACTTGATCGAGCGAGTAGTCCGCGCCGCGGCGCGTGTCGTAGACGTTGAGCGGGTAGCTCACGGCGAGGTGGTTGCGCGCGCGCGTCATCGCGACGTACATCAGCCGGCGTTCCTCCTCGATCTCGTCGTCGCTGCCGAGCGCGCGGGCCATCGGGAACCAGCCGTCGACGGCCCAGATGACGAACACGGCGTCCCACTCGCGGCCCTTGGCGCTGTGCGCGGTCGAGAGGATCAAGGTGTCGTCCTCGCTGTCGCTGCCGAAGCCGAGGTCGCTGGTGGCGCTGGGCGGCTCGAGGGCGAGGGCGCTCAGGAAGGTGGCGCGGTCGGGATAGCCGCCGGCGATGGTCTGCAGCTGATCGAGGTCGGAGAGCCGCGGGTCGACGCGGTCGTAGCGCTCGCGCAGAATGTCGTCGTAGAGCGCGCGGACGCGGACGATCTCGCGCGTGACGCGGCCGTCCTCGTCACCGCCGCCGGCGCGGAGGTCGGCGAGCAGGCGCACGAGCGCGGCGTGGGCCTCGCGGGCGCGCGGCGGCGGCGCGAACCGGCCAAAGCTCTCGTGGCTCCAGGCGAGCTCGGCCATCGACTGCACCGCGTTGCGCGCGGTGACCTCGCCGATGCCGGGCATCAACAGGAGCAGGCGATACCAACTCACTTCGTCGCGCGGGTTCTCGAGGACGCGCAGGAAGGCGAGCACGTCCTTGACGTGCGCGGCCTCGAGGAACTTGAGCCCGCCGTACTTGTCGAAGGGAATGTTGCGCGCGGTGAGCTCGATCTCGAGGTCGGCGCTCATGTAGCCCGCGCGGAACAGCACGGCCATCTCGCGCAGCGGGATGCCCTGCTCGTGCAGCTCGAGGATGCGGTCCACGACGAAGCGCGTCTGCTGCTGCTCGTCCTGCGCGGTCACGAGCCAGGGCCTCTCGCCGCCCGTGCGCCGCGAGTACAGCTCCTTGCTGAAGCGCTCCTCCGCGCGGCTGATCAGCAGGTTGGTCGCATCGAGGATGGGCTGCGTGCTGCGGTAGTTCTCCTCGAGCGTGACGGTGCTCGCGCCGTGATACTCGCGCGGGAAATCGAGGATGTTGCGGATGGTCGCGCCGCGGAAGGCATAGATGCTCTGCGCATCGTCGCCGACGACGGTGATGTTGCGATGCACGCGGCACATGCCCTTGAGGATGCGCGCCTGGAGCACGTTCGTGTCTTGGTACTCGTCGACGAGGATATGGTCGAAGAGCCCGGCGATCTTGTCGGCGACGGCGGGTGCGTTCTCGAGCAGCATCGCCCAGTACAGCAGCAAATCATCATAATCGACGAGGTCGCGCTGCTGTTTGCGCTGCGTGTAGTCGGCGAAGACCTTGGCGAACTCGTCCTCGAACTCGATGAAGCGGGGATACTCCTCGCGCAGGATCGCCCCGACGGGGATGTCGGTGTTGACGTGCCGCGAGTACACGTGGTGCAGCGTCTCCTTCTTGGGGAATCGCTTGGTCTTGTCGCCGAGCCCGAGCGCGGTGCGCGAGAGACCCATCAAGTCCTCGGCGTCGGACTGGTCGAGGATCGTGAACTCGCCGGGCAGTCCGCCCTCGGGGCCGAAGCGGCGGAGCAAGCGGTGCGCCGTGCCGTGGAAGGTCCCGCCGTGCACGCTGCGGCTGGCGTGGCCCACCAGCTTCTCGGCGCGGGCGAGCATCTCCTGCGCGGAGCGCCTGGTGAAGGTCAGCAGCAGGATGCGCGCGGGCGGCACGCCGCGGTCGATCAGGTGCGCGACGCGGTACACCAGGGTGCGCGTCTTGCCCGTGCCCGCGCCGGCGACGATCAGCAGCGGTCCGTCGGGGTGCGTGGCCGCCTTGAACTGCGCCGCGTTCAGCTCGGCCGCGAAGTCCACCGAGCGTCGCGGCTCGGCGGTGCGTTCGCGGGGCGGATAGGCGCGGAGGTCGTCGGACATCGGACCCTGAATATATCCCGAAGCGGCACTCGTGTGCCGCCTTGGGCTCACGGCGAGGCGCGCCTTCCGCGACCGCGCCTACTCGCCCGGCATCGGCGTCGCCACCAACACGGCGGTGACGATGAGCACAGCAGTCGCGGTGGCGAGTTCGACCAGCGAGGAGCGCCGCAGCGCTGCGCTCGATGACGGGCTGCCAAGCGATGGCAGCACGCGTCGCCAGTTGTACGCGCCGGTGGCGGCAACGGCGGAGAGGAGTGCGAGCTTGAGCAGCAGTATGCGGCCGTAGTCGTTCCGCCACAGCTCGGCGACACCGCCGAGATTGCTCCAGGCGGCGATGACACCGGTGAGTCCGAGGAGCGCCGCGGCCACGAGCGCTGTGGGACTGAAAGCGCGGACGAGGCCGGCGATGCGGGCGTCGCCGTCGGTCGGATCCGCGACGGTGCGGGCCGCAGGGATGGCGACGGCTGTGAGCATCGCGAGTCCACCGATCCACGCGCCGGCCCCGATGATGTGCACGAGTTGGGTCAAGACTGCGACGAACGGGCGCACGGCGGCTGCAGGATGGCCTGCGAGCGGCTGGGTGAGCGCGAATGTGATGATTGCCGCTGAGGCCGCGGCCCACGCGGCGGCGCTCTCGCGCAGCCGTGGGGCGATCCAGGTGATGGCGACTGCGCTCGCGAGGGCGATCCACCACGCGCGGCCCCAGCCTGCGCGGAACAGCAAGGCGGAGAGTGTCGTGGCAGAGGGAGCGACCTCGCTGCCGAAGACCGCGGCGTGCTGTGCGGCGAGCCTCGCAAACGTCGCGGCGACAGCGGCGATGCCGAAGGCGTCAACAAGCGTCGGGAGCTTCGCGTCCACGGCGCGGCGGAGAGCCGCCGCATCGGGGCCGACGTAGCGCCGCATCACGATGAGACGGAGCGAGAGCGCCCCGAGCAGCCCGACGGTGACGATGGACAGCGCCGCACGGACACCGACATAGGCGGGTGACTCGACCCCGAAGATGCTGTCCATCGTGGGAGTCCGCGCCTAGTGTGGTGACGGGTGGGGCGCGTGCGCCGCGTGGGCCTCTGGCGCGCCGCTGGCTTGGACCTCGAATTCGAAGGTTCCGCGTACCGGGTGACCATCGGCACCGGTGACCTGCCAACGCACCGTGTAACGGCCGGGTGCGAGCGTGGCGCTGACGCCGGCGACGACGGTGTTGGCGTCGCCGGTGGCCAAGCGCAGCGAGTCGAGCGGAATCGGGCGATCGCCGCGCAGCAAGGTGACGCGGGTCAGCGCGAGGTCAAGTGACTCGTTGAACGTGAGCGACAGGGTTCGGGGCGCGGCGACGCGGCTGTCAGCCGACGGGGTGGCACGGACCAGACGCGGATGGGCGCGCGCGGCCTGCAGCGGGGTCGCGAGCGAAAGCCCGAGGGCGAGGAGCAGGGCGGCAGGGCGAAGACGCATCGATGCCTACTGGTTGAAGTTGTTTTACGCTCTGTAAAATACTGGCGACGGCGCACCGTGGCAAGATGCCGCCGTCACTGGCGCGGCGCGCGGGAGCTATGCGCCAGCGCCTTACGACCCGAGACGCCGACTGATCTCGTGCGGGCACTCCGCGGATGCGCCGCTGTCGGTGGTCAGCCCGCGGCAGAACAGGTGCGTGAGCGGGTTCGCGCCGGGGTGGTCGCAGTGCGCCGGTGCGTGGCTCGCGTGCGTCCCGGGCTCGCTCAGCGGATGGAGCACCATGATGCCGGATCCCCACGCCAGCACGAGCGCCACGGCGGCGGCGGCCAGCGATCGGGTGGAAGTGTGGGAGACGGCTGCGGGAGCTTCGCCGGCGAGCCGGCGGATGCGACGCGGGAGGAGGTCGGCGCGCTGAAAGCCGACCGTGCCCGGTGCGGGATCGTGGCTGCCTCCGCCCAGCTTGAGCACGGCGGCTGCCAAGGGAAGCGCGAGTTGCGCCGCCACCGCATCGTCAGCGGTGATTTCGATCTCGTCTTCCAAGTCGGCGGCGAGGCGGCGCAGCACGGGGAGCCAGAACAGCAATGATGCCAGCGCGCGCAGGGCGAAGAGCCGCAGGGGGTCGCGGCGTCGGAGATGGACCCCTTCGTGCGCGAGCACGGCGGTGAGCTCGTCCGCACTGAGTCGCTCGGAGAGATCGGCGGCCACGATGACGCGCGGGGTAAACCAACCCGAGGTGAGCGCAGGCATCGGCAAGCCGCGCACGAGACGCACGTACCGTGGATTGAGTCCTGCCGCCAGCGCCGCCCGCCCGGTCGGCGACTCCGCACTGACGCGCGCCTGCGGCAAGTCGCGCATCACACGGTGGTGCCGCCAGAGCACGCGACCGCGCTCGAGCACGGCGAACAGCACGCCGGCGTAGAGCAACCAGTGCGCCACGTCGTGCACCGGTTCGAGCAGCTGGTGTAGCGCGACGAGGCAGAACATCGCGAGATGATGCTGGTCGGCCGAGAGCCAAGGCACGGCGCCAAGCACGTGGTGCCCGACGACCGGCGCGATTCCGAGCAGCAGCGCCGCGACGATGGCAAACAGCAGCGCGCGCCGCCGACGTTCTTCTCGGCGAATGAGCGGCGGTCGCACGCCGCCGAGCGCCGGTGGCACGCGGCTAACCGTCCTGCTCGCGGAGGCGGCGGCGGATGAGGCGCGCCAGCTCCTCAAGCTGCTCAGGATCGCGTTCCGCCAGCACCTCCACGATGCTCGCCGTCACCGCTTCCGTCCCCAGCGACAGGATGCCTTCGACCGCGCGTCGAGACGCCTGCGACACAAAGGCCGACTCGTCCACGCGTGCACTGAAGTGCAAGCGGCCATCCACGCGGGCGCGCCTAAGGAGTCCCTTGCGCACCAAGCGGTTGAGCACCGTCGTGCTCGTGAGCGGCGACACGGGATGTTCCTCGCGCAGCCGCTCGTGGATCTCGCGGGCGGTCAGGGGGCGGTCCGCGTCCCAGCAGAGGCGCATGAGCCGCGATTCGAGTTCACCCAAGACGAGGCCGACACCGTTCCCCGAGAGTTTCATCGTCTCAGGGAGGCGCGGTGACTTGGGCGACAGGATGCGGCGTTTACGCGGCGTCATATCTGCAGTCTAGCAGGGCCGGCGACCGGTGAGCAAGCGGCACCACTCGTAGCATCGTTCATCGCATCGCTCAGGGCATCGGTGGGTCGCTGGGGCGGCGCGGGCGGCTGGCCGTGTGCGTCAGGCGGACCACCCAACGATTTCCCCGACGTTCCAAGATGGCGGTACCGCGTCCGACGACGTCAACCTTTTGGTTGGGCGTGTCCGCGGTGAGTGCGTAACGAAACGTGGCCCAAGCGAGGTCGCCGGCGACGCGCGCCTCGATCTCGAACGGGCGGTACCGGAAGTTCTGGAACTCCTTGAGCTCTGGTGCGAGATGGTTGTCGCGGTAGTCGCGCCAACCGCGGTTGATGCCGGCGCCCTCGATGACGAGCAGGCTGTCGCCCGCGTAGAGCGAATCCAGCGCGGCCAGGTCGCCGCGCTCGGCGGCCGCGAAGAGCGCCCGGACAGCCTGCGTCACCGCGGCGGTGGACGTCGCGGCGTGATCGGCATGGGCGTGCGTCTGGGCCGAGATCGGAAGCGAGACGAGAAGGACCATCGAGGCGAGAGCGAGACGGCGAGCGACGCGTGAGCGCATGGGGCGTCCAGGGAAGCGGGAGCGTGGGAACGTGAACGGGCGGCAGTGAGTTTACAATGAGTAAACTGTCAGCGCACGTCCGCCCGCGCCAGTGGTCGAAGGTGCTTTACATCCCGTAAAGCTTTGCTTATCCATTCGGCTGCCGCGTGTCCGCGTCGTCGCGACCCGTCACTCCGACTTTGCGTCCCGAATCTGCGCCCAGTGCCTGACCCACTTCGCCCCGCTCCGTTGTCGCGCCGCCGGTTCCTCGGCGCCAGTGCTACCGTCGGCGCCGCCGTCGGCGCCGCGGCCGCGTTGCCCCGCGCATTGCGTGCCGCCGCGCTCGACGCCGCCCCATTGTCCCCGGGCCTCCCCCCGCTCGCTCCCGCCCCGAACGGCGTACGCCGCTACGAGCTGACCATCGCGGAGACCGTCGTGCGCCTCGATGGACGGAACGCGCGCGCGACGACGATCAACGGCACGGTGCCGGGGCCGGTGTTGCGGTTCCGGGAAGGCGAAGAGGCCGTGATTCGCGTACACAACACGCTCGACGAAGACACGTCCATCCACTGGCACGGCATCATCCTCCCGCCCGAGATGGATGGCGTACCGGGGCTCAGCTTTCCCGGCATCCGCCCTGGCGAGACCTTCGAGTATCGCTTCGCCGTGAACCAAGCGGGTACCTACTGGTACCACAGCCACTCGGGCCTGCAAGAGCAGTTGGGGCACTACGGCGCGTTGATCATCGAGCCAGCCGAACGGACTGGACCGGCGTACGATCGCGAGCACGTGGTGATGCTCTCGGACTGGACCTTCGAGAATCCGTACCGCGTGCTGTCGCGCCTCAAGAAGCAGCCCGACGCGTACAACTATCAGCGCCGCACGGTGGCGGACTTTTTCCGCGACGTCGCGCGCGATGGATTTTCCGCGACCGTGAGCGACCGCTGGATGTGGGCCGGAATGCGGATGAATCCGACCGACATCGCGGACGTCACCGGCGCGACGTACAGCTACCTGCTCAACGGCCAGGTGGCCGAGGCGCCGTGGACGGCGCAGTTCGCGCCGGGCGAGCGGGTGCTGTTGCGCGTCATCAATGCGGCGGCGGGTTCGTACTTCGACCTGCGCATCCCCGGTGTCCCGATGACGGTCGTCCAGGTGAGCGGGCAGCCGGTTGAGCCCGTCGAGACGGACGAGTTCCGCATCGCCATCGCCGAGACGTACGACGTCATCGTGCAGCTCCCTGAGGATCGGGCCTACACGCTCTACGCCGAAGCGATGGATCGCAGCGGATTCACCGCCGCGTCGTTGGCTCCGCGTGAGGGACTGCAGGCGGCGTTGCCGCCGCGCCGCCGCCGGCCGCTCCTGACGATGGCCGATATGGGGATGGACCATTCCGCGATGGGGGGAATGGACCACGGCGCTGACGATCACGCGGCGATGGGCCACGAGATGCCAGAGACCGCCCCGGCCACCGCAGCCACCGCAGCCACCGCAGCCGCGGACGACGAACACGCCGGGCACGATATGGGGGCGATGACACCCTCGACGGCGCTGCGCGCACCCGGAACGCTGCCCGCGGAGACCGCGCACGGCACGGACACGCACGGGGTCGGCAACGCGATGGTCCCGATGAGCACCAAGAGCCGTCTGGAGGAACCCGGCAGCGGACTCGGTGCCGATGGGCGACGCGTCTTGCTCTACTCGCAGCTGCGATCAGCGGCGCCGTATCCCGAGTTCCGCGCACCGACGCGCGAGATCGAGATCCATCTCACCGGCAATATGGAACGCTTCACGTGGGGCATTGACGGAGTGCCGTACGACGAGGCGGCGCCTATCGAATTCACCTTCGGGGAGCGGCTCCGACTCACGATGGTGAACGACACGATGATGAATCATCCGATGCATCTGCACGGGATGTGGATGGAGCTCGAGAACGGCCAGGGGGAGCGAAGCCCTCGCATTCACACGGTGAACGTCAAGCCCGCCGAGCGCGTCTCGCTGCTGGTGACGGCGGACGCTCCCGGGCGCTGGGCGTTCCACTGCCACGTGCTCTACCACATGGAGGTCGGGATGTTTCGCGAGGTGCGCGTGAGTGCACCGACGGGGCACGAGGGGCATCACGATGCTGCATAAGCGTCCTCTGCGAGCTGCTGTCGCATCGCTCGGTGCGCTCGTGGCCAGCTGCCTGCTCGCCGCGCCTGCCGAGGCGCAGGATCCTCCGCGGGCGCCGCACGAGGCGCCGCATGAGGCGCCGCACGGTATGGGTTGGGGGCGAGAGACGTTCGTTCTCACAGAAGTGCTCGAGTACGACCCTGCCGGCGCGGAGCGTCCGCTGCTGTTCGACGTGATCGCGTGGACGGGTGGGGCCAGCCGCCGGCTCTGGTTCAAGGCGGACGGCAGTATGGCGACGGTCGAACGCGCGTCGCACGGCGAGTATCAACTGCTCTACGGATGGATGCTGAGTCCGTGGTGGGACGTGCAAGTCGGCGCACGCGCCGATTTGCGCCGCGCCGCAGGCAGCCGCGCGACGCGCGCGGGAGCCGTGATCGGACTGCAAGGCCTGGCGCCGGGATGGTTCGAGCTCGAGCCATCGCTCTTCGTGACGAGCAGTGGCAACCTCGCGTTTGACCTCACGGCCTCCTACGATCTGTTCCTCACGCAGCGGCTGGTGCTGCAGCCGCGTCTCGAGTCCAGCGTGTCGCTGAAGGACGACGCGGAGTTCGGCGTCGGCCGCGGGTTGAGCAGCACGTCGTTTGGGCTGCGGACGCGCTACGAGATCCGCCGGGAGTTCGGGCCCTACGTCGGTGTCGTGTGGGAGCGGGGCTACGGCCGGAGCGCCGAGTTGGCACGCTTGGCAGGTGAGTCGGCTGGGGAAACGATGATCGTGGCGGGACTGCGTTTGTGGAGGTAACCCGGGAGGAGTGATGGACGAGAGCCAGAGTTCGAGTCACGGTTCGCACGGCGTT
>CAZYQM010000008.1:13264-15307 GCA_964649965.1 uncultured Gemmatimonas sp.
TCACGGCGCGCCCGCGAATCACGATTCGCACGCAGGGCACGGTTCGCACGCAGGGCACGACGCGCACGATCGGCACGCCGGGCACAGCCCCGAGATGTTCCGCCAGAAGTTCTGGCTCTCGCTCGCACTGACGATCCCTGTCGTCGTGTGGTCGCAGCACATCCAAGACCTGCTTGGCTACACCGCACCGTCGTTTGCCGGTTCGACGCGCATTCCGGCGCTGCTCGGAATGGTCGTCTTCCTCTACGGCGGGCTGGTCTTCCTGCGCAGCGCGTGGGATGAGCTCCGCAGCCGCTTGCCCGGGATGATGACACTCATCTCGCTGGCCATCAGCGTGGCCATCGTGTTCTCGGCGGTGGTGGAGCTGGGGATCGTCGAGGCGGAATCGTTGTGGTGGGAATCGGCGACGCTCATCACGATTATGCTGCTGGGACATTGGATTGAGATGCGGTCGATCTCCGAGGCTAGCGGCGCGCTGCAGGCCTTGGCGAAGCTGATTCCCGATATGGCGCACCGTGTCGTCGATGGCGGTGAGGAGGATGTCACCGTCGCGCAGCTGCGCACGGGTGACACCCTGCTGGTGCGGCCGGGCGAGAACATTCCCGCGGATGGTATCGTCCGCAAGGGACGCAGCAGCGTCAACGAGGCGATGATCACGGGCGAGTCGCGTCCGGTGACGAAGGAGGAGGGTGCCGAGGTGATTGCCGGCACCATCAATGGCACGGGCTCGCTGCGCATCGAAGTGACGGGCACGGGTGACACGACGAAGCTCTCGGGCATCATGCGGCTGGTCTCGCAGGCCCAGCAGTCGAAGTCGCGGGTGCAGCATCTCGCGGACCGGGCCGCGCAGATCCTGACGATTGTCGCGATCCTCGCGGGGGTGGTGACCTTCGCGGTGTGGCAGTTCCTCGGTGCGCCGATTGACTTCGCGCTCACGCGCGTGGTGACCGTGCTGGTCATCTCGTGTCCGCACGCGCTCGGCCTCGCGGTCCCGCTCGTGGTCGCGATCTCCACGACGCTGGGCGTGCACGGCGGGCTGCTCGTGCGTGACCGCCGTGGGCTGGAAGAGGCGCGGTTGCTCGACACGGTCGTGTTCGACAAGACCGGCACGCTCACGCTTGGCGAATTCCGCGTGGTGGACATGGGCGTGCGCGCGGGCGCCACGGAGGACGAGGTGCTGGCGATTGCGGCGGCCATTGAGACCGAATCGGAGCATCCGATTGCGCGCGGCATCGTGCGGACGGCTGGGGACCGCGGGTTGCCGCTCCCGGCGGTGGAGGGATTCAACGCCATCCCCGGCCGCGGCGTCGAGGCAACGGTGG
Source organism: uncultured Gemmatimonas sp. (assembly GCA_964649965.1). Taxonomy (GTDB): domain Bacteria; phylum Gemmatimonadota; class Gemmatimonadetes; order Gemmatimonadales; family Gemmatimonadaceae; genus Pseudogemmatithrix. Next base: position 14,587 of record CAZYQM010000008.1, read on the forward strand.
GTGGCGCGCGGTATCGGATTGGCGGACCGGCGTTGCTGGAGCAACTTGCGGCGGATGTGCCCGACGAATTGCGACGCGTCGCGGATCTCGCGTCGTCGCGCGGCCAGGCGGCGATCTACCTGTTGGCGGATCGCGCCGCCGTCGCGGTGTTCGTCGTGGCTGACGCGATTCGCGAGGAGAGTCGCGAGGCGATTGCCGCGCTCCACGCGGCGGGCATCGAGGTGGCGATGCTCACCGGTGACGCCGAGCCGGTGGCGAAGGCGGTCGCCGCCGAGTTGGGGATCGATACGGTGTTCGCGCGCGTGCTGCCGGAGGACAAGGCGCGGCACGTGCAGGCGCTACAGCGCCAGGGCAAGAAGGTCGCGATGGTTGGGGACGGTGTGAATGACGCGCCGGCCCTCGCGACGGCAGACATCGGCATCGCGATTGGCGCGGGCACCGACGTGGCGGTGGAGGCTGGGCACATCGTGTTGGTGCGGTCGGATCCGCGGGACGTCCCGCGCATCGTGTCGCTCTCGCGCGCGACGTATCGCAAGATGGTCCAGAATCTCTGGTGGGCTGCGGGCTACAACATCGTGGCGATTCCACTGGCCGCTGGCGCGCTCTCGGCGTGGGGCATTCTGTTGACGCCGGCGTTGGGGGCGGTCTTGATGTCCTTGAGCACAATCGTCGTGGCGCTCAACGCGCAGTTGCTGCGGCGCGCGCGGCTGTGAGCGGTTGT
>CAZYQM010000008.1:15317-21894 GCA_964649965.1 uncultured Gemmatimonas sp.
TCAGATTTTACCCTACGTAAAATCAGGGCATTCTCGACGGGCGTCCGCGCCGGGCGGTGACAGCTTTCGGCCACTGCTCACGCACGGCTCACGACGGGCTGTGGCGAGGGGGCCGAAACACCCAACTGCGGGAGGACTCGATGGTCCACGTTGAAGTTCGCGTTCGAGTCGCCGCTCGCCTCGGCGCTGGAGTCGCTCGGCTCGTCCTCGTCACGGCGTTGGCCGCGGCACCCAGCGCGGCGCAATCCGTTGCGCTGCAGCTCGGGTCCCTGTACGACACCGCGCGCCTGACGAGTCCGCGCATCCAGGCGGCGGAGGCGCAGGCGCGGGCCCGCGCCGCGCAAGCCCTCACGGTGACGCGTCCGCCAGACCCTCGCGTCCAGCTCGGGCTGATGAACCGGGAGCTCCCGGGCTTCGCGCCGATGGATCCTCTGGGGATGGCGCAACTGCAGGTGATGCAGATGCTGCCCACCGCCGGCAAGCTCGGGTTGGCGGCGGAAGTGGCGCGCGTCCGCGCGAGTGGCGTGGAGTTCCAAGCGCGTGAGGTCGCGTGGGAGGTCCGCGCCGCTGTCGCAGCGGCGTTCTACGAACTCTACCGCGTCGAGCGCGCGGTCGGCATCGCCTTTGAGACGCGGCGGCTGATGGAGAATGTCGCCGGCGTCGCGGAGGCGATGTATCGCGTCGGTGAGGCGCCACAGGCCGACGTACTCAAGGCGCGGGTCGAAGTCGCGCGGATGAGTGAGGAGATCGTGGTGATGCAGGCGATGCGTCAGGTCGCGCTGGCGCGACTGGGCGGGTTACTCGACCGCGCGTTCGGAGACTCGACACCGCCCGCGGTCCTGCCGGCGTTTCCGGCGCAACTGCCGTCGCAGCCCGAACTCGAGGCGATGGCCCTGCAGGGTCGCCCGATGCTGCGCGCGGGCGATGCGGAGGTGGCGGCGGCCGACGCGGCACGCACGCTCGCGACCCGTGAGCTCATTCCCGATGTGGAGTTGGGGTTTCAGTACGGCCAGCGCGGCGGCGGGATGGGCACCGAACGGATGGGCAGCCTGATGGTGGGGGCGTCGGTGCCAGTATTCGCCCGACGCCGACAGCTGCCGATGCGTGCGGAGGCGGAGGCGATGCGCGCGATGGCGGTGGCCGATCTCACGGCGATGCGTGCCGAGACGCGTGCGCGGGTCGGCGCGGCGTACGCAGAATGGCAACGTGCGCGGAACCTACAGACGCTCTACCGCTCGACGGTGCTGCCGCAGGCCCGCGCCGCCGTGGACGCAGCGTTGGCGTCGTACCGCGTCGGCGGCGTGAACCTGATGACGCTGCTGGACAACCAAGCGACGGTGAATCGCTATGCACAGGAGTTGGCGGGGCTGGAAGCGATGGAAGGCATCGCGTTGGCGGAGCTCGAGATGCTGATGGGGCGTGAACTCTTTGACGCGCGACGCGGCGCCGATGGACCGGAGAATCGATGACATTCGAGACTGTGGCGCGTGTGCGCTGGCGTGGCGTCGCCTTGGGCGCCGTGGTGCTGGCGGTGGCGGCTGGCGTGGCGTGGTGGGCAACGCGGAACACGTCTGACCCCGCCGCAGCGGCGGGGCACGCGCACGGCGCGGGGGCCGCGGGCGGTACCTCGGGCCCGGTGATGCTCGATTCCGCACAGGCCGCACGGATCGGCGTGTCGTACGCGCAGGCCGAGCGTGGGGTGATCGAGCAGGAGATTCGCAGCGTCGGGCAAGTGACGTACGATGAGACGCTGGTGCGCACCGTGAGCCTCAAGTTCGACGGCTGGGTCGAGCGGCTCTTCGTGGACTTCACCGGTCGCGAGGTCCGCGCCGGTGAGCCACTGCTGACGACTTACTCGCCGATGCTGGCGAGTGCGGAGGAAGAGCTGGTGCTGGCCCAGCGGCTCTTGCGCGATGTGGAGCACGCCGACAGCGCGACGCGCGACGGCGCCGAACGCCTGTTGGCGGGCGCGCGCGCGCGACTCCGCAACTGGGATGTGCCGGCGGAGGAGATTGCACGTGCGGAGGCCTCGGGCGAGAGCCGCCGTGCGCTGGACATCCGCGCGCCGTACGACGGCGTGGTGGTCGAGAAGCTGGTGTTCGAAGGGCAGCGCGTGATGGCGGGCGATCCCTTGCTGCGCCTGGTGGACCTGCGCCGCGTGTGGGTGGAGGCGGAGGTCTTCGAGCAGGATCTCGCGCTCGTGCGACTCGGCCAGCGCGTGACGGTCGAGCTCGAGGCATTCCCGGGGCGTCCGCGCAGCGGTCCGATCGTCTTCCTGCAGCCGGCGGTGGACCCGCGCACGCGCACGATGCGCGTGCGCATTGCGCTCGACAATAGCGACCGCCAACTGCGTCCCGGGATGTACGCCACGATCCGTCTGCGTGCCGCCGCGACGGGCGCCGTGGTGCTCGTGCCGCGGTCGGCGGTGCTCTCGACCGGCCGTCGCGATCTCGTCTTCGTGCGGACCGCCGACGGGATACTGGAACCGCGTGAGGTGGTGCGCGGGCTCGCCTCAGATGATCGAGTCGAGATCCGGTCCGGCCTTGCCGCAGGCGAGTGGGTCGTCGCGTCGGCGACGTTCCTTGTGGATGCGGAATCCAACCTCGGCTCTGCGCTCGGCGGGATGGCTGGGATGCCAGGGATGGATATGCCCGCGCCGCCGAAGGCAGCGCCCCCGGCGCCCCCGCCGGCCACGCACGACCACTGAGGTCGCGACCCATGCTGAAGCGAATTATCGAGTGGTCGGTGCGGAACGTCTTCCTCGTGACGTTGATGACGGTCGCCGCTGTCGGTGGCGGCATCATCGCCCTCCAGCGGACGCCGCTCGAGGCCTTGCCCGACCTGAGTGACGTGCAGGTCATCATCCAGACCGAGTACAACGAGCAGGCGCCGCAGATCGTCGAGGACCAGATCACGTATCCGATCGCGGCCGAGATGCTGAAGGTGCCGGGTGCGGAGGTCGTGCGCGGGTACTCGTTCTTCGGCGTCTCGTTCGTGTACATCATCTTCGACGACGATACCGATCTGTACTGGGCGCGCAGTCGCGTGCTGGAGTATCTGAACGGGTTGAAGGGCCGCCTGCCGGCGTCGGTGTCACCGACTCTCGGGCCCGATGCCACCGGCCTCGGCTGGGTGTACCAGTACGCGCTCGAGGACACGACCGGGAGGCTCGACCTTGCGGAGCTGCGTGCGCTGCAGGACTGGTACCTGCGCTACGAACTGACGGCCGTGCCGGGCGTCTCCGAAGTGGCGACCGTCGGCGGCTACGAGAAGCAGTACCAGGTGGATCTCGATCCCGCGAAGCTCTTGGCGTACCGCATCCCGGTCACGCGCGTGATGCAGGCCATCCAGGCATCGAATGCCGATATCGGGGCGATGGTCGTCGAGCTATCCGAGCGCGAGTATATGGTGCGGGGCTTGGGGTACCTCAAGTCGCTGCGTGATATCGAGAACATCGTCGTCGGGGCGACGGATCGCGGGACGCCGATCCGCGTGGCCGAGGTGGGCCGCGTGTCGGTCGGGCCGGCCGTGCGTCGCGGCGTCGCCGAGCTCGACGGTCGTGGAGACGCGGTCGGCGCCATCGTCGTGATGCGCTTTGGCGAGAACGCACTCGCAACGATTGCACGCGTCAAGGAGCGCATTGCGCAGGTGGCGCCGGGGTTGCCGCCCGGCGTCGTCCTGCGGCCCGTGTATGACCGCAGCGACCTCATCGAGCGGGCAATCTCGAACCTGCGCGTCAAGTTGATTGAGGAGAGCCTCGTCGTCGCGCTGGTCTGCATTGTCTTCCTGCTGCACGCCCGCTCGGCTCTCGTGGCGATCATCACGCTGCCTGTCGGCATCCTGCTGGCGTTCATCGCGATGCGGTACGTGGGCGTCGGGGCGGACATCATGTCGCTGGGCGGCATCGCCATCGCGATCGGTGCGATGATAGACGCCGCGATCGTGATGATCGAGAACCTGCACAAGCATCTTGAACGCGCCGTGCTGGCCCGCGAGGAGCCCGGTGCCCCGCCGTCCCGATGGCTGGACACCGGGCGGCTCACGCGCGCCGAGCGTTGGCAGGTCGTGATTGACTCGGCCAAGGAAGTCGGGCCGGCGCTCTTCTTTTCCCTGCTGATCATCACCGTCTCCTTCTTGCCCGTCTTCACGCTCGAAGGGCAGGAAGGGCGGTTGTTCCGTCCGCTTGCCTACACGAAGACCTTTGCGATGGCCGCCGCCAGTCTCTTGTCGGTGACCTTGGTGCCGGTGGCGATGGGCGTCTTCGTGCGCGGGCGTATCTATCGGGAATCCGCGAATCCCGTCAATCGCTGGCTGATGCGCGCGTACCATCCGTTCATCACCTTCGTGCTTCGGCACCGCTGGCCGGTGGTGGTCGCATCGGCCGCGGCGGTGATTCTCACCTGGATCCCGTGGTCGCGGATCGGCAGCGAGTTTATGCCGACCTTGGAGGAGGGCACGGTCCTCTATATGCCGACGACGCTTCCCGGTGTGTCCGTCGCGCGGGCGCGCGAGCTCTTGCGCGTGCAGGCCGAGATCCTGCGCGGGTTTCCAGAAGTCCAGCACGTCTGGGGCAAGGCCGGCCGCGCCAACACCGCCACCGACCCCGCGGGTTTCGATATGATCGAGACCACCATCACCCTGCGTCCCCGCGACGAATGGCGTGCCGGGATGACCTATGACGGTCTCGTCGCACAGATGGACTCGGCGGTGCGGGTTCCCGGCGTGACGAATGCGTGGACGATGCCCATCCAAGGGCGCAACGATATGCTCGCGACCGGAATCCGCACGCCCGTGGGGATCAAGGTGTTCGGTCCCGATCTCGCGGAGCTGGAGCGTCTCGGACGCGAGATCGAGCAGACGGTGAAGATGGTGCCGGGCACGCGCAGTGCCTTCGCCGAGCGCGCGGTCAGCGGTTACTACCTGGACATTGACATCGATCGCGAGGCGGCGGCTCGGCACGGTCTCAACGTCGGCGACGTCCAGGCCGTGATTGCGACGGCCATCGGCGGGATGACCGTCACGCAGACCGTGGAGGGGCGGCAGCGCTTCGGGGTCCGCGTGCGATATCCACAGGAACTGCGCGACTCACCGGAACGCTTGGCCGATGTGCTCGTGCCGGTCGCGCACGGCGCGGCGTCCGCGTCGGCTTCGGGCGGGATGGCGGGCATGGGGGCAGGCGCCGCTGCTGCGGAGTCGGACGGCCCGGCGCAGGTGCCTCTGGGCCAGCTGGCCCGCATCACCACGGTGGCGGGACCGATGGTGGTCCGTACGGAGGGGGCGGTGCCGACGGCGTGGGTCTATGTGGACGTCGCTGGGCGCGACATCGGGAGCTACGTCGCCGAGGCGCAGCGCGCCGTCGCGGAGCAGGTCACGCTTCCAACTGGCTACTCACTCTCGTGGAGCGGGCAGTACGAGTATATGGAACGCGCGAAGGCCCGCATGAAGCTGGTGATTCCGGCGACGCTGGCACTGATCTTCCTGCTGCTGTACCTGAACTTCGGCAACGTCGGTGAGTCGTTAATCGTGATGCTCTCGCTGCCGTTTGCGTTGGTCGGCGGACTCTGGTTCCTGTGGCTGCTCGGCTACAACTGGTCGGTGGCCGTGGCGATCGGCTTCATTGCGCTCGCCGGCGTCGCCGCCGAGACGGGCGTTGTGATGCTGATTTACCTCGACCACGCGTGGCAGGCACGGACGGCGGCGGGGCAGCGTGCGACTCTCGCCGATCTCTACGACGCCGTGATTGAGGGCGCGGTCGAGCGTGTGCGCCCCAAGATGATGACGGTGACCGCAATCATGGGCGGGCTCTTGCCCTTGCTCTGGGGCACGGGAGCGGGCGGCACGGTGATGCGGCGAATCGCGGCGCCGATGATCGGCGGGATGGTCTCGAGCACGGTGCTGACGCTGCTCGTGATTCCTGCGGTCTATTCGCTGTGGAAGGAGCGGGAAGTGCTCCGCGGCGCCGGAGAGCTCGCGTCACAGGAGGTGACATGAATCCACCGCCACACGACGTAGCGAGAACCAGCGACATGACTGACGGCAATCAAGCATACACACAATGGGGAGGAAGGACGATGAACTCGAACACCAGGATGATCTGCAGCGCGATCGCAGCGGTGATGCTGACGCTGCCATCGCTTTCGGCGGCTCAGACCGTTGACACTGCGCAGACGCGGTTTCAACCGCAGAACGTGATTCAGTACCTGAGGCCGCAGGACAAGCGCGGCCTGAACCTGTTCGAAACCTCGAAGGAGGCCGGGGCGGAGTATCGGGGCTTCGCGCTGCAGTGGGGTGCAGCGTTCACGCAGCAGTTCCAGGCGCTCTCGCACTCGAACACCGCCGATTCGGTGGCAGTGCCTGCCGTGGCGCCGTCGCCGGGCAACGCCGGCAGCGCTGCAATCGCGAACCGCAATCGGTTGATGGAAGTCGGCAATGGTTTCAACAATGCCACGGCCAATATGTATCTCCACGCGCAGCTTGCGCCCGGGGTGCGCGTCCAGCTGACCAGCTACCTCTCCGCGCGGCGTCACAACGAGACGTGGGTGAAGGACGGATTCTTGCAGATCGACGAGTCCCCGAT
>CAZYQM010000008.1:21994-23294 GCA_964649965.1 uncultured Gemmatimonas sp.
ATCCAGCGTCCGAACAGTCGTGAACCAGCGCTGATGTTCAAGGCGGGATTCGATCGCCAGATGAGCGAGGATCTGCGCGTCCGCCTCTCAGGCTCCTATCGCACACAGAAGGGAGCCATCAACAACACATTCTACACCGGTGATCGCGCGGGTTCTCGCTACTACTACGTCCTGGAGAACTACGTGGCGACCGAAACGGCGAACGCGTCGTCTGGGATGATCAACCCGGGCTTCAGCGATGCGGTCACGGCGTACATGATCAACCCGTTCGTCAAGTTCCGCGGGCTCGAGTTCTTCGGCGTCTATGAGAACGCGTCCGGGCGTGGGCAGGAAGGGACGGGTGGCGCACCGGCTGGAGTTGCGCCGCCAGAGCGCGATGTGACGCAGCTGATGGCCGAGCTGGTGTATCGGTTCTTGCCGGGTGAACGGCTCTTTGTGGGTGGCCGCTGGAACACCGTGACCGGAGACCTCGGGGGCGCCAATAGCGACATCGAGGTGACCCGCAGCAACTTCGGCGGCGGCTGGTGGATCACGCCGAGCCTGCTGCTCAAGGCCGAGTATGTGAACCAGACTTACGACGGCTTCAGCAGCACCGACATTCGCAACGGCGGCCGGTTCAAGGGTTTCGTGCTCGAAGCGGTGACGGCTTTCTAGGGGACAGGCGCGCGAGGCTCGGGCGGAGCCGCTTCGAGACGTATCGCCCGAGCCTCGCGCACGCGGCCGTGTGCAGCCGGTTGGCAACTTCAGTGGTGAAGCGAAGCCTTCATCCCGAAGACGTCCGCGAACGCCTGGACCGTCGCCTCGCGCACATCCTCGCCCAGCGTGGGTGAGGGTGCGAGGCAAAGCCCCGCCTCGCTGCGCTCGAGCAGCTCGCGTTCCACCGACGTCATATCCACGCCGGGCAGGCCGCAGGGGACCATCAGGTCGAAGTAGCTCAGGTCCGTGGTCACGTTGAGCGCGAAGCCGTGCCAGGTGACCCACTGCCGCGCGTGCACGCCGATGCTCGCCAACTTGCGCGCCGCACGCAGCTCGGTCCCCGACGCATCGCGCAGCGGTCGCGTCCAGATGCCGGTCTTCTTCTCCACGCGCTCGGCCGCGATGCCGAAGGTCGCCACCGCGCGGATCAGCACTTCCTCCACCTGGCGCAGGTACCAGTGCAGGTCGAGCTTGTGCTCGTTGAGGTCCACGATGGGATAGCCGACCAACTGGCCCGGCCCGTGGTACGTCACGTCGCCGCCGCGCTCCACCTCGAACAGCTCGACGCCGCGCGCCGTCAGCAGTTCCGGCGTGAAGAGCAGGT
>CAZYQM010000008.1:23304-24696 GCA_964649965.1 uncultured Gemmatimonas sp.
TTCGTGCTGCGCCCCAGCGTGATCACCGGCGGATGTTCCACGAGCAGTAGCACGTCCTGCGGGATCTCCTTGGAGATCCGCTTGGCCGCCGCCTCCCGTTGGAACGACAAGGCCTCCGCATAGCTGCGGAGGCCGAGGTCGTACACCAAGAATTCCTTCACGAGACGCGATGCGCGCGCTTACGCGTGCAGCATCTTCCCCATCGAGTCGAGCACCGCCTCGGCGATCGCCTCGCTGAGGGTCGGGTGCGCGTGGATGGCGAGGTCGATCTCCTCCACGGTGTACTCGTTCTCGCGGGCCACGGCGAACTCGTGGATCATCTCCGTCGCGTGCGCGCCGATGATGTGCGCGCCGAGGATCTCGCCGTGCTTCTCGTCGCGGATGACCTTCACGAAGCCCTCGGTCTCGCCGCTGGTGCGGGCGCGGCCGTTGGCCGAGAAGGGGAACTTGCCGACCTTGTACTTGAGCCCCTTCTCCTTGACCTGCGCCTCGGTCATCCCGATGCTGGCGACTTCCGGGTGGCAGTAGGTGGCGTTGGGGATGTTGCCGTAGTTCACCGGATGGTGCTTGTGGCCGGCGATGATGTCGGCCACGACGTGGCCTTCGCGCGAGCCCTTGTGGGCGAGCATCGGCGGGCCGGCGACATCGCCGATCGCGTAGACGCCCTTGGCGCTGGTCTCGAACTTGTCGTTGATCTTGATGAAGCCGCGCTCGGTGGTCTGCACGCCGGCTTCCTTGAGGCCGATGTTCTCGATGTTCGGCGCGCGGCCCGCGGCGACGAGCACGAGGTCGAAGGTCATCTCCTTCTTCTCGCCGTTGGCCTCGACGGGGATGGTGACGTCCTTCTTGCCCTTCTTCGCGGTGCCGAGCTTGGCGCCGGTGATGACTTCGATGCCGCGCTTCTTGAACGCCTTGTTCAGCTCGACGGAGCAGTCTTCGTCCTCGACCGGCAGGATGCGCGGCATGACCTCGAGCAGCGTCACCTTGGAGCCGAAGGCGTTGAACACGTCGGCGAACTCGCAGCCGACGGCACCGGCGCCAATCACGGCGATCGTGGCGGGCGCCTTCTCGAGCGTGAGCGCCTCGTCCGACGAGAGGATCAGCTGCTTGTCGAGCTCGAGGCCGATCTGCGGCAGGCCCTTCACGCGCGAGCCGGTGGCGATGACGACGCCCTTCGTCGCGGTGTGCGTCTCCGTCTTGCCGTCGGCGCCGGTGACCTTCACCGACTTGTTCGCGCCCAGCACGCCGGTGCCCTTGAGCCAGGTGATCTTGTTCTTCTTGAAGAGGAACTCGACGCCCTTGGAGTTCTGAGCCGAGACCTGGCGCGAACGCTTCATCGCGACGCCGTAGTCCAGCGTGACCTTCTCGGCGGTGACGCCGAATTCCTTGCCC
>CAZYQM010000008.1:24706-27362 GCA_964649965.1 uncultured Gemmatimonas sp.
GCCGCGGAGGGCGGCGACGTAGCCGGCGGGGCCGCCGCCGAGGACTAAGAGGTCAAAGGATGCCATAGCTCACAACTGCAGTTGAAAGTTGGGAGTTGGGAGTTGGAAGTGACCGACACACCGGTCACTGGCTCCCAACCGCTTACGACTCACGACTCAAAACACCAGCAGCAGCGGGTTCTCGATGAGGCGGCGCAGTGTCTGAAGGAACTTGGCACCCACCGACCCATCAATGATACGGTGGTCGCAGCTCATCGTGACACGGAGCTTCTTCTTGACCTCGAAGGCGCCGTCGGGGCCGACGACGACCTTGTCCTCGATGGCGCCGATGGCGAGGATCGCGGCCTCGGGCGGGTTGATGATCGCCGTGAACTGGTCGATCTGCATCATCCCGAGGTTGCTCACCGAGAAGGTCGAGCCCGTGAACTCCTCGGGCTTGAGCTTGCGCTCGCGGGCCTTCTTGGCGAGGACCTTGGCCTCGGCGCTGATCTGCGCCATTCCCTTGGTCTGCGCGTCGAAGATCACGGGCACGATGAGGCCGTCATCCGTGGCGACGGCCATTCCGAGGTGCACCGTGTTGAAGTAGCGGATCTTGTCGCCGAGCCAGTGGGCGTTCACTTCCGGGTGCTGCGTGAGCGCCGTGGCGACGGCCTTCAGGATGATGTCGTTGAAGCTGACCTTGTACGCGTCGCCCAGTTCCGCGGCGGCGCTGCGCAGCTCGGCGGCCCGGGAGAGGTCGAACTCGGCGGTGAGGAAGAAGGTCGGGATCGGGCCGAGCGACTCGCTGAGGCGCTTGGCGATCGTCTTGCGAATCTGGGTCAGTGGCTCGTCGCGGAACGGCTCACCATTGAAGGCGGGCGCGGCGCGGAAGGTCGGTGCCGCACTCGTCGGCGCCGACGCGGCGGCCGCAGGCGCAGCACCGCCGCCCTGCATCGCGGCTTCGATGTCGCGCTTGATGATGCGGCCGCCCGGGCCGGAGCCCTGGATCGTACGGATGTCGCGGCCCGCGTCGCCGGCGAGCTTTCGCGCGAGCGGGCTGGCCGTGACGCGGCTGTCAGATGCAACGGCGTTCACCACAGAGGGCGCAGAGGCCACAGAGGACGGCGCAGCAGTGCTCTGTGCACTCTGTGTCCTCTGTGGTGAAGTCGTTTCGGGTGCGGGCGATGAAGTCGGAGCGGCGGACGCTCCACCGAGCAGCGACGAGATATCCTCGTCCGCGCCGGCGATCACACCGACCAGCGTGCCGACCGCGGCCGTCGTGCCCTCGGCGACGAGTTGCTTGCGCAGCACGCCATCGCCGCGGGCGACGAGTTCCATCACCGCCTTGTCGGTCTCGACCTCGGCGAGCACGTCACCGCTCTTCACGGTCGCGCCTTCGGCCTGCACCCACTTCACGAGCCGTCCCTCTTCCATCGTCGGGGAGAGGGCCTCCATAAAGACCTTAGTCGACATACATCACCTTCTTCACGGCTGCGATGGTCTTGGCGAGATCCGGCTTGGCCGTCTTCTCGAGGGTCTTGGCGTAGGGCATCGGGACGTCTTCCTGGTGGACGCGCACGATCGGCGCGTCGAGGTCGTCGAAGCAGTTCCGCTGGATGTAGTCCACGACCTGGGCGCCGATGCCGGCGATCTCCCAGCCTTCCTCGAGGACGACGGCGCGGTTGGTCTTGCGGACGGAGGTCACGATGGCCTCGACGTCCATCGGGCGGACGGTGCGGAGGTCCACCACGTCCACCTTGATGCCGTCCTTGGCGAGTTCGTCGGCGGCCTTCATCGCGACGAGCACCATCTTGCCGCTCGTGATGATCGAGCAGTCGTCGCCCTCACGCTTCAAGTCGGCCTTGCCGATTGGAACGATGTAGTCCTCGTCGGGGACTTCGCCCTTCGTGTTGTACAGCATCTCGCCTTCCAGCACGATGACCGGGTTGTCGTCGCGGATGGCGGCCTTGAGCAGGCCCTTGGCGTCGTACGGCGTGCCCGGTGTGACGACCTTGAGGCCCGGGATGTGGGCCAGCCAGCTCTCGAAGGCCTGCGAGTGCTGGGCCGAGAGCTGCAGGGCGGCGCCGTTGGGGCCGCGGAAGACCATCGGCATCGGGTACTGGCCGCCCGACATATAGAGCATCTTCGCGGCGGCGTTGACGACCTGGTCGAGCGCGAGGATGGCGAAGTTCCAGGTCATAAACTCGATGATCGGGCGCAGGCCGACCATCGCCGCACCGACGCCGACGCCGGCGAAGCCGAGCTCGGTGATCGGCGTGTCGACGACGCGCATCTCGCCGAACTCGTCGAGCAGGCCCTTGGAGACCTTGTAGGCGCCGTTGTACTGGGCGACTTCCTCGCCCATCAGGAAGACGCGGTCGTCGCGCGACATCTCCTCGCGGAGGGCCTGGTTGAGCGCTTCGCGATATGTGATGATGGCCATCGCTCAGCTCTCCGTGGTGACGAGGACGTCTTCGTAGAGCGACTCGAGCGGCGGCTCCGGCGAGGCGTCGGCGAAGTCCCAGGCGTCCTGGCAAGTCGCCTTGATCTCCTGCTCCATCGCGGCGAAGTCGTCGTCGCTGATGACGCCCTCGTCGAGCATCTTGGCCTTGAGCAGGTTGATGGGGTCGCGCTTGAGGTACTCGTCGAGCTCGGCCTTGGTGCGGTAGGTGCCGGA
>CAZYQM010000009.1:0-1612 GCA_964649965.1 uncultured Gemmatimonas sp.
GGGCGGCGAGGCCGAGCAACGAGCGGCCGTCGAGCACACGGTCCGCCCCGGCGCCGGCGGCGTCGAGGATCGTCGCGGTGACGTCGGCGTTGCCGGCGATGTCGGCGACCTCGACCCCGCGCGGGATCCCCGGCCCCCGGATCAGCAGCGGCACCCGCACCGCCTCCTCGTAGACGCGGTTCTTGCCGGAGCCGACCCGGTGCTCGCCGTGGAAGAAGCCGTTGTCGGACGTGTAGACGAACAGGGTCTCGTCGAGCTCGCCGCTCGCACGGAGGGCGCCGACGATCCGCTTCACGCCCTCGTCGACCGCGAACAGCGACTCGCCGCGGCAGCGGTAGTTCTTGCTGATCCGAGTGATCTGCTGCTCGGTCAGCGGCTCGAACGCGGAGATCGGCCGCGGCTTGTCGGTGACGTCCGCCTCGTTGAAGCTCGGCGGCTGCGGCAGCGGCTCGTCGTCGAGCAGGCCGACGTGGCGGCCGGCCGGCTTGGCGGTGTCGACGCAGCGGCTCGCGCCGCCGTTCTCGGGCCTGCCGGAGTGCGGGGCCAGGTAGGCGACCGAGAGGAAGAACGGCTGGGCCGACGGTGCGCGCTCCTCGATCACCCGCACGGCCTTGTCGGTGTAGACGTCGGTCGAGTAGCTCGCCGGATCGGCGGGATCGTCGGGGTCCTCGTCGAGCGAGCCGTAGGTGACGATCCCGCCGTCCTCGAACAGCTCGTAGCCGTAGTAGGTGTAGGTCTGCTTCGAGCCGTGCCACTCCGACCACCCCGGCGGGACCCCGACCGGGCTCGTCTCGTAGCCGTTCAGGAACTTGCCGATGTGAATCGTCGAGTAGCCCGACCGCTGCAGCCAGACGGGCAGCGTGTGCTCGGCGTCGAGGTTTCCGAAGCCGCCCAGCGGGGGTGAGTTGCCGAGGACGCCGTGGTTGTGCGCGTACTGACCGGTCATGAACGTCGCTCGCGACGGGCAGCAGATCGGCCAGTTCGTCGTCGTGTCCGGGAAGGTCGCCCCGCGGGCGCCGATCAGCCGCTCGACCTCGGGCAGGAAGCGCATCTCCTCGGTCGTCTGGTCGTCGCTCATCACGACCACGATGTTGGGCTGCTCCGGCGGCGGGGAAGCGACGGCCGGTCGCGTGCCGACGGCCGCCGCCAGCACCGCCGCCGCGGCCAGCACCGCCGCAGCCACGCCCTTCCAGCTCGTCCCTGCGCCCATGGCTGAACCCTCCCAGACCACCGCTTGCTCTGGCTGTTCGAACACGGCCGCCGGGCTGAAGTAGCGGGCCCCGGTCGGGGTCGCGACGGGCGGGGCCGTCCCGGCCGCGGTCGCTAGAGTCGGTCGATTGGCCACTGCGGCGAAGACGACTGAGCGAACCGATCCCCTTGCGGGCTTCGGCGAGCGCACGCGCGCCTGGTTCGAGCGTTCGTTCGCGGCGCCGACTCCGGCGCAGGAGCTGGGCTGGCCGGCGATCGCGGCCGGAGCCAACACCCTGATCTGCGCCCCGACCGGGTCCGGAAAGACGCTCGCCGCGTTCCTCTGGGGGATCGATCGCCTGGCCGGAGAGAGGTCGGCGGTAGCGGGCGGCTCCGGCGGCGCCCCGGCGGAAGCGGGTGCGAA
>CAZYQM010000009.1:1622-18255 GCA_964649965.1 uncultured Gemmatimonas sp.
GGGGCATTCCCCCGGGGGTGAGGCTGGTCTACGTCTCGCCGCTGAAGGCCCTCTCCTACGACGTCGAGCGCAACCTCAGGGCGCCGCTCGCCGGGATCGGCGCCGACCTCTCCGTCGCCCTCCGCACCGGCGACACGCCGCAGCGCGAGCGGCAGGCGATGCTGCGACGGCCGCCCGACATCCTCATCACCACGCCGGAATCGCTGTACCTGATGCTGACCTCGCAGGCGCGCGACATCCTCACCGACGTCGAGGCCGCGATCGTCGACGAGATCCACGCCGTCGCGCCGACCAAGCGCGCAGCGCACATGGCGCTGACGCTGGAGCGGCTCGAGCGCCACATCGCGGTCAACGCCGACGACGGCACCGGACGCGAGCGGCGGCTGCAGCGGATCGGCCTCTCCGCCACGCAGCGTCCGCTGGAGCGGATCGCGTCGTTCCTCGTCGGCCCGGGCCGCGAGTGCGAGATCGTCGACGCCGGCGTCGCCAAGGAGCTCGACCTGGAGATCGTCGTCCCGGTCGAGGACATGGCGGACCCGGGCTCGACCAGCCCCGCTGGTTCCTCCGCTTCGCGTCCGGGAGCAGCGGACGGAGGGGCGGACGGCTCGAGGTCCACCGCGCGTCCGGGGGCAGCGGCCGAGGAGGCGGACGGCGGGGCGGCGGACATCGAGCTCCCGAGCACGATCGTGCTCGAGATCACGGAGCGGGCGAGCATCGAGAAGATGGGTGACATCACGAACATCGTGAAGAACCTCCGCCTCCTCGGCTACCGCCTCGCCGTGGACGACCTCGGCACCGGCTACGCCGGGCTTTCGAGCTTCACGCAGCTCAGCCCAGAGATCGTGAAGCTGGACCGCTCGCTGGTGGAGGGTGTGGACTCCAACGCCACCAAGCAGCGCGTCGTGCGCGCGATGCTGCAGCTTTGCGCGGACCTGAAGATGCAGGTGATCTCCGAGGGCGTGGAGACCGAAGCGGAGCGGAGCGCCCTCGCGTCGCTCGGCGCGGACCTACTGCAGGGGTATCTGTTTGGGCGTCCGGCATCGCACTTCAACGATCCGACCGTCTAGGCTGACCCGACAGATCGAGTCCTCGCACGCCTGGGGAGACCTACCTTGGAAGACCTGCTGAAGGCGATTCTCACCGGTACGGGCAGCAACGAACGGCAGATTCTGCGATACGTCCGCATCCTCGTCCTGGTGACGGCGTTCGTATCGCTCCTGACGCTGATCTTCTTGGCGCGGGATGCGTCCGCGAGGGCGCTCGCGATGATCGTCGTCAGCATCGCGGCCTTCGTGCTCACCGGGATACAAGCAGCCCGCGGGGAAATCCGCCTGGCGAGCTGGACGCAGATCAGCGTGATCACGGCACAGATCATGGTCATGGCACTCGACGGCGGTGGCGTCCACAGCCCCGGAGTGCGGTCGATCATTGTGTTCGTGTGGGTTGCCGGCGTGCTGCTTGGCGAGTTCGCCGCCTACGGCTACGGCATCGTCACCACGCTCATCATTCTCGTCCTGGCGCTGCTGCAATCGCGCGGGATCATCGAGACGAATCTCCCCTACCATCCGCTCGCGGTCTGGAATCTGTACGTGATGTACCTCGTGATGGCGCTGGGCGTCATGCGCTTGTTTGCGTCGGCCACCGCGAGAACCCTGGAAGAGAGCGAGCGTGTTGCGCGCGACCGCGAACTCGCGCTGCAAGGGCTTCGCCGCGTGCTCGACGCGTCGCGGGTCGGCGTGTGGCGCTTCGATCCGCGAAGCAAGGAGTACTCGGGCGATGGGCGCCTCAGCGCAATCCTCGGCGGTTCCGGCGACCCCGTGGGGCAGGTCCCGGAAGCGCAGTGGCTCGCCTTGGTGCACCCTGACGACCTGCCGCAACTGATCGAGAATCGCGATGCCGCGACGCAGGGTGAGGAGCGGAAGCAGCGGGTGCGCATCCGCAGGCCGGACGAGTCGTGGGTGACGTTGGACGTTACCTACGCTCCGGAGGACGCGGGTTCGGACTCGCGCGGCGTCGTCGGCCTCGTGATCGACCGCACGGCCGAGCTTCGCGCGGCGGCCGACCTCTCGCGCACGGCGTTCGAGCTCGGCGAGCGCGTCAAGGAGATGACGCTGCTCCACACGTGGTCGCGGTTGCTGCGACCGGAGCAGCCGTTCGAGCCGTCGCTGTTGGAACAGCTCGTGCGAGCCATTCCCCCGGCCTTCCTGCATCCGGAGTCCGTCGCCGCGCGGATCCGGTTCGGCGGACAGGACGTCGCGACGCCGTCGTTTGCACCGAGCGAGCCAGCCATCGTCGCGCCGATCGTCACCACCGAGGGCGGCGGGGACGTCACGGTGGTGTTTGTCGGCGAGAAGCCGCCGGGCTTCGACCCGTTCCTCGTCGAGGAACGGCAGCTCATCGCGACGATTACCGAGATGCTGAGCGCGTACCTCGAGCGCGACTTGGCCCAGCGCTCCCGCGCCCGCGTCGAGACCCAGCTCAGGCAAGCGGGCAAGATGGAATCGCTCGGCACGCTCGCCGGTGGCATCGCCCACGACTTCAACAACATCTTGACGGCCATCAGCACGAATGTGGCGCTCGCGCGTGGTGCGCTCCCGACGGATTCCGAGGCCGTCGCCGCGCTCGCCGAGGTGGACCGCACGCAGACCCGGGCGAAGGACCTCGTGCGCCGCATCCTGCTGTTCAGCAAGCAGACAGGCTCCGAGCTTCGTCCGCTACGCCTCGAAGAGATCGTCGATGACGTACGCTTGATGCTGCGACCGAGCATTGAAATCGGCGGAACGCTCGTCGTGGAAATTCCTCCCGACCTGCCACCCATTCACGCGGACGCCGCGCAGGTGCACCAGGCGCTCCTAAATCTCGCGACGAACGCGGCCCACGCGATGCGCGCCACCGGTGGGACGCTCAGCATCCGGGCGGCGGCGACGCCCGCCCCAGACGAAGCGCTCGTCGGTGGTGCGGTGCTCGCGCCCGGCCACTACGTTCGCCTCGACGTCATCGACACCGGCGCCGGCATCGACCCGGCGCTGCTCGACCGACTCTTCGATCCATTCTTCACGACGAAGGGCGCCGAGGGGACCGGCCTCGGCCTCGCGGTCGTGTACGGCGTGATGCGCGAGCACCGCGGTGGCATCGCCGTCGAAAGCGTCGTCGGACGCGGCACGCGATTCTCGCTGTACTTCCCGCAGGCCGTGCAGGACGGCCGCTCGCTGGACAGCGAGAATCTCATCGTGCGCGGGCGCGGCGAGCGCGTCCTCCTCGTCGATGACGAGGCGCCCATCGCCTTCGCCATGTCGCGGCTGCTGGCAAGCATCGGCTACGCTTGCGATCCATTCAATGATCCGCGCGAGGCACTGCAGGCATTTCGTACGGAGCCCGGTCGCTACGACGTCGCAATGCTCGACGGCTCGATGCCTGCGATGGACGGTCGCGAGCTCGCCAAGGCCATGCTCGCGATCCGTCCGCACTTTCCCGTCCTCCTCTGTTCCGGTTATTCTGGAGAGGCACTCGCCCTCGACGACGTGTTGGCGGACGTGGGCGTGCTGCCGAAACCGATCGAACTTCCGGCCGTCAGCCAGGCCCTCTCCGCCCGACTGCGCCGTAGCTGATACGCGCTACGGCGCGCCCCCCAAGGACTATGACCGTCGACATTTCCCCCCGCCCCGCCCTCACGCAGCTCTCTGAGGACGAACAGGCCTTTCAGTCCGCCGTCGCCGAGTTCGTGAACGGCGAGGTCCGCCCGCGCATCGCCCAGATGGAGCGCGAGGCCAAGCTCGACCCCGCGCTCATCAAGGGATACTTCGAGATGGGACTGATGGGCATCCAGGCCGCGGAGGCTCACGGCGGTGCCGCCGGATCCGTGATGATGGTGACGCTGGCCGTCGAGGAGATCTCCAAGGCCGACGCGTCGAGCGCAATCATGGTGGACGTGCAGAACACGCTCGTCGCGCACCCGCTGCTCTCGGCGGGCACCAAGGAGCAACTCGACAAGTGGATGCCGGCACTGTGCTCGGGAACCGTCGGCGCCTACGCGCTCTCCGAGGCCTCGAGCGGCTCAGACGCCTTTGGCCTGCAGACCCGCGCCGAGAAGGTGGACGGCGGCTGGAAGCTCAACGGTCGCAAGATGTGGATCACGAACGGCGCCGAGGCGGGGCTGTTCATCCTCTTTGCGACGGTGGACCCGAGCAAGGGCTACAAGGGCATCACGGCGTTCATCGTCGAGCGCGAGATGCCGGGCTTCAGCGTCGGCAAGAAGGAAGACAAGCTCGGCATTCGCGCGTCGAGCACGACGGAACTCATCCTTGAGGACGTCTTCGTCCCCGACTTCAACGTGCTCGGCCCGGTTGGCCAGGGCTACAAGATCGCCATCGAGACGCTCAACGAAGGGCGCATCGGCATCGGCGCGCAGATGATCGGCGTGGCGCAGGGCGCACTCGACGCCGCCGTGGCCTACGTGAAGGAGCGGCAGCAGTTCGGCAAGCCGCTCGCCGAGTTCCAGGCCATCCAGTTCCAGCTCGCGCAGGCGGCGACGGAGCTCGAGGCGGCGCGGCTGATGGTCTATAACTCGGCACGGCTGCGCGACGCGGGGCAGGACATCGCCCAGGCGGGCGCGATGGCGAAGCTGTATTCGTCGCAGGTGGCCGAGCGCGTCACGTCACTCTGCGTGGAGCTGTTCGGGGGCTACGGGTACACCAAGGACTATCCCGTAGAGAAGTTCTATCGCGATGCGAAGATCGGGACGATCTATGAAGGGACGTCGAATATGCAGTTGGCGACGATTGCGAAGGGGTTGCTCAAGTAACTGAACG
The DNA here is from genome assembly GCA_964649965.1 of uncultured Gemmatimonas sp. Lineage (GTDB taxonomy): Bacteria > Gemmatimonadota > Gemmatimonadetes > Gemmatimonadales > Gemmatimonadaceae > Pseudogemmatithrix. Next base: position 6,431 of record CAZYQM010000009.1, read on the forward strand.
GCAGCTGTAAGCTCTAAGCTGTGAGCTGAGAGCTTCCGATCTCACGCATCCGTCGCGTTGCGAGGGATACCGCGACGTAGACGAGGATGCTCGTTACGAGACTCAGGCCGCTCACGGTGACGCCGATCGGGAGGCTGATCAGCTTGGCGTAAGCGGCTGATTCCAGCGCGAGCGTGAGGACGAGGCCGGTGATGATACTGGCCAGCGCAGCGGTCTTCGTGCCGCGCTCCCACGTGAGGCCGATGGCGAGCGCGGGCACCAAGGCGCTGGCGAACAGTCCGTAGCCGAAGATCCCGAGAAAGGCGACGAGCGTGCCGCTCAGTTGCGCCGTGAGGGCACCGGCCACGGCGAGCGCGATGGTCCACACGCGGGCGCTCCGCAGGCTCGTCGCGCCCGCGACGGCGCGCCCCAAGGCCTTCGGGATGTCCCGCGTGATGGCGGCGGCGCCGATGTTCAGAAAGCTGTTCACCGTGCTCATTATCGCCGCCGCGACGCCGGCGAACACGAGGGCACTCACGAACTCCGGCACGTAGCGCAGCAAGAACTGTGGCGTGGCGTCGTCCGCGGTCGCCAGCGCCGGCATCTCGCCGCGCGCCACCAGCGCCTTCACCGCGAGCCCCACGCCGACGAACAGCAACTGCGCGAGGATCATCGCGACGGTCATCAGCGCGGGATACCAGCGCAGGCGGCGCGCATCCTTCAGCATATAGTACTTGTGCGCGATGTGCGGCTGGCCGAGCGAGCCGACGGCGAACACGAAGAAGAAGCTCAGCGCGACCATCGCACCGCGCGCGCCCCACGGGCCGACCAAGGCCGGGTTCACCGTCTCGATCGCGCGCGTGATCGCCGCGAGACCGTTGCCCGAGTCCAGCGCGAACGCGAACACGATCGCGCTGGCCACCGCCATCAGCGCGCCCTGGAAGACGTCCACCCAGATGCCGGCGAGGATGCCGCCGCTGGCCGAGTAGGTGAGGAGAACGGCGGTGCCGAGCCAGAGCGCCATCGTCAGGTCGACGCCGAAGATCGCGCGCACGACCAGCGCCAGCGCGAGGATGTTGGTGCCGAGGTACCCGACGACGCCGAAGAGGATGGCGACGGCGCTCCAACCCTGCACCGCGCGCGAGCCGTAGCGCAGAGCAAGCACATCCGGCACGGTCACGAGCCGGTGCCGTTCACCCAAGGCACGCATCCGCGCCCCAAGTACGAGCGCACCGTACGTGTTGGTCAGCGCGGCCGGCAGGATGATGAACACCGCCGTGAGCCCGATCGAGTACACCAGGCCCGGACCGCCGATGAACGAGAAGCCCGAGAGCGTCGTCGCCATCGCGGCGATGGCGAACGGCAGCAGCCCCACCGAGCGTCCGGCGAGAAAGAAGTCCTCGGCGGACTTCGTGCGCCGCGCGGCGAGCCAACCGATGAACGCGCAGGCGGCGAAGTACGCGAAGCCGATGGTGACGATCATTCTCCATCCACCTCGCGCGGGAACGCCCACGAATAGGCCAGCGGCAGCAGCACCAGCGGAATGCCGCCGGTGAGGAGCAGCATCAGCGCGGTCGCGCGCGGCAGCCCGAGCAGCAGCGGGCCGCCGGCGGTATGCGGCGCGAGCGTCAGCGCGACGGCGAAGCCGAGCAGCGTGCATGCGCAGGCGACGAGCACGGCGGCGGCGAGACGCGGCGCGCGCGCGCCGGCGCCAAGCAGTCCGAGGCCCGTGAGCACCAACACGGCACCGGTGGCGAGTAGCCACGGCGCCGAGGACGCAGCGGCGTCCAGGAAGGTCAGTGCGTACGCGGCGGCCACGCAGAGGGCGCCGACGACGAGAGTACCGATGGCGATCGAGCTTCGCATCGCGGAAAGATACGCGACGCGCTCCGCAGCGCCGCGATCTGCGGACTACGGCAGCGCGTACCGCAACAGGAACTGCTCGCCGTCGTCGTTCTCGCGAATCGCGTACACCCCGCGCTCTGTCACGGCGACCACGCGCTGCCCGAGCGGCAATCGCAGCTCGCGCAGCGGCTTGCCCTCGCCGTCGAACTCATCGTAGATCGCGGGCCGACCGGGTTCCGGCGCGCGGCGCACCCAGAGCCGATCGCGCGGAGCGACGAGGACGCCCGCCGCGTCGAACGAAGGATGCGTAGCCGCCCACTCCGTCGTCCCGATGAGGCGCGCGACCTCGCGCGCATCGGGCGTGGGTCCGCGGCCCATCCCGCCATCGGCACCACGTCCCGACGTCGGGCTCGCCGCGGAGAACTCGATGACGAAGCGACGCTTGTCTTCCGCCGACACCGCACGCAACTGCCGCTCGACGATCGGTCCACGACGCCACTGCCCGTCCGGCAGGAGCCGCTCGACGCGGAACGGGCTGTGCCGTACGACCCACACCGCGCCTCCATCGGCGACGGCCCAGGCGTCCTGTCCGGCGTAGCCCACCGTCGGAATGCGCGGCTGCATCGAAGGACTGCGGTCCTTCCGGAAGCGATTCCCCTGCATCACGAACACGGTCTCCTCGCTGCTCGCGCCCTGCCGCCACCGCACCACGCGCACCGAATCATCGGGCAGGGCATCAGGACCTTCCGCCCAAGACGGCACCGCGTAGAGCCACGCGCCGTCCCGCGCGAGACCGCGCACGAACAGCCGGCCCGGCCGCTCGATGACGCTGGCCCGCACCGGCTGTCCCTCCGGACTGAGCACCAAGACGCGAGAGTTGCCGTAGTCCACGACCAAGCTCGAGTCGCCGAGTGGCACGATGCTCATCGGCAGCCGGACGCTCCGCGGACCGCCGCCTTCGGTGAGGACGTCCGTCGAGGTGGCCCGCGCGAGATCCACGAGGGCGACGCGGTCCTCGATATAATCGGCGACGAGCACGCGCCCGTCCCGCAGCTCGCGCACCCCGCGGACGAAGCTGAACGGCTCGGAGAACTGGACGGCGGGTCGCGAGAGCTCGACCGTCTGGGCCGCGCTCAGGCTTGGCAGGGCCAGCATCGCCGCGACGGGGACAACGAAGTGTGGACGCATACCAATTGGACTCTGCCGGCGGCCGTGGGGTTTCCACGGATAACTCCGGATCAACGCGGCGCCGCGCGCAGCTCGTACACGCCGATGCGTTGCTCGCCGGACTCGCCTTCCTCGATGAGCCACACACGGTCGCCCTGCGTGGCCATCAGTTGGGTGGCGTAGGGGAATGCGACGCGACCGATGTACGCCCCGGTGTGGCTATCGTACAGGTCGTACGTGTTGCGCTCGCGCCAGGTGAGCAGCGGCCGCGCGTCGCCGGGCGGTCGCGCAGGGACCGGGCGCTGCTCGGCGGCGACGTGCACCTGCACCCACAGGCGGTCGAGGTCATCGAGCATCAAGCCTCGCAGGAACGGCTTGAGCTCGGGAATCGGCGCGAGCGTCTGCGCGGGATTGCGGCCGGAGATGTAGGCGTGCCACGCCAGCCACTCCGCACGCTCGGCGTCCGCGTACCGCACGGCGGCTCCCGATCGCGCGAACTCCAGCGTGCGGTCGCCATGCACGACCTTGAGGTGGTAGCGGGACGGGCTCGCCGTCGCGATCGCTCCGTTGCGCCCGACGACATAGAGCGAGTCGTTGGGCACGGCGCTGTAGATGCCATCGTTCGTGTTCAGCACGAAGCCGCGTCCACGGCTCTGCCCCGGCGCCGGCACGTGCACGGAATCCACGCGGCGGCCGTCCCGGTCGAGGATCAGCATCTGCGTGGGCAGGTCGTGCTCCATCGCGCCTGGCGTGGGGATCCACGCCTTGCGCCAGTAACGACCCTGCCGGTCCACGAAGAATGTGCCTGGGCCTCCGAGCCCGCCGAAGGTGCTCACGCTGATGACGTCGCGCGCCCTGCCGTCTGCGCGGAAGCGGACGAGGCGCGCATTCTGCGGGTCGCTGACGACGATTCCACTGTCGATGTCAACGACCACATCGAAGCAGCCCGCATACTCACCGGGCCCTGCGCCCGTGCGCCCTACGGTGCGCGCGAACACGCCCGCCGAGTCGTAACGACGCAGCGTCTGGTCCGCGAGGTCGCAGGTGTAGAAGCCACGATCCGGCGCCGGCACGATTGTGTAGACGCGCCCGAACGCGTACTCCGGAGGCCCTTCAAGCTGGCCGATCGCGAACAGTGGCGCGGCCTCGATGTCGCCCGTCCCCACGCGCAACTCGGAGCCAGGAATTACCGTGCCCGGCGTGCCATCGCGCCGCGCGGCATCGTCGGAGGCAGCGCAGGCGGACACAAGCGACGCAAGCAGCAGCGCTGTGAAATCCGGCAGCAGACGTCTCATACGCCGCAATCCTGCAGCACGGCACGGCGTTCGGCAAGCCGATCCTGCACCGGAATGCAGAAGGCGGGAGGAGCCGAGGCCCCTCCCGCCTTCCACCGTTCACCGTTCCGCGTTTACCGCGTTCCGATCAGCCCATTGAACACGAGCTTGAACGTCCCGTGCGGCTGCGCACGGAACAGCGCCTCGGGTCCGATCAACCGCACCAGGCCGCGACCCACGCGGGCATCGGCAGCGGCGACTCCGCCCTCGAGATACGTCTCACCCCAGGCCCAACCGCTGCGCAGGGCGTTCGGCGTGTCGAACCACGCGATCGGCGTCACGCCCTTGGCCGCCGCATCCGGCGCGAGGCGGAACACCGGCGAGTTGTCGTACATCACGATGGCCCGCGAGGTCATCCCGCGGCCGGCGGCGGTCGTCGTGTCCACCGCGACCTCGAGCAGCGAGCCAGGCACGTAGAACTTCTCGCTGCCAAGTCCACGCTCCTCGCCCGTGGGCATCCGCTCCACGAGGTGATCGCTGAGCGGCAGGCCGAGATGCTGCGCGATGTTGGTCGAGCTGCCGATCGTGATGATCGTACCGCCCGCCTCGGCGAAGCGCTTCAGCTGCGGCACCGTGCGGTCCTGCGTCACGTTGCCCACCCAGCTGCGGAACTCGGCCGGGATGCCCTGCGCGGCGTCACCGCCCTGGCCACCGCCCTGCCGGCCGCCCGCCGCGCCTTCGCGATACGCCGGGATGGCGCCGTCCACGAAGATGAGCGCGTCGTACTTCGCGTTCAGGTTACCCGCATCGAGCTCCTGCGGATACACGACCGAGAACGGGAACTCGTACTGCTCGAGCAGCCAGCGCGTCCAGCCGCTGGGCATCGAGCCGCCGTAGCGGTCCCACAGGCCGATGCGCATCGGGCGCACCGCCGTCGCACCGGTGTTGTTACCCGCCGTGAACGAGAGGCCGAGCTCCTGCGCCGCGCGCTGCACGATCGGCCGGCTGCCGCTGGTCGCCGGGATCACCCACGTCCCGTCCGCCTTGCGCGACACCGACTGGTTGGCCTTGAGCAGGCGGTTCACGACGATGAACGCGTCGTTCTGCGCCCCGGAGAGGTGCCACACCCTGGCGTTGGCCACGCTGCCGGCCGCCGGACGCACGCGGTTCGTCGGCGCGATCTTCTCGAACGGACCGGTGAGGTTGTCGAGCACGCGGTCATAGACGACGCCCATCTGCATCGCCAGCGTCCAGCCGGCGTTGTCGTAGGGCGGCGTCGGCGGGCCACCGGGCACGCGGAAGTCGTTCGGGTGGTCCTGCGGCTCGAACATATCGAGCACGTGGGCGCCGAAGGCCTGGCCGACCTTCACGAGGTACGAGCCGGCCGGATACTGCTTGCCGCCGTGCGAGAACGCCGACGTCGCGCGGTGCACGTCGATGCCCGCCTTCTGCAGCGCGACGATGAAACGCACGGCCGTCGGGAAGTCCCGCTGGTTGCTGGGGATGATGTAGGCGCGCGGGTCACGGTTCTCCGGCGACTTCATCATCGCCATCATCGCCTGCGCTTCCTCGCCACGGCGCTGGTTGGCGGCGTTGCCGAAGCCGCCGAGGAAGGCCATCGGGTTGTCGCCTTGGGCCTGCGCGCGGCGGGCGCGGTTCTCCGCCTCGATACGCGCCTGCGCGGCGGCGTTGCGCTTCGGCCAGATCGTCCAGCTATCCGTGTTGCCCTGCTCAATCCGGTCGTTGCCCATCTTCCAGATGTTGAACAGGAAGTGCTCGCGGTTGCGCGAGACGACGTCGAGCACGGCCTTGTTGGCCGTCACGGAGTACTCGATGGACTGGCGGAACTTCCACGGTCCCGGCACCACGGGCAGCGGGAGGTCGGCACTGGCCAGCTGGCGGTTCGCGATGAAGGGGATCTCGAGGCCCGACGGGCTGCCGATCGTCTCCGTGAGGAGGCCGATCATATTGTGGAAGTACACCGTCGTGCGCAGGCCGCCGTTCCACCACGTGGAGTAGCCGGCGCCGGAGCGCATCACCACGCCACCCTTCTCCTCGAGCACGAAGCGGTTGTGCATCGCGCCGCCGACCACGTCGAGGCCGGTCTTGATCAGCGGGTGGATGTTGAAGTTCATCGGGTCGCGGAACGGCGGCGCGAACATCACGGTGCCGGCCGGGCCCGTCTGGTGATGGTTGTACATCACCTGCGGATACCACTCGGTGTACAGCACGCGGTTGAGGTTCTCGGACTCCGGCTGCGCCGCAAGGTAGAAATCGCGGTTGTTGTCGTGGCCGATGTACTTCTGGTAGAGCCGCGGGATGTTGTTATAGCTGCGGCGGCGCGGATCGGACTCGCGCATATACCAATCGCTCACCAGCTCCATCCCGTCGGGATTCGCGTGCACCATCACGATGATCAGGTCGTCGAGGAAGCGCTTCGTCTCCTCGTCCTGGCCGCTCACGAGCTGCCAGTTGGTCTCGATCAGCTGCTGCGCGCCGAGCACTTCGGTGGCGTGCAGGCCGCCGTCGATCCAGACGATGCCCTTGCCCTCGCGCGCCAATTGCCGCGCCTGCTCGGCCGTCACGCCTTCGGCGCGGGCGAGCCGCTCGGCGATCTGCCGGTAGCGCTCCTTGTTGCGGAGGTTCTCCGGGCTCGAGACGATCGCCATAATCTGCGGGCGACCCTCGGCCGTGAGGCCGATCGTGTCGAGCTCCATCCGGTCCGACTCGTTGGCGAGGCGGATCCAGTACTCGTGGAACTTGGTGTAGTCGGGAAGGACGTAGTCGGCGCCGATCTGGTGGCCGAAGAACTGCTCCGGCGAGGTCAGCCGCTGCTGCTGCGCGGCCAACGGAAGGGCGGCGAGCGCCGAAAGCGTCAGCGCGAAACGCAAGGAACGCAAAGACATCGCGAACGACTCCAGGTGGGAGTGAAGGTCAGCCTTAAGCTACGCGCCCGGCGCGGCGGGCGTTGGGGCCGCCTAGATTCCGGGTACCCTCTCCTGCCGAGCCGATGCGATCTGTCCGATTTGCCCTGACTGCGCTGCTGCTGGCCGCGCCGCTGCCCCTGACGCCGCTGGCGGCACCGCTTGCCGCCCAAATCGCGCCCACGGAGTTCGCCGCGCGGCGCGAAGCCCTCGTGGACCGCCTCGACGACGGGGCCATCCTCGTGCTCGGCGCAGCGGAGCCCGCGCAGGACTACCTGCCCTGGTCGCAGTCGCGGCCGTTCTACTACCTCACGGGAATCCGCGAGCCCAACGCGGCGCTGCTGCTCGCGCGCGTGGACGGCAGCTCGCGGGCCACGCTGTTCGTCGAGCCGCGTGATCCGGCGCAGGAAGTGTGGACGGGCGCGCGGCTCGGCGTCGACGGCGTGCGTCCGCAGATGGGCATCGCTGGCCGCAACGTCTCGGAACTCCGGGCGGCGCTGGATTCCGTGCTGAACGCCGACGTCCAGCTCTACGTGATCGGCGACTTCCACGGCGGGCCGACAACGCTCTCTCCGCACGAGCAGTTCGTGAACGCCCTGCAGGCCGCGCATCCGAACCGTCGCATCACGGAGGCGACGCGGGCGGTGGCGGCGCTGCGCGGCAAGAAGTCCGAGGCGGAGCTCGAACGCCTGCGCATCGCCGCCGAGATCAGCGCGCGCGGCCATCTCGCGGCCTTCGCGCTGGCGCAGCCGGGCATCGGCGAGTGGGAACTGCAGGCGGCAGCCGAGCAGGTCTGGCGCCGCGAGACCGGCGACGTGCCGGGCTACGGCTCCATCGTCGGCTCCGGCCCCAACGCGACGACGCTGCACTACAATGCGAACTCGCGCATCGCCGAGGCCGGCGAGGTCATCGTGATGGATATGGCCACGCAGTTCGACGCCTACTCGGCCGACATCACGCGCACGATTCCGGTGAGCGGGCGCTTCTCGCAGGCGCAGCGCGACATCTATGAGATCGTGCTGGCGGCGCAGAAGGCGGCCGAGGCGCTGGTCGCACCGGGCGCGCGCTGGGCGGCGCTGAACGGCGCGGCGACGACGGCGCTCGCACAGGGCCTCGCGCGCATCGGGCTGATCGACAGCCCGACGGCGACCTACGATTGCGGCACGGCCGAGCGCGCGCGCAGCTGCTCGCAGCTCTCGCTGTTCTATATGCACGGCTTGGGTCACGGCATCGGACTCGACGTCCACGACCCCGATCAGTACGAACTCGGCGCGATCGGCGTCGGCAGCGCGTTCACGATCGAACCCGGCATCTACGTGCGCGAGAACCTGCCGCAGATCCTGCCGCGCACGCCGAACAACACGGCGTACCTGCAACGCAGCGCCGAGGCCTTCGCGCGCTACAAGGGCATCGGCGTGCGCATCGAGGACGACTACCTCGTCACGGCGCGCGGCGTGGAACGCCCCAGCGCATTGGTGCCGCGCGAGATCGACGAAGTCGAGCGACTGATGCAGCAGCCGCGGGCCGCGCGCGACACGGCGATCACCAACCGTGTGCGCCGGATGCGGACGGGCGCGCCGTAAGCGTCCGCCCGCGCGGCTACGGCCGTGGAATTCCCTGCAGGATCCCCGTGCGGATTCGCCGCGCCCGCGAGTTCGCCGTCGGATCCGGCTCGATGCGCCGCTCCGTGCGCGTATCCAGCTCCACGCGCGCGGTGAGCGGCACGCGCGTCCCGTCGCGCAGGGCCGTCATCGGCAACTCGGCGCCCGGCCGTACGCCCCAGACCTCGCGCCACTTCCGACCGAACTCCGCGTCGCTCGTCGCGAAACCGCCGAGCGACACGAGCACGTCGCCCAGCTCGACGCCCGCGCGCGCCGCCATCCCGTCCGGATCGAGGCCGACGACCATCACGCCGTCCGGATGGCTGCGCAGCAGCACGCCGAGCCGCGGTTCGGTGATGGTGTCCTGCACGAGGCGCCAGCCGCCGAGCGCCAGCCACTCGGCCCAGGGGTACGCGTCGCGACCGTCGATGTAGCGGCGCTCGAAGTCGCCCCAGGCCTTACCGCGCGTTGCGCGCGCGACGGCGTTCCAGACGTCGTCGTGCGTGAAGCCGCGACCCGCCTTGTACGTGCGCTCATACAGCTCGCGCATCACGGCATCGAGCGAGCTGCGGTTGTCGGAGGCATCGCGGATGAGGATGTCGAGCGCGAGTCCGGCCAACGAACCCTTGTCGTAGTAGAGGTCGCCCGTGGCGTCGCGCATCCCGAGCCAGGTCTGCAGCGAGGCGTCCTCGAGCGCGGTCGCCGGCCGGTCCTCTACGCTGGCGATCTTGCCGAGCGTCGTCTCGAGGAACTGCGCCTCGTCGACGAGTCCGCTGCGCAGCAGTGCGAGGTCGGCGTAGTAATCGGTGATGCCTTCGCTGATCCACAGCCAGGGCGTCGGCTGCGGCGCGTCGTAGCGGTAGGGCCAGAGATCCTCGGGCCGCAGGCGCTTCACGTTCCAGGCGTGCGCGATCTCGTGCGCGTGGATGCTCGGCACGAAGGGCTCATCGAGGTAGGCGTTGCCGACGAGCGCGAGTTCGCTCTCGCTGTGTTCCAGTGCGGCCATCCCGCCGACTTCCGGATGCGCGACCTGCAGCACCGTGTACGACTGCCAGGGAACGTCGCCGAAGACCGCGGCGAGCGGTTCGACGCTGCGCGTGAGCGCGTCCCAGAGCGCCGCGCGGCGACGACCGGCGACGCTGCCCACGGGCCAGGTCGCGAGCCGCATCCATTTGTCGGCGACGCGCGCGCTGTCCAGGTCGAAGCGACCGATGAACATCGGGTGATCGAGCAGGTCGTGCACGTCACCGGCGCGATAGCGATGCGTCGAGTCGTCGGGCGTCATTCCCGTGGCGACGCGCCAGTCGGGTTCGGTGCGGATCACCAGCTGTGCCGGCGTCTCCGGGCGGCCCTCGACGAACAGGATCGCGTTCGTGCCGTTGAGGAAGGCGAAGTCGCCGTCGCTCCAACTGCCCGCGACGTCGAGTTCGTCGGTGCGCACGCGATACCGCACGCGGACCTCGCCGGCGCGCGGGACCTGCAGCCGCCAGGTGTCGGGGTCGAGCTTGTCCCAGCGTAGCGGCTGTCCCTCCGCCGCCGCGGCGAAGCCGGAGACCGCCCGCGCGTAGTTCGCGATGTCGTACGACCCCGGCGTCCAGGCGGCCATCGAGAGCAGCACCGCGCCCGGCTCCTCCACGCGAAAGCGCAGCGCGAGATCCACCTGCGACTCGGCCAGTTGTGCGCGGCCGGCGTGAATCTCGATGCGCAACGTGTCGATCGCCACCGACTGCGGCGCGCGGACCTGGGCCGCGAGGGGCGCTGCAAACGGCGCTGCGAGCGGTGCCGCTAGGATGAGCGCGGCGAGGGTCAGCAGCGCGCGGGGTGACCGGGATCGGTTCGGCATCCGCGAAGCCTCGGCGGGACCGCCCCCCGCCCGCAAGGCCTTCCGTGCCGTTTCCGGGGGCTGGCTCGTCTGTCCGTCGTACTCCACCTTATCGGATATGACCTCCCCGACTGCCGGCCGTACCCGCACCCAAGAGAGCAAGCGCATCCACATCGTGATGCGTGATGCCACGCTGCTCGAAGGGTCCATCTACATCGCCGAAGATATGTCGCTCGTCGCGTTCCTCGGGAACCGCAAGGGCGGCTATATGAATATGGTGGACGCCCGCCGCCCGAAGCTGCAGGAGGCGCCCGGCCATATCATCGTGCAGACCGACCTCGTCGTGATGGTCTCGGCGCCTGATGCCAACGTCATCGTCGTCGGCCAGGCCGGCGCGGGCGCCGGCGAGCGTGAGGTCGAGGTGTGCCTCATCGGCGGCAAAGTCCTGCGCGGCGTGATGTACGTCGCCCCGATGCAGCGGATGAGCGACTACCTGCACCACTGCGGCAAGTTCGTCGGCCTCGCGCGCGCCGTCTTCGTGACGGACAACGCCGAGATCGGCGACGTCGCCGTCAACACCTCGGCGATCGCGATGATCCGCGAAGCGAGCAAGCCGGCCGCCGGCGAGTAGTCAGCGCTGCAGCAGCTGCCGCAGCGCGGCAGGCCGATCCGTGAAGATCCCGTCGACGCCGAGTCCGAGCAGGAAGCTCATCGCGGACTCGGCGTTGACCGTGTACGGATGCACCACGAGGTCGCGGGCGCGCGCCGCGTCCACCAGCCGCTGCGACACGAGGCGCCGCGACGGCCCGAACCCGACGGCGTAGCGTGCGACGCGATCGAGCAGCGGCTCCAGCGAATCCGCGGGGATCTCGTCGTCCCAGAGCTGCACGAGGGGCAGGCGCGGCTCCAGCGCGTGCAAACGCTCAAGGCTGGCCGGGCTGAACGACTGCACGAGGACGCGACCCTCGTCGCCGCCGCGACCGACGAGGCGATGCCGCCTGAGCACGGCGAGCAGCGAGTCCTCCATCCCCGGCGCCTCGGCGGGATTCTTGGTCTCGATGTAGAAGCGCGCGCGACCGGCATAGCGCGTCAGCACCTCGTCGAGCGTCGCGATGCGCGCCCCCACGTAGGTGGGCCTGGCCAGCGCCGGATACTCCGCATTGTACCAGGCACCGACGTCGCAGGCCGCCAGCTGCGCGAGCGACTTGTCGCG